>CAZTBA010000143.1:0-13506 GCA_964611725.1 uncultured bacterium
TTCAAGATAAGGGGTGCGTTCAACAAGATTGCGAGCCTCAGGAAGGACGAGCTACGAAGGGGAGTTATAGCGGCCTCGGCAGGAAACCACGCCCAGGGTGTCGCGTACGCTGCGAATATGAGAGGTATCCGTGCGACCGTGGTGATGCCCGAGGGGACTCCCCTTACGAAGGTAGTTTCCACCAAAGGATATGGCGCCTGGGTTGTGCTTCATGGTGAGACCTACGATGATGCCTACAAATATGCTTTGAAGCTTCAACAGGGAGCTGATCTGACGTTTATCAACGCCTTCGACGATCCCCTGGTCATAGCAGGGCAGGGAACTATCGGGCTCGAGATAATGGAGCAGCTTCCTGACTTTTCCGTTGTTGTAGTACCTGTAGGTGGAGGAGGGCTTATATCGGGCATCGCTACTGCGGTCAAAAACGTAAACCCCGCGGTCAAAGTTATAGGCGTCCAGGCCGAGAATGCCCAGTGCATGAAACTTTCGATCGACGAAGGGAGGCTATGTGAGCTAAGCTCAGCCCAGACGATTGCTGATGGGATAGCTGTGAAAAAGGCTGGCGAGATTACCTTTCCCATAGTGAAAGAACTGGTCGATGATATCGTGACTGTGAGTGAGGAGGAAATAGCCAGTGCGATACTGATGTTTATGGAAAAGGCTAAGACCGTGGTCGAAGGCTCCGGTGCTACTACTCTCGCTGCCCTGCTTTATGACAAGGTGAGGCTGAAGTCCGGAAAGTTCGTCCTTATATTGAGTGGCGGGAACATAGATGCCAACACAATTTCCAGGGTTATCGATAAGGGTCTTGTGAAGACGGGACGCCTTGTGAGGATATCGGCCATACTTCCGGATAGGCCGGGCTCGCTCAGAAACTTCACCGAGCTTCTCGCCCGGAACGGAGTTAACATACTCAATATATCCCATAACAGAGCTTTCTCAGGCGTCCCCATAGGGAAAGCCCAGGTCAGGTTCTCACTCGAGCTCAGGGGATGCGATCACAGGGATGAACTTCTCGAGTTTCTCGGAAACCATGAGTATGACGTTAAGCTTTTAGATTGAAACTTTAAATCGACAGGAGGGGATATGACTGCTACGAAAAGGGACCTTGCTCGTATGGTTGTGGAAGAACTTGGTGTGACCCAGATGGTTGCTTATAAAGCTGCCAGTTGTCTTTTCGATGCTATGCGTAAGGCGCTTATAAATGGGGAAAGGATAGAGATAAGGGGTTTCGGTGCCCTCGAAGTCAAAAATACAAGGGCCAAGGAGGCCAGGAATCCTCGCACTAACGCTAAGGTCTTTATACCGGCGAGGAGAAAAGTCTGGTTTAAGCCAGGCAAGGAGATAAGGAACGAGCTCAAGAAGCCGAGCAAGGCTTGATATCCTGTAGCCACATATGGAGGTGATTGTCTATGGCTGATAGGGAAGTCCGTGGATCAGGCGGGGCTGCTTCTGTTTTCTTCCTTGGTTTTCTGATCGGATCGTTATTGGGAGCTTTATTTGGTTTTTTCTTTGCACCCCATAGCGGCGAAATAACCAGAAGGAAGATAAAGAGGGCTGTGGGTGAAATGAGGGATCAGACCACAGAGATGATTGAGAGGAAACGTGCCAAAGTAGATTAGCAGCAAGGAGGGATATTTGCTTAGGGCTACCTTGACAACCTTTGCCGTGATGTCATTCCTCATGGCAGTATGCGGGTGTTCCAGAAACAAGCCGCTGCTCCTTGCAGGGGCATCCTCGGTCAGGATAACTCCTGAGAAAAGTGTCTATATGGCTGGACTTGGCGAGAACCGTCTGAGCGAAGGGGTCCATGACGATATATTCGTCAGATGTCTTGTGCTAAAAAACGGTGACGAAACACTTATCCTCGTATCGGCCGATCTTATCGGGTTTCTTAGGGACGATGTAGATCTCATAAGGTCTGAGGTGGAGAAGCTCGGACTCCCCCCGGAGAACGTCATAATAGCCAGCACTCATCTACATTCGGGCCCTGACACAATAGGACTCTGGGGACCTTCGGAGTCAGTGTCGGGTGTCGACGAAGGTTATATGAGGTACCTGAGAGCTCAGATGATCAGGTGCATAGAGGATGCATTGTCAGGGATGATGCCCGCTACGATAAAATTCGCATCCACAGGGGTAGAGGGTGTGGCTAAGAACCACGTTGATCCCGATATAATAGATTCAGAGCTTTCAATCATGAAGGTTGACGGCCTGAGCGGCGGGACCATAGCAGTGATCGCGAACTACGCCAATCACCCTGAGGTCCTTTGGTCCGATAACCACCTCATCACCGCTGACTATGTCGGTTATTTCTACAAGGCGATTGAAGCTTCTCTTGGTGGAGTGGCGATCTTCTTCAATGGGGCACTCGGAGGGATGGTTTCCCCTGATGTGAGCGGCCACACCTTTGAGGAAGCTGAAAGGGTAGGGACGACTATCGCTGCGGGGGCCATAGAGGCATTGAGGACCGCTGAAGTTGAGGATTCACCCCGTATATCCATCAGGAGAAAAGTCATCAGGTTTCCCGTTGAAAACGATGGATTTCTGGCCCTCCGGGAGGCCGGTGTACTTAAGAGAGATATCCAGGACAGTGAACTCGAAAGCGAAATATATGCTATAGATGTGGGCAGTGCGCAGATAGTGACAATACCGGGGGAGCTCCTCCCGAAACTTGGCTTGAAAATAAAGGAAGAAATGTCAGGAAAATACAGATTCCTTATATGCCTGGCGAATGATGAACTCGGATATATCATACCCGAAGAGGAATTCGGGGCTGATAAGTTCAACTACGAGAGGACGATGTCCCTTGGACCGAAGACAGGTACGATTATCCTTGAAAAAGCCCTGGAGCTCCTTAAGATGTAGCCCTTCCCCTATCAGTAGTTGAAGAAGAGATAACGATTGTCCTCTATCTTGGCTTTCTTCATCAAGCTTGAGAACCAGGTATTGTAAGCTTCGGAACGTTTTCTCTCCAGGATCGAATTCTTTATGGAATCTTTCTCTTTTTCGAAGCCCTCCTCATCTATGGGTACCTTTTCGAGAAGCTCTATAAGGTATAGCCCATGGGTCGCCTCAACAGGGGGGCTTACCTGCCCGACATCGCTCAAAGCAAAGGCTGCCCCGACAAATTCGTTTCTGCTGCCTACGCCGGACACATAATCTATCCTTGAGAAAAGCTTTGTCTCCTTCACCTCAACCGATTCCGCTTCAGCCGCTTCCTTAAGGGAAATCCCTTCCTTCACCTTAGCATATACCTTTTCAAGTTTCTCCTGCCCCAACGCTTTCTTCCCTTCTCTGATCACTATCTTCCCGAGCCTATCCTCAGCTTTCTCAAATGGAGTCAGTCCACCTTCGTTCTTCTCTGAAATTTGGATCACGTAGATCTCGTCTTCCGTCCAATAAGGTCTGGGCAGGACATAGCCGGGTTTCTGCTCGAATATGAATTTGACCATCGATTCGCTTACACGCCCGATGCCGGGTATAAAGCTCCCCTTCCCGAAGAACCCGGTGTCGCCGAACCTCAGGGTGGTGTCCGCCTCAGCAAGCTCCTCCATATCTGCCTCCTTGCGGAGGCTCTGAAGCAGCGTATCGGCTTTCTGTTGGAGGAACTCGATCGTATCGCGGCTCGGCTCATCCCTGAACAGTATATGACGCACCTTTACTTCTTCCTTACCATCTTTTTCCCTTTTGTCTTCGAGCTTTATTATATGCCAGCCGAAGTTGGTTTTCACAGGGTCTGATATCTCTCCGATCTTGAGTTTGAAGGCCACATCTTCAAATGGCTTTGCCATGCTTCCTTTGGCAAAGTAATCGAGGTCTCCCCCCTTATCGGCTGTCCCGGGGTCATCGGAGTATTCCGATGCCAGTTCGGCGAAATCGGCGCCGGATTTCAGCTCAGCAAGTATCTCATCAAGTCTCATCCTGAGGTTGGCACTGTCGGAAGCGCTCGGGACCTCGGGTATGGCTATGTATTTCAACCTGACTTTGGGCAGCTCCTTGAAGTCATCCGAATGTTCCTGGTAATAAACCCTCATGTCCTCCTCGGATATCGATATCAGTGAATCGGAGAAACTTTCGAACCCGACATTTGCATAGAGGACCTTTATCTTCTCGTTTCTCTCGGCGTAATATTCCCTGGTTTCAGCATCCGTCACCCTTACCGTGCTGGAGATCATGTCCTGTAGCTTCATGCCCGGGAGTCTGGATCTCCAGTAGCTCTCTATAGCGAAGACGAGTTCCTTATACATAGGATTTGAAAAGGTCTCGGAATCATCGAGAAAGACCTTATATTTTTCTATATCGAACTTACCATCGGTCTGAAAGATCTCGAATTCCTGGACAAAGGGAGGGGGATTATTCCGGACGAAGGTCACAAGCTCCCTGTCGGTGACCTCAATTTTCCTCTTCTGGATTTCCTCCTGGAATATCGCCGAGGCAACCAGGTTGTTCCAGGTTCTGTCCACGAGTTTTCTATAGTCCGGATCTTTGCTAGTAGCCTTCTTCTCCTGCATGTAGGCATCCCTCAGTATATTGTCGAAATCGGACTTTGAGATCTCCTTGCCGTTTATTTTTGCCAGATAGTCGGGAAGCGGAATTTCTCCGGTACTGCCCCACCTCCTGGCACCTATGTTAGCCGCGTAGTCGAGCACCAGCCACCCCACGAAGGATAATGCAAGTATCCATAGGATGACCTTGGTATTCTGTCGCAAAGTCTTGAGCATCTTGTCTCCTCTCTTTCCTGAAAATTTCCCATGAGTTCCCGCTAATAACGAAGCACTAATTTAAACTATTTGATGCCCTAAATCAACGTTTTTTTAGGTTCTTCTGCGATCACGAGACTTGACTGGAAAGGCACGTCTGAGGTATATTCCGATTATCGTTTATATCTGTCCAGTGAGTTTTACCGAAGTTGACTTTTGCAGGGGAGGTGCTGCTTTGGAAAGACGTACAGGTTTTATAGGCCTTGGGATAATGGGGAAGCCGATGGCCCGGAACCTTCTGGAGGCAGGGTACGAACTTTCAGTTTACAACCGCAGCAGGGCGGCGGTTGACGAACTTGCATCCTTGGGAGCACACCCGGCTTCGTCATCTGCGGAGGTAGCTGCCAGATCTGATGTGGTCATAACCATATTGCCGGACTCACCTGATGTAAGGCAGGTGGCACTGGATAAGCAGGGCATTATCGAGGGTGCCAAGGGGGGGATGATCTTTGTGGATATGAGCACCATATCGCCCAAAGTTACGAGGGAGATAGCTGAGACCTTCGTGAGTAAAGGTGTAAGAATGCTCGATGCTCCCGTAAGCGGCGGGGATGTTGGTGCCAGGGAGGGAACCCTCTCCATAATGGTCGGCGGGCCGGAGGATACCTTCAGAGAATGTCTCCCTATATTCGAGGTGCTTGGGAGGAACATAGTGCACGTCGGCGGAATTGGAATGGGGCAGACTGTGAAGCTATGCAATCAGATAATATGTGGATTGAACATACTTGCAGTTTGTGAGGGACTCGCCTTCGGTGCAAAGGCAGGAGTTGACCTCGAGAAAATGCTCGAGGTAGTCTCCAAAGGGGCTGCCAGGTCATGGATGCTCGAAAACCTTGCCCCCAGAATGCTTGAGAGGAACCTTGAGCCGGGATTTATGGTGAAGCTCCAGCAGAAAGATCTGAGACTTGCCCTCTTGGCTGCCGAGGAATTCGCAGCGTCCCTACCGGGGACAGCGCTTGTGAACCAACTCTTCCGTACACTTGAGGCCGGAGGAATGAAAGATAGGGGAACTCAGGCGCTTGTAACTGTGCTCTGGGAGCTCTCGGGCATGAAATGGGATGTCGATTGAAGCTTTCAGTTTTCTTTACTCAGAAGGCTCCTTTACACCAAAACACATTTGGATTCCTGAAGTCTCGTTTACCTTGGCAAAGGCAACGGTCCGTCGCCCCTACATTATCTTGAGAGCAGCATATATTGGGGTGGCTCCATCATATGAGGTCACAAGATTCTAATGGCGCTGAGCATGGCCTTTTGAATTTCTCACTATCAACGATTCGGCCACAATCCCTGCTGCCACCAGGACGAGACACATAAGGTAAGGCCACCTTATATTATAGCTTGCCACGAAACCTCCCAGAAGGGGGCCCAGAACCCCTCCCGTCCCCAGTATCGTCTCGTGAAGTCCGGAGGCAAGGCCCCTTTTGCTGTCCCTGTGAAGGCTGTAGAATATGCTCGAGTAGTAGGTCATCCCGTTGGATACCCCGATAGCAGCCATCCCGAAAGCTAATACTATGGGCGATCTACCAAAATATATGAAGAGCATCCCCACAGCCGCCATACCCTGGAAGATGAGGAGGGGGAAGATCCTGTAGTGCCAGCCTTCCCACCTCCTTATGAAATAGAAGGAGAAGATCTGTGCGAGACCTACTGTGGATATCAGCATCCCAAGGGTTCCCGCGCTTATCCCTGTGGAGATGGCAAGCTTCGGGAAGATATTTCTTATGTTCCCTAATATAAACCATGATATGAAATTGGACATCCAGCCTGCCATGAGGTATCTGTTGTCTTCCCTGAGGAGGTAGGATCCGTTCAGGGTTTTCATCTCAGCTTCAGGAGTGGAAGATCTGGACACGAAGGCGAGAAAAATCCCCAGGCCTCCCGCAATGGCGGCAGCGAAATAGAAGGGGGCCATGACACCCTTCTCAAAGAGAAATCCGCCCGTAAGTGGACCCAGCAGGAGCCCTATGCTCCAGGCCATGTTGTAAATCCCTATGGATTTAAGTATCTCTTCATAGTTTTTCCCTTCGGCTACCCAGTTCTCCATCGGTGGCCAGAAGAAAGCGAAGGTAATCCCACTCATCGCAAAGAAGATATACATATGGTATAGCTGGTCTATACGGGTTACTGCAATGTATATGATCGAAAGCACAAAACAGGAGGATACCGCTAGAAGCTTCGGGCCGAACCTGTCGACCAGGCGGCCGGTAAAGGCGCAGGTGACTGCATAACATATGGAGGAGAGCATCCCCAGGAAACCAAGCTGCACGACCGATGCACCGAAACTGAGTGCCAGGAGGGGGACTGCGAGCGTGACCACCCCCAGGCACATATCCATAAATAGAGCTGAGAGATATAGCATGCTTATTCCTTCATCATCCCACCTTTCCTAAATTTTATATTCCAAAAACAGCTTTTACATGTTTCGAGGTTTCTTCGAGCATCCTCTCGGGGTAATAGCGGTATGGAGAAAGCTCGGTTGTGAGATAGCTGTCATACCCGATCTCGGCAATTGCATTCCTGACCTCGGGCCAGTTTACATCTCCCTCCAGGAGATAGACGAAACCTTGACCTGACTTGAAATCCTTAAGGTGTATCTTTTTTATCCTCTCACCGAGTATCCTTATCCATTGCTCCGGGTACCCCGATATGATAACATTTCCTACGTCGAAATAGGCCCCGACATATCGGCTTTCAACGGCATCTATAAAATCCCTCATTTCGATGGGACTGAGGAGGAATTTGTTCCAGACGTTTTCCACCGCCATGTAAACTTGGTTGTCTTCGGCGTATGCCGAGAGCTCATTCAAGGCCTCTAAGGATCTACTGTAAGCATAATCGTAGCTTGTCTCGGAGTTGACAACTCCGGGGACAACGAGTACCGCATCAGCACCAAGGATCTTGGCACTCCATATAGCCTTTTTTACAACTTCCATCCCTTTTCTTCTGATACTTTCGTCGGGGCTTGAAAGGGGATACTTCCAGAGGAGACCGCCCATTATGCTGGGTATCTCGATACCGGCCGTCTCAGCCTTCGACTTCAGGCTCAGAAGTTCGTCCTCGGAACTTTCGAGGTTTAACCACGCCGCCCTGTTCTCCGAAATCGATATTTCTATCCCGTCGAACCCTGATCTCTTGTAAAGCTTGAGTATTTCCTCAAAGGACATATCTCCTATCGCACCTGCGACTATTCCCTTTTTCATCCTCTGCTCCTTTTTCTTATATACACCGAAAAGTTCCGCGATTAGAATTTTCGGGTGTACGCGGGTGATGTTAGAAGTTTGAGAACATCCTGAACTTATTCGGACTCCGGAGATCCGAACTCGGTATTCTCTCCGTCGCTCAGACAGCTCCTCTGTACAAGCTCCGAGATTTTCGAGGTTATATTGTATATCCAACATTCGGTAAAGTCAAGGTTTTTCGAACGGAGGAATTGAAGGAAAAAACTTGACGGTCTCAAAATATACCTTTAATTTATGATGAACTTTGTGGAGTTTCCGGATAGTCATGTCATATGATAGGGCTGGAGCTTGGGGGTAGTTCTGTGGATGAGATAGGAGTCATAGAATCTGTCGAAGGTGGAAGTGCCAGGGTAAAGCTTCCCCGTGGAAGTGGTTGTTCCCATTGTTCGTCGAAGAACGCCTGCACCATTGGATCAGGAGGTGAAAGGATACTGGAAGCCGAGAACTTTGCTGGTGGTTTAGCTGGGGATACCGTAAAGGTATTTATCAGTCCCCGGAGTGTCGTGCTGGGAGCGTTCTTCCTTTATATATTTCCTGTGCTGGCTATGATCTCAGCCTATCTGATAGCCTACTGGGCCACCGGTTCAAAAACCTGGGGTACTTCCTTGAGCCTTGTCGCGCTTGTTGTTTCCTTCTTTGCGGTAAGGCCGCTCGAGAAACTTACCTCGCCCGGGGGGCACAGTCCGAGAATTGTTGAGATCATCAGTACTGCTGGTAGAGGGGGCTCCGGTGAGAGAAGCGCTTAGACGGGAGTGATGCCTGCCTGGGCGACGCGGTTCCTGGTGGGCGGGAGTGGAAGGTAGGTTAAGAAACATTCCGTCTGTATTGGTCTTTAACGGTTATGCATTTTGAAACTGAGGGTGCCACTTCGAGTATGAAGCTTGAAAGCTCCAGATTTAATTGCCCATCGCTCGGGTTAAGTATGGGGTTTTTGCTTTCCAGAACCCGCAAAGCCTTGATGGCGAGCCTGGTGCTCGCCCTGGGGATACATATTTCGTTTTTCATGCTCAGCCCCAGGGAATCGCAGGAGAAGGCCGTGAGGCCCCTGACAACCAAGTTTGTGAAAAGGGAACCACGCTTAGTGAAACCCCTCGAGCTCAGGAAGCGCCCGAAACCGAAGCCACGTCCCATGAGACGTAAGATGATAACCGTGAAAGCCAAGGTAAGCCGCAGGGAGGTCTCAGCCTCACCCCAGCCCATGAGGGTACTTGACAGCCTGGCCCGTCCGAAGGGTGGTGTAAGCAGGGGCATATCGTTCGAGGCGGTGAAGCTTGAACCCCAGTTCGGTGCCGCTCTGATAATCGGGGATAAGGAGCCGGATGAGAGGATAGATATGAACCTCGAGATGCTCGATATAGATGCGCTCGATACCGGGAAGTATCATGCTATGGTCATACAGAACCCCACAGATAAGAAGAAGATAGAGGGTTACTTTCATATGTACGTCGGATACTCCGAAAAATCAGCCACTCACCAGCTTGCCGGTATCTATTTCGAACGTCCGACCGCCCTTCCGAACCTTGTGAGGGCCATAAACAATTACACGGGTATCAGGGCAACCTATGAGGGAAGGCTCCTTTTCACGAACAAGGAGATATTCAAAGTTCCCTGGCTCTACACATCGGTCGATGCTCACCGTCCTGGTCCCTTCAAGATCACCGATGCCGAGGCCCTGAACCTTGGGAAATATATGCTGAGCGGCGGCTTCTTCTTCTGCGAGGATGCCTGGCCTGACCCGAACGGTCCGAGCAACCAGACCGCCAGACGTATGATAAGGGATGCACTTGCTGCTGTCGGAAAGAAAAAGGGTATAGACTGGAACTATGAGAAGCTCCCGAACGACCACCCGATATACCACTGCTATTTCGATTTCAGCGGTCCACCCGGTGGGCTTGACACTTTCATGCACATCCCTGGGCTCCCGTCCCCATACCTCGAGGGGATACATTTTGATGGGAGATTGGTCTGCATAATGTCGAACAAGGACTATGAGGATATGTGGGCAACTCCCGATATAAATGAGTGGTGGGGGAAGCCAGATATCACAAGGCAGTTTCAGTTCGGTGTAAACCTCGTCATATTTGCCCTGATCCAGGAAGGTTCGATAACCCAGCAGGTGATGAGCCACGTTCAGTAGTGTTTCAACTTGTCAGTACAGAAATATCCTTCGGCAAAACCATTTCCGATTCTGAGCTTATTCTTAGCCCTGGCATAGCCCCGGGCTTTTTTTTATCTCGGGTCGAGGTGTCGAGAGACGATATTCGCCCGGAGGCTGATCACTCAGAGATGCAATTTATGCACCGTGCCCCTATAGTCTGTGAGTTTCATGCAACTTGCCGAAGCTGACGGCACTTCAGCACGTTTTACGGTGACCTGCCGTTGATGCGTGAGATCTTCCAATACCAATCTGTGTCAAGATGTCTCTGGCTTTATTCATTGACGGGACCGTAGTAAATTTAGTATTTTAAGGGGGTGCAGAATAGAATGCACCCGTTTCGATTTCTCAGAGTTGCTGAAAATAGGGCCTCAAAAGTGAAAACTCGAGAAGTACACCCTGCAAGCCGATTTCTGTGGCTTTCCGGGAAGATGAACGTCGATGTAGACAAAATAGAACTTTGAGGAGGCAATTATGGCAAAGAAGTCCCTCTCCATGATACTTGAGAGGTTCGGCGAGCCGCTTGTTGCGCGGGAGCTTGAGATCCCTTCTCTCGAAGAAGGACAGATCCTTGCAAAAGTCACGGCTGCTGGCATATGCGGTTCGGATATACATATGTGGCTTGGAGAGGACCCAAGGACACCTGTGCCGATGATACTTGGACATGAGGGAGTAGGGATAATCGAGGATATCCGGGGGAAGAAGCTCTCCGTCGAAGGGGTAGAGCTCGGGAAGGGGCAACCGGTTCTCTGGAACAGGGGGATTGTCTGCGGCGAGTGCTACTGGTGCACTACGGCCTCCCAGCCCTGGCTCTGTCGGGAACGCTGGGTCTACGGCATCCACAGGTCCATAAACCAGCCTACACATCTCAATGGCTGTTACAGTGAGTATATAGTCCTTGACCGTAAAACCGACATATTTGTCCTGCCGCAGGATGTGGACCATAGTGTTTTGGTCCCAGCTTCCTGCTCGGGTGCAACCGCAGCCCACGCTTTATGGGATTCTCCTCCGGAGCAGGGTGGTTCGGTTGTGATATTGGGACCGGGGCCGCTCGGGATATTCGGGATCGCGTTTGCGGCGGAATACGGGGCTTCGGAGATAGTTGTAGTAGGTAGTGTGGAAGATGAGGAAAGGCTCAGGATGTGCAAGGATTTCGGCGCAACCACAACCTTTAACATAGGAGTGACTTCTCCCGAGGAGAGGAAAGAAGCGGTGCTTGAGCTTACGGATGGCAGAGGTGCCGATATTGTGATGGAGGCAACTGGAAACCCACATGCCTTTAAGGAGGGACTTCAGCTTGTAAGGCGCGGTGGGGATTTCATCTCAGTTGGCATCGCAACACCTGTGGGAGAGGTGACTTTAGACCCGTACAGCGATCTCAATCTGAAGGATATATCTATGAGGGGAATCTGGGTCAGCCACACATCCCATACGGAGAAAGCTTTGAAGCTTATTTTGGAGAAGGAAGAGCTCTTCAAGAGGATGATAACCCACAGGTTTCCGTTGAGAGATGCTAACGAGGCTTTTGCCTCAGTTCAGAGGAGGGAAGCTCTGAAAGCGGTGCTGATTCCCTAAGTTTTCTGGCGTCTTCCACATCTCTATGTTTTCCCGTCCCCGTAGAGTAGATATGCCTCTATGAACATATCGATGTCGCCGTCCATTACCTTCTCAGTATTGCTTGTTTCAATTCCGACGCGGTGATCCTTCACAAGGTTGTAGGGATAGAGAACGTAGGACCGTATCTGATTGCCCCATTCGATCTTCTTTTTGGTGCTCTCTAAGGCCTGCTTTTTCTTCTCCTCTTCCTCCTTATAGTGTTGGTAGAGGCGTGTCTTCAGGACCTGCATAGCCTTGGACCTGTTTTTATACTGGGATCTCTCTGCCTGGCACTGAACAACAATCCCTGTGGGTATGTGTTTTATTCTGACGGCTGAGGATGTCTTATTGACATGCTGTCCCCCGGGGCCGCTTGCCCTGAAGGCCTCTACCTCCAGATCATCTTCGTTTATTTCAACATCTATATCCTCTTCCACCTCCGGATAGATGAAGACGGATGCAAAAGATGTGTGTCTCCTTTTCTGTGAATCAAACGGGGAGATCCTCACGAGCCTGTGTATACCGGATTCCCCCTTCAGGTAGCCATAGGCATATTTCCCAACCACTTCCACAGTTGCGCTCTTTATGCCGGCCTCATCGCCAGGCTGTACATCGAAAGGGTTAATCTTGAAGCCTTTCCTCTCCGCCCATCTCGTGTACATTCTCAGAAGCATCTCCGCCCAGTCTGCCGATTCGGTACCTCCAGCCCCGGGATGGATCGTGAGGATGGCATTCCTGCGGTCGTCCTCACTCGAGAAAGCTACATTGATCTCGAAAGCCCTGAGCCTTTCTTCGAGTGATCGAAGCTCACTTTCAACTTCTGAAAACATCGTATTATCGTCCTCTTCCTCTGCAAGCTGGTAGAGGACCTGGAGGTCTTCGAGCTCGCGATCGAATCCCTTCCAGAGATTTAGATCATTTCTGAGCTCACTTGCGCGATCTATTATCGGCTGTGTGGAGGATTGCCCTCTTTCCCAGAAGCCCGGATCGGACATCTCCTTTTCGAGTTCTGAGATCTCAGATTCAGCTTTATCTAACTCAAAGGTAGCCTCTTAGCTTTTCGAGCTTATCCCTGTAGGTTTCAAACTTTAAGGCAATGTCCTCGTTCATACCTCTACCTCCTCTCGAAAAGCAAGTTCTTCGCCTCGACAGTTTTCGGTATCTCAAATACAAGTTGGCTATCTATGGTGTCCCCACTGACTATGCGGAGGGAATCTGACCTCTCCGCAAAAAGCGGGGAGAATGGTTTCGCATCATATAGCTTCCCGTCCGACCCCTTGGCCCTGAAGAAACTCGGGGTTATCGGATATGAGATATTAGTGCTGGAGTTTATGGTCAGGAAAACTTCTATGAAGTTGTATCCCTCATCCGGAGAATGCCCATAGAGATCCCCTTCAATTTTCGTAACCTTATAGGGGTTGAGCTGGAGTGAAGACTTCGAAATCTTCCCAAAGATCTCGGGAAACTTGAGATAGATTATGAAGAAAGTCAATGCCACCCCGAGGAGCGCTATATGGAACGTAAGCCTTACCCTCTTGACCCATACGGACTCCCTACGGGCCGCTCTCTCTCTCATCTTAGATCACCTTCCTTCTTCACTATATTGCCTCTTCCCAATATTTTTTAAGCTTATCATAGGTACTTTTGAATGATTCTGATATGACCTTGGTTTTCCCGATCACCGGCATGAAGTTGGTATCACCGTTCCAGCGCGGGACAACATGGAGATGTATATGGCCTTCCACACCAGCTC
>CAZTBA010000144.1:0-13460 GCA_964611725.1 uncultured bacterium
ATGCTCCCGCACTCGCAAAATCGCATAGCAGCAGTTCTCGACCGCCTTTCGACCGCAACCTGAGCAGCATCCATGGCTTGAGCCACCCGTCCCAGGACACCAGCTCTCCTGACAGATCGCGTGCATCGAGAGTTGGTACGTCATCCGGGTCCATGCTGTTAAAATAGTGGTCGTAAGCCAACAGGATGGGACCTCGATAGATGGATGCTCTGCCCTCCAACTCCTTCTCGCCAACCCAGACACGGGGCGATAGATCCATCGTCAGCTCCAGAATATCGCCTTCCTTCCATTCTCTGCTGAGAGGGAAATATGAGCCCGGGGACAACGGCCCGATATCCCTGCCATTCACTACCAGATGGTTTTCTTCCGACCAGCCGGGAATCCTGAGATACAGTGTGAAACTCTCAGGTTTGTCCAACCCGATGGTCATCTTCACTTTTCCATTCAAGGGATACTCGGTCTCCTGAACGATTGTGAGCGGTGCTCCTGAGGGCAGCAGGATTGTGATGGAGCCGGGACCGTAGTAATTCAAAGCTGCACCGTCCCTGGCAACCATAATTGCCCATTCGCTCAGCATTCCGATCCCCCGTGGCCCGTTGACGGAACAACAGTTCAGTTCCGGCGAACCGGGCCGCGCCTGGAAGACGATCTCATGGGCACTTGCCCGCCGCTCGCCGTCCATTGGGGTATTGTAGGTCCACCAGCGCCCCGAAGGGTGTTGCGGACCGAGGATTCCATTTAAAGTGGAGAGCTCCAACTCGTCTGCAACACGGGAGTTGCCGGTCAAGCGGAGCATGTCGATCGTCAGAGCGACCCAGGCTACCGTGCAACATGTTTCGATAGCCCTCTGGTCGTAGGGATTGCCCTGGCATGACTCTGCCGACGTGAAACCCCCGGTGTTGTGGCGGTCGCCCTCAAGCATCGCCCACCAGATGTGTCTGAATGCATCGTGGTACCTCGTATTTCCTGTGATAAAGCCGAGTTCGCAGATGCCCTGGATGCAGTGTAGGCCCTCCCATCGACGTGCCCGAAATTCCTGAATCTCTTTCTTAGAGAGGGCATCCGATATATAACCGGGCTGTCCCGGCTTGTCCAACTCCCCGATCACCCATTCCGCCAGCTCGAGGTACAGCGGCTTCCCTGTCTTCTCATAAAGCAGGCAGGCGCCATGGAGGATGGCGAGGTTCTGTTCCGGGGCTCCCATACTCTTCCCCGTTCCCACGAAGGTCCTGTGGATGAGGTCACCCGCCCTGCAGCATGCCTCCAGTGCGGGCTGGGAACGGGTATCCTGATAATACATCAGCAGCGCCTGTATCCAGTGATAATGACCCCATACATCCCATTTATCGGAAGTCAGACGAATTTCAGGAGTAAACGGTCCAAGGTAACCATCGGGTAATTGGGAATCAATCAATTCGGCGATTACCATATCAATCAAGCTTTTCAGCCGCTCGTCCCTGCTGATGCGCCATCCCTGTATGGCTGAGATGAGATACTTTCCAACGAACTCTCCGGACCAGGGCAGCAGATCGCGATCGGGGTGACGTTCCTGGTCACGGAACATCTTTAGCATCGCAGGATTGGCAATCGGCGCTTTGAGGAGCCACTCCTCCAGATTGACATCGGCTCGATTTCCGACAAATCCCTGAAAATCGAATTTTGCTCCATCCGGCTTCTCGAAAACCGGGTTAACCGCCAGACTGATACGCGACTCACTGAAATTCACATCTGCCTCCTCGTTACCGTCAATCTCCATGAACTCGCACCGACACCTTACCCAGCGGCTCGTTATCGCTCGCTGGAGTCCAGGATAGTTTCCAATGGCATAAAGCAATCAATCAATATATTAATGCTTAGATCGGAAAGTTTCAATACCTTTTCCTTTAACCGATATAAAAAGCGAGGAGAAAGCCAGAGGGAAAAAGCGCTTGACAGTGTGTTTTTGGGTTTCCTATATTGATCTGAGGCAGTTTCTCTGCAGGTCTCGATGTGGGCCGAAGCCCGGCGGAGATTTAGAAGGAGGTAAGCGTTCTGCTATGCTTTTAATTTTGGAGAAGCCCTGTCAGCGAAATTTCGGCGGGGCTTTTCGTTCCTGTGCAGGAAGGCTCGGTATTGGATCTCTTGCTATAGGCTATTTAGCGATCTGACCCGGATGGACAAAATAAAAAAAGCAGGCTTCGGCTTGAGGAAAAATCGTCCTCTATTAGGTGGTGGTGTGGTATGTATGTAGCCGAAGCCTGCCAAGTCCAAATGGTAATCAAATGTATAAGTCTATATTAATAATAGCAAATTTGAGTAAAAATGTCAAGAGGGTAAGAACAAAAAAACCTCACACCTGTCAAAATTGCCGGACCTCTGAAGTTAGACGGGGAGGCAAATGGATCGAAGTCCGCGGGAGGGTGCTAAATTGAGTAGACGAACCTATGTTTTCAAAGTTGCTGAAGGCTGCGAAATCAAGGCGGATGTTTATGGAGCCGGCGACGACAACTTACGACCGGTTATTATGTGGATACATGGCGGTGCCCTGATCGGAGGACACCGGGAGAACATCAGTTCCCATCAGTTGGGCCTGTACGTTGATGCAGGTTATACGGTCATTTCGATTGACTATCGTCTGGCGCCGGAAACGAAGCTGAAGGCGATTATCGAAGATATCCGGTATGCCTATGCTTGGGTGCGTGAAAAATGTCCGAAACTTTTCCATGTCGATCCGGATCGCGTAGGGGTGATCGGACACTCTGCCGGTGGCTATCTGACACTGATGACCGGATTTTGTGTCGACCCTCGTCCCAGAGCACTGGTATCCTTCTACGGTTACGGTGACATTGCGGGACCCTGGTATAGCAGACCCGATCCTTTCTACTGCCAGCAACCGCCCGTTCCGAAGGATGAGGCATACGCTGCCGTTGGGGAGAAGGTGATTTCGGAAGCTATGGGCTGGAACAACCGGGGCCGCTTTTACCTTTACTGTCGCCAGAATGGACTTTGGCCCATGGAGGTGACCGGACACGATCCGGATACTGAACCCGAAGAGTTCGATCCTTTCTGCCCGATCCGTAATGTCACGGGCGAGTATCCACCCACATTGCTTTTGCATGGTGATAAGGATACGGACGTGCCGTACGAACAATCCGTAATGATGGCGGACAAACTTGCACAGGTTGGTGTAGAGCACGAGCTGATTACGATCCCTGGCGGCGGACATGGTTTCGATGGGAATATTGGGGATCCTTTGGTTATAGATGCCTTTAGCAGGGTTATGGCTTTTCTGAAAAGACACCTGAGCTAAGAGGATGAAGATGATGAAAGAACGGATTTCTTACAAAGGATCGGGTGTTGATATCAAACTGGCCGATGCCACAAAGAGAGCAATGGCTGGAAGTCTGGAGACGACCGACAAGCGGGTTCTCAACAGGATCGGTGCCTTCGCAACACTGTTTGATGGGAGATTTCCCGAATATGAGCATCCGGTTTTAGTGATAAAAACCGATGAACCCGGGTCGAAGCAGAAGCTGGCATTCCAGTACAACCGGATTTCATCGATCTGCTATGACTTAGTTAACCACCTGGTCAACGACATCATTGTTATGGGAGCAAGACCTCTTTCAGTTCAGGATGCTATCATCTGCGGTAAGCTGGAAAAGGACGTTGTAATTCAGATCGTGGAGTCCATATCCAGTGCCTGCAGAGAACAGGGCTGTGTGCTGACGGGTGGGGAGACTTCGGAGCAGGCTGGAGTTATAGAATCCGGAACCTATATCCTTACGGCAAGCATCATCGGGGTGGTGGAGAAGTCCGAGATCATCGATGGATCGAGGATTAAGGAGGGGGACACTGTTCTGGCCGTCGCATCGAATGGGCTCCATACCAATGGATATTCCCTTGTAAGGGCGTTGATGGCCCGGAAACCCGAGGTTGTTGAAATGGAGATAGAAGGGGAACCCTTCTTAAATGTGATCTTCAGGTCGCACAAGTGCTATTATCAGAGCTTCAGAGACTTATTTGAATTCCCGCAGCTCCATGGGATAGCACATATCACGGGAGGCGGAATCGAGGGAAATCTGAACCGGGTTCTGCCGGAAAACCTGAATGCGGTCATCGATCTGAGCGAGATTCAGGTGCTGTCAATCTTCAAGTTGATTCGGGAGATTGGAAACGTTCGGGATTCCGATATGCTGCGGACCTTCAATATGGGAGTCGGGATGACGATCGTGGCAGAGGAGACAGCGATTGAAAGGATGCGAAAGCATCTCTCAGAAATGGACTGTAAGAGCTATGTGATTGGGGAGATCACAGAAGGGAAGAAGAAAGTATCGTATCGAGGGAGGTTGAACTGGTAGACTCAATGCCAGGGTTTTCCCCGTGTTGCCCGCGCAGCGAAATGTTTGCCACTGGAGCCCTGCAGGGAGGTAATGGGAGGATGAACATGCGGACAATGACTTCAGAGAAAATTCGCCTGAACGGAGCAGGCATGTGGTAAATTACTTCCGGCGAGGAGGTCGAAAATGGACTTTAAACGGTATTGCTTATTGCTGACTCTGGTCATAGTTGCCGGGTTAACCGGTAGATTATTTCCATGGCCTGGGGTAGCTGCAATTGCAGCTCCAAATGAAGCTGAAGGTTTCCTCAAAGGCCCATACCTCCAGAATGTGCGGCAGGATGGGATAACGATTATGTGGGAAACCATATCCGAGATGAATACAAAGGTGGGGTACGGCCCCGATGATTCTTACGGACGCGAGAGATCTGTCACCGGAAAGCGCTCTATCCATGAGGTGACTTTGGATGGACTGGAGGTTGAGACTCTTTATCATTACCGGGTGATCTCGGATGACCTGGTAAGCGATGACCATACCTTTCGCACGGCTCCTCTGAGGGATACTCCCTTTCGGTTTGTTGTGTATGGTGATAACCGCACCTACCCGGACACACATGCTGCCGTGGTTCAGAACATCATTGCAGCCGATCCTGACATCGTGATAAATGTCGGGGATGTTGTGACGCACGGGGAGATCTATAGCGAATGGAGCGATGAATTTTTCACTCCGGCCTATGACCTTATGGTGGACACTCCACTCTATGTAGCTATAGGAAACCATGAGGACAATGCCCATTGGTTCTATGATTTCTACTCATTTCCTCCTCCTGAGAATTACTATTCATTCGATTATGGAAACAGCCATTTCATAATACTGGATACGAATGCCAACTATAGTCCTGGAAGCGACCAGTATGAATGGCTTAAGATCGATCTTGAAAGTAGTGAATCCCAGGAAGCCGAGAATGTTTTCGCTTTTTTCCACCATCCTCCCTACAGCAGCGGAGACCACGAGAGTAACCTGAAGGCCAGAGAAGCTTTCCATCCCCTGTTCAGGGATTACGGGGTAGATGTAGTGTTTACGGGCCATGTCCATAACTATGAGAGGACATACCCGATAGATGACGTTATCTATATAGTTACCGGTGGGGGAGGGGCTGGCCTTTATGACATAGGTAGGAACTCGTGGACAGCCTATACCGAGAAAAGTCACCATCACTGCATTGTTTCCGTCGAGGGAGAGGAAATTGCCTTTGAAATGATAAGAATCGATGGTGAGGTCAGGGACCACTTACACCTTCCTCCCGTACCTGTTGAGGTTAACCCTGAGAAGATCGTTGCTGGTAAGAGCTTCAACGTCAGATTCAGCGTTGATACAGGACGCTTTGAAGGTGTAGAAAGTGCCTTTCTGGACCTGAGCCCGCTTGGTATTGCGGAAGGGGTCTGGATGCGCGATGACGGTGTGAGTGGAGACGAAATTGCCGGTGATCTTATATTTACCACAACCGTCGGACTTTCCCTTCCGGAAACACTTTACGGCAGGAAGTATCTGGATATCATACTTGAAGGCCCATCGATGCGGGAGATATATGCTACCGCTCGGCTTTCGGTTTACCCTCTGGAATTCTATACCTACAAAGATGAGTTTAACCCTATCTGGGAGATAAGTGCGGTGGGGCTAGAATACGATGAGGGGTACAAGGGGGACCTGTACGGGGGAGAAACTTCGCTTGAGATTTCGTTCCCTTCGACAAGTCAAGGGCTTATTTCCTTTAGGTATCAGATAGAAGAAGGCCTTAATCTTAGCGGCTATGGCAGCCTGGAGCTCTATGTAAAAAGCTCATCCGCAGAGAGCGAGATTATATTCCAGATAGCAGGAAGAAATTTTCGGATCGGCGGAGAAGAAGGTGTCCCACTGGAGCTGGGAGAGTGGACCAGAGTGGAGATCCCGTTCGATGAGATGCTTTTCTCGGGATCCAATCCGAGCACGATGATCCTCTTCGTGAGGTCCGTGGAGACAATCTATATAGATGAGATGAGGTTTGTGCCTGTATACACCTCGGTCAAGGAGTCGGAGGAACTGGCACTCAGTCCGAAAGTCTATTACCTCCGGCAAAACTTCCCCAATCCTTTCAACCCTGTCACTGAGATCCGCTATCAGCTACCCGAGGATTCCTATGTAAAGCTTAAGATCTATGATGAACTTGGGCGTGAAGTAGAGGTGTTGGTAGAAAGGTTCGTTGAAGCCGGATATCATTCGGTATTGTGGGATACGAAGGATATGGCAAGCGGTGTCTATTTTGCTAAGATGGAGGCGGGTGACTTCATCGCGGTGCGGAAGATGACTTTGGTTCGATAGTATTGGCTGCCCTTCCGCCTGAAATTGGGGGTAAAATATGTCAGGAGATATGAAATCCCCGGGACTTTGGCATGGCTTCGTACCGCCTCAGTATGTTTTTGCCAACAGGCAATTTAAGCACGTTGTGCTCGATCCCCCGGATTTTGAGCCCGGTTCGTGGGTTGGGGCTGGTAAGGTCATATTTGATCATGAAAACGGGGAGTTTCTTCTGACGGCCAGGCCGCGCAAGGCCGAAGGAGGGGTTAGAGGTTTTGCCGCCAATGTCTATCGATCGGACGATGGGGAGAAATTTGAGCTCGTAAGCAGTCTAAGCAAAGAAGAGATATCTGAAAAAATAGGCTTGAAGATCCATAGCATAGAGGGAACACAGCTTCTCAAAGATCCCTTTTCACGGAGGTGGCATTTCTATCTTTCGGTCGATACCGGTTCCGAATTCGTGTGGGGTGGACTTTACTGGCAGACACTCCTCATGACAGCCTCCAATATATGTGGTCCCTGGCAGGCAAAGGGGTTTGCAATCAAGAATGATCGGGCCTACGACGCAAATCAGGCCCGGGATGCTATGATCGACATAGTAGATGGCATGTGGTTCTGCCTGTATAAAGCCATGGATGGCGACCGTCGGAAAAGGCCCGCCCTTGCCACGAGCTCCGATGGGATCTCCTGGAAGAAGCACGGAGTTTTCACAATAGACGGAACCGATCAATTTGCATTCCTGTCCGGCGGCATATTTGCCGGCACGAATGGCCCCTTGTTCATGGGAATAGAGACCGGACGGGAGGAGGATCAATCGCCACAGGTATATGCCGATGAGTACAGGATCGGCCACGGTGCCGGCCCTGCACCGAGTTTCGTTGCATATAACCTGGACTACAGGAATATGAATTTAGAATCGATATTTCGTTCATCATGGGAAGCACTATCGGAGTATGAGTATAAGGAACATCCCCTCCTCGGCTATGCAAGCCTGGTATACGATCCTCTCAAGAACCGTATCCTGATATATGTGGAAGCAATAGACGGCAAGTTGACGAAGCAGATAGGGCTAAATGAGACTGTCGAGAAGTTAATTATGTATGAAAGCAGGTTGTGATAAATCGGGAATTGGTATCAGATGAGGTTGAGATTTAGTACATTATCATCATAAGCTGTTCTGACATGATAGTAAATGGAAAGCATGGGGCTGTGGCTTAACCCCGAAAGCCGTTTTTGTTTCAGGTAATCTGACGACAGCAAGGAGTGGTGATGGTGAATCGCCCTAATATTCTTCTGATTATGACGGATCAGCAGCGCGGAGATTGCCTTGGCATCGAAAAGCACCCGGTATTGCTAACGCCTACGATGGACCGTATTGCCAGGCAGGGTGTACATTTCACGCATGCCTACAGCACATGCCCCGTCTGCATACCTGCCCGGCGGTCGCTGCTATCGGGCCAGTTCCCCGCAACCCATGGGATGGTGGGCTACCGCGATGGGGTCGAGTGGGATGCGCCGCGCACTCTCCCGGAGATCCTTTCACGAAACGGGTATCAGACGTATCTTGTAGGACGGAGCATGCACCAGCATCCGCCGCGCAAACGCTATGGTTTCGATCATATGATCATTCACGGCTGGGAAAGCGATTACGAGGAATGGCTCGCGAAACGTGAGCCTGAAGGGAGCGGGGGCTACTACGGTACAGGGGTAATGCATAACGATTGGACTGCCCGACCGTGGCATATGCCTGAGGCATATCATCAGACCAACTGGACGGTCAATCTTGCACTGGAATTCCTGCGCAAACGCGATCCATCGTGTCCGTTCTTCCTCGTTGTTTCATTCCTCGCGCCACATCCACCCCTGGTGCCGCCGGCGCCGTACATGGAACGCTACCTGAGGGCCGATCTGCCTGAACCGGTGGTCGGCGATTGGTCCACACCTCCCGAGAACGGGGGGGTGGGGCTTGGACAGGACTCAAGTCACGTTTGCCTTGAAGGGGAGGTGCTGCGATCTGCACGTGCTGCCTATTATGGATTGATAAACCATATAGACGATCAGATCAATCGCCTGCTGAATCCCGTTACCGGAATTGACCGCATGACCGGTAATAACACGGTGGTCATCTTTACCAGTGATCACGGTGAGATGCTCGGGGATCATTACCTCTGGCGGAAAAGTGTTCCCTACGAGCCTTCTGCTCGCATTCCGTTTCTGTTGCGCACACCCGAGCGTTTTGGACTCAAATCCGGTGTCAGGTACAATAAGCCTGTGTGCTTAGAGGATATCATGCCGACGGTTCTGGCGATGGCAGGGATCGAGGTTCCGGATACGGTCGAAGGACAGAACCTGTTACCTATACTTCTGGGAACGAAATCTGATGGGCGACAGTACCTGCATATCGAATTTGCCCCGATGCATCATACGCTTACCGACGGGCGGGAGAAATTCATCTGGTTTGCACGCGACGGCAGGGAGCAATTCTTCCACCTGGAGGATGACCCCATGGAATGTCATAACCTCATCGATAGACCAGAGGAAATCGACAGAATATCACACTGGCGCAGCCTGCTGATAAAAGAACTGGAAAACAGATCGGAGGGGTTCACGGAAGACGGAAAGCTTATCGCCGGACGGTCTTATCCGACATTGCGCCAGCCACACGAGAACGGTTAGGATCTCTGGATTGGAGAGGAACAATCTCCGACAATGTCAGAGAATACTACGATAGACTCGCTTCCTACGAATGGGAGTACCTCATCAAGGATGCGCAGCATAATAGCAAGCGAAGTATAATGGAGGATTCGGAGATGTCGAGCCCAAATTATACGGAGTCTAAAGCCGATATGCGTCTTTTTGTGATAATAGCAATTGTTCTTATCGTCTGTTTCATCATAGGGGGAACTACCGGCATATATGTCTCAATTATAGTTTCTTTTTTAGTGTTAGCCGGTTGGCCCTGGTTCAATCCTCGCTCTGGTACCACATTTCTGATTAAATCTATCATGAATCCCTACTTCGTGTCGAGATCAAGGGGAGCTACTCATGAAGAGGCACTTGAGAGAGTCATAAAATCGCGCTATCCATTCTCAATAGGAAAGCAAGCAGAGATTAAATCCAGGTTTGACAGTGTCTTGCCAATCGGTGATGAAAGAGAAGCTCTGAAGAAACTTGTTTATGAGATCTGCTGCTATGAACAGGAGGGAGAACTACCGTCTCACTTGATGGCCGGTGTCCCTCGAATGATTGATGATATCTGCGATTCTCTGAGCAGTCGTTATGGTTTCAAAGGCCGGAAGGGTGTGTCATGCAGCTAACACTTCCGAAATCAATATTCGATGGAGGCAACCATGGCAGATTTGAATCTACCCGAAGCAGAGGTCGCAGGGGATCTCGTCCGCATCCATTCCATAATCACCCGGGCGCTGGATGTCTCCATTGAGCGCAGCAGGGCCTTCGCGGAATCCGATTACCCGGATGCCGACACTCGGAAAGGGTTCATCATTTATATCCGGTGTCTCGCAACGATACTCCATGCCCATCATCTCACCGAGGACGAATTGGTCTTTCCCTACTTCAAGGAAAAGATGCCCGATGTACCGTTCGAGTTTCTGACGGCTCAGCATCAAGAGATGGTGCCGGCCATCGATGCGATCAAGGGGGTTATCCGCGACATTGAGGCTTCGACACAGGCAGGGGAGCCGCTGAATGTCCTGAATCAAGCGTTGACACGGATGCACGAGCTCTGGCTTCCGCACATTCGCGAAGAAGAAAGTCACCTCAGCTCGGGGAAGATCGGTGCGGTGATCGATATGGATGAGAGGGTAAGGCTCAGCAAGGTATTCGCCAATCACGCGCGGAAGCACTCGCGACCGGTCTCCTTGATAGCCCCGTTCATCCTGTTCAACCTCACTGACGAGGACAGGGCCGTCATGTCGCGGACTATGCCCTGGATCGCGACGCAAGTGCTCATCCCCTTCATCTGGAAAAGCAAGTGGAAACCGATGCTGCCGTTTCTGCAGTAAAGGTCTTACCAAAACCCGGATTAGTAATGACTTTTGCTTTAGAAAGATAAGCTCATTATGTTGCGGGAAATAAAACACATCCGACAGATCTCCGGCGAACCGTTTCGCCGCTGGTTCTCCAATGATATTTTTGACCTTATCGTATGGTATTCATCCGACGATGAGGTCATCGGTTTCCAGTTGTGCTATCGTTTCGGGTCTGAAGAGAAAGCATTAACCTGGTTACAGAAAGCAGGCTTCTCACATAGCCGAGTTGACGATGGCGAAAGACATCCGGGCCTGCAAAAGATGGCTCCAATCCTTGTCCCCGATGGTACATTCGAAAGTCAGCACGTTCTGGCATTATTTGAGAAAGAGAGTAAGGAAATCGATCCGGAAGTCGTGAAGGTAGTAGTCCATGTGATAGGAAGCTATCCTCATAGTAAACGTAAAGACTGATGGAAGTATACTATTTACCGGGAGACTACAGTTGAATGAGGTGCCAAGATGCGTGTTTCGGAAAAGATGCCGGATCTGAAGGACCTTCAGCCTTTTGACAGTTGCGTTACACTGGGACGGATAATCCTTTCGGCGATCCCCCGGTACCTGACTGCCCGGAATATCCTGGAGACCCTGGACCGCTACGGGATGGCCGAGGCACTGGTGCACGAACATCACGCCCGCACGGTCTATCCCCGCGAGCACGGCAACCGCCGGCTGGTGGACGCAATCAGTGGTATGTCGCGTCTGCATCCCGTGTGGGTCATAGAACCACCCAGGCGTCCGGGCAGGGATGCGGCTCAAGCACTCGTCGGGGAGATGCTGGAGGCGGGTGTCCGCGCCGCGCGATTTCCCCTGAAAGTCGCGCCGCCTCTCCTGTGGCTGTGGGAGGACCTCTGTGCGGTGCTCGAAGAACATCGCATCCTATGCTTCCTCGATTTCGGCACCGACACCACCATGGGATCGCCCGGAGATAGCGACATAAACGGTATCCGTGAGATCGCCCTGGCCCACCCGGAACTGCCGATGGTATTCTCCAATGTTGTGGGCGGACTCGGCATACATTACGCCGTCGTTCCACTCATCCGGCGCACGAAGAACCTCTACATAGATATTACCGGCATCCTCGAATACTGGCGTGAGGTGGCCCGTGAAGTGGGACCCGACCGGGTGCTCTTCGCCACCGGCGCGCCGTTTACCGATCCGGGAATCTACATTTCAAATGTCCAGTATGCCCGTGGACTGGACGAGTCAGCCAAACGGATGATCTGCAGCGACAACCTCCGCCGCCTGCTGGGAGGTGTGCGATGAACGAGATCCTGAAGAGATGGATTTCCGGAGAGGGACTGCCGGATGTTCTGGTCATTGACGGGCACACCCACATAGGTGGGTGGAAACACGCCACGACGTTTCGAAGTGTCGAAGAGACCGTAGAGGAGTCTGTGGCCTTCATGGATGCCAACGGAATTGATGCGGTCTGTGTGCAGGGAGGGGGATACATGTTTTCGGGCGCAGACTACCATCTCGGAAACGACTTCCTGCTCGAGGTATGCAGTAGGGTAACGGACCGGATGATCGGCTTCATGTTAGTCAATCCCAACGACACCCGAGACAACATCCTCGCTGAGCTCGATCGTATGTTCGACACAGGCATCCGCTGTATAAAGCTGATCAACAGCTACCAGGAGCGATATCCGGGAGACGGTCCCAACCTGATGGCACTCTACGAATATGCTGCCGATCGCAATATGCTGATCCTCAACCACTATTGGGCCCCGAAGGAGATAATGGAGATCTCTGCAAAATTTCCAGACATGGACTTCATATTCGGGCACTACAGCAATGGCCTCGACCCGGTGCTCAAAACCAGGCCCAATGTGTACGCCAATATGTGGAACCTCGGCAGCCTCGGCTGGCTGGATCGCGGGATCGAGAACGTCGGTGCGGAGAAATTCGTCATGGGCTCCGATGGTTTCCTGAACCCGATGTCGGTGGGGATCGGTCCGGTGGTGTTCGCCCCCATTCCCGACGAGCAGAAACGGATGATCCTGGGGCTGACCCAGGCACGTCTGTTGGACAAGGTCGGTGCACTGCCGGAGAGCATCAAGGAACGCTACAAGTTTTAGTGACTTTTATAGGAAAGGAAAACAGGGATGGCAAGGATTTTCGGAGATAAAGAACTGCGGTATATCGGTCAGGTGTTCGAGAGCAAGCGCCTCGGTTGGGTACCCGACGGCATGGTGGCGAAGCTGGACGAGGCCTTCGCGAAGTTCACGGGTGCCAGATATGGCATCTGCCGAAACTCGGCGATGACCGGCCTGGCGCAGGCGGTTGCGATCTCCGGCGCGGGCTGTGGCGACGAGGTGATCTGCGATCCGCTGGTCCATTTCGGCGGAGTGGCGGCGCTCAGCTTTAACTGCGTGCCGAGGTTTGTCGATGTGAAGTACGACACCTACCTGATGGACCCCGCGGAGGTCGAGAAGGCGATCACCGAGCACACTAAGGCCCTGATCGTGACGAACCTGTGGGGCCTGTGTGCCGAGCTGGATAAGATCAGTGAGCTGTGCCGGAAGCACGACATCTTCATGATCGAGGACTGCGCCCACGTGATCGGTGCTACCTGGAAGGGCAAGCACTCTGGCACGTACGGCGACATCGGCGTATTCAGCTTCCAGCAGGGGAAGCACATATGCACCGGCGACGGATGCGTGATGACCACCAACAGGGAGGATCTCCATCACAAGCTGTACAACGAGTGGGCGTTCAGGGGCGAGAGTCCGTCGTTTCACACCTTGAACTTCCG
>CAZTBA010000145.1:0-13449 GCA_964611725.1 uncultured bacterium
GCCCCTACAACAATTCATTGAACGTGCCTGTAGAGCTATTTCGCGGGTTCTCCCTGGCCAAATCCCATTTGAGTGGGTTGGTCCGGACATATTCCCGAATACGGTTCAATTCGGTACCGTTCCTGACGATATGTTCGTAATAATTGCGTGCCGGATTGAGCCATCAGCCTTTCCCTGAATTCTGTTGATTATCCTGGTTACAGCGGATTTACAGGAACCGACAATGGTATGCAACGATCGAGGCGGTACATCCCCGAAACTGCGATTCTCGTGTAGGGGCAGGGCATGCCCTGCCCATACTGTGAAAAACGCTCCAGTTCCTTTCTTACCTCCCGCCTGACCTACTTCATGCAGGGCGAAGATATGGGGGGTTATAGAGATTGTTATCCATGCTCAAGGCGCTGATTCCTCAACCGCTTTAGCACCTCAACAGCTCGCTTCTTGTCGACGATGCGCACAGTTATGTCGGCATCCTCCGGCTCGAATTCGCATTCCTCCACGGTCGCGAGGATACCGCGAATCTTTGCCTCCTTCTGCAAGAACTCACGCAGGAGTTTCGACTTATGCGCATTATTCAGGTAGCGCCGAAGCTGGTCACGGTGTCCTGCCGTCAGGACCCCGCGTTTCAACTCCACCAGGATCAACTCGTTCGCCGCAGGATCGAGGAATACCAGGTCCACAATATGGCGTTCTTTCTCCTCCGTATAAATGTAGTGCTGCCGCGCGAGCAAAGTGACCGGCCTTTTGAACAGGAGCTCGGGGGCGACATCGATGGCATCCTCCAAATTCTTCTCCGTATCGACGGCCTCGTATTCGGCATTCAGGGCCCTGTGCATCTCCTTCGCCTTCCTCGCACCAACGCCTTTCAGGCCCAGGAATTCCTCCTCGGTTGCGTTCACGATCCGCTTCACGCTGCCGAAGTGTTGCAGTAGCTCCCTGGCCATGACCATGCCGCAGCCAGGCAGCATCTCGACTACACGTCGCTGCATGTCGGGGAGGTCGGTTGCCTTCCTTTTGGGAATCAGTGAGATCTCCGGAATCCCTATCTGCTCCTGGCGTGCTATCATGGCGATGAGGGCCACCGTTTCTTCCGTATCCGCTGTTGACAGGACATTGATCCCATACAGCAACATCATGGAGGATAATGCCCCCCTGATCGCTTGGGGGTCGAAAGCCCTATATTCATAGTTCACCTGCCCTTCCACGATCAGGATCGGGATGCGAAAGTGCTCCCGTAGGTAGATAGCGCTGGTGAACAGCGTCTTGTCCATGATGCCCTTCAGGAAGCTGCTGCCGGTCCTCCGCTCGACCACAAGCCGCTTGCTCAATACGTATCGGTCAACGTTGCCCTCGTCCTCCTCAATGGGAACGACGTTGATTCCCATTTCAGCAAGCATCGCTGCCGGTTTCCGGTCCGGCTTTGTCGCCGAGATCGTCAGCCTTGATAAATCCGCAGTCAGGTTAGCTTTGGGTTTCTCGTCCGCCATTGAAACTCCTCCGCGCGTAATATATCTACCCTACTTCCACATTCTATTCTTGACAGGTGAAAAGTTGTTCCGTGGTCATCTGTCGGGCGATCTCTTTAATCAGCGTCGTCCAGGTAGATAGCGAAGCGGCATGTATCTCCTCCAGAACAGGCGGACGCCAGCACATCTCCGCTGAGGGGCCTCTTGAGCGCCGCTTCGAGCAGCTTGATGATGTGGCCCTTGCAGCAGTGGCAATATGTGATGGAGAACGGCTCAGCGGAGTTCTTCGGCAAACAGACGCACTTGCTCCCGCTGTCCCCGAACTGCACAAAGATGGTATTCCCCTCTTTTTTCACTTTCCTGCCAAAGATGTGCGAAGAATCAACGGCTTCCACGAAATCGTCGAGATCCGGATGTTCCCTCTGCAACTGCCTAATCAATTTGAGGCGATTGCCGGTGGTGCAACATGCGCAGTCCTCACGCACTTTGAAACGTACCTGTTCGTCGAGGAGATGGTCCATCCGCTCCATGGCCTCCCTCATCCACTTGGCCTTTTTCTTCTGGCTCGTATTTCTGGTGACCCGGTCTCCTCCCTCAAGAATCTGGTTCATTATCTCTGGCGAGACCCCTGCCTTCTCGAGGTTTAGCTCAAGGTTCCTGACGTGCCAATAGACGGATCTATCCACTTTTCACCTCCTATGTCAAACATCGTTTCTGAGTGGCGCACATTTATGGCGTCCGATTATAGAGTTTGCCGGTTATCCATCCTAATCAGGCTCCGGCATCTCCGCCCTGTCCTTGACGATCACTCCAACCAACAGTCCACCCAGGACTGCTTCCACCAGAGTGCCCAGGAACCATATCAGGGCCAGATGGTGAGGGATGGGCATTACAGAGGAGAAAGAAACCCACAACGTAACAGCTACAGAGTTATACCCTTTTGGTCGAAAATGATACCAATCGATATAAACACTCAGCAATCAGATCTGGCTGTGTCGTGCTCGGCACAACAGATAGGCTTTAGCCTTCAGCTTTCTTGGCTGACTGCTGACAACTGAACGCTGAAAGCCCAATATACAAAATTCAATCACAGCCACTTTTCATGGGCAGAAGAAATAGTGTCATTAAGTGAAATGAGTATTAAGCCTTCTCCCTCAACCTTTTCTGCACGGCATCGCTCGTGAGCTCCCGGATGGCGTCGGACGCTATCCATCTGGCGGACTTTGAATCCATCTCCCGAATCTCCTCTGCCGCTTTTATGGCAACACCGTTAAGGTTCAGGTTGCGCTTGCCGATGTGTCTGAGAGCCCAGTTTACGGCTTTCTTCACGTAGTTGCGTTCGTCCGTCGCTGCTTCCTTGATTACGGGGATCAGCCTGATGAATTCCTCGTCCAGAGTCTCCTTGTCATGCCACGCCAGACAAGCTATGAGGGAGAATGCGGCACGCTTCACGAACTCCTCCTCCCGCCCGGACCAGTCCGGGACTTTCTTCCATGCAAGGGAGGTCTTGTCGAAGAGGTTCATGCAGACCTGGTCGCAGACATCCCAGGAATTGAAGTCTTTCACCCATTCCTCCATCTGCTCCTCCGTGACCTCTTCCGGCGCGTCCACCATCGATGCGACCATCATCGCTTCAGGTATCCCGGTCCTCCACAGCTCCAGGGCGAGTTGGTGATCTTTCCCGATCCCCTTCGCCATCTTCCTCATTTCCGGGACCGAAACACCGAGCCTATTTCCCGTCGTCATCCCATACCTGGCCATCCCTTCGAGGTGGTCAGGCCGAGCCTTCTCCCTGAGCTTCTTCAAAACTTCTTCTACGGAAGCCATTTCATGCCCCTGTGTCGTGATCTCTTACTGCTATGCCAAACATTGCAGTTTCTAAGCCATCCGGCCGGCCGCTTTGAGGACATAGAGGGCATCGGCCGTGATCCATTCGTTCATCTTGCGTTTGTTCACGCCACCCCACGACACCAGATCCAAACCGCCAGCACGAGAGCCTGACGCTCTGTAGAAACGTCCCTCGGCCGGCCAGCCTCCGTCAGGCAGCCGTTTCTCCTCCAGCAGATCCAGCGCATCCTGGCACCGGGGGTCGGAGACCAGTCCGGCTTCTGCCATCACCTTCAAACCGAACAGGATATCGTATCGCCAGTAGCATGGATAGTGCAGTTGAGTGAACTGAGGGTTCATGATGGAGCCATCCCTCACCCGTCGGAAAAGGCGACGCTTGAGGAACAACTCCACGGCCCGACATACCGAATTCGTAGCCTCAGCACTGCCGGTGAGTTTCGCATATAGCGACAATGCTCTGAGCGGGATCAGCGATTCCCAGAAGGATGAATGGACCGCCTCGGGCCTGCGGTCACAATTCCATCCACCGTCCGGCCACTGCCATCGCATCAGGAATTCCGCGAGCCTGTGGCACCTTTCGTCAACGAACCCAAGCGAGAGAGCGGAGAAGAGCGCGTTTCCCTGCTGGGAGGCGCAGCGTCTCGCCCGACCATCGATAACGGGCACCTCCGCGTATTTGGGGCGGAGCCAGTAGTCGAGCACCTGGTTTACAACGGGGATGAGATCCTGATCCATCGGCGGGTAACCGATGTCAGCCAGCGTAGCGAGAATCCAATGGGCGCCGGACCATTTCTTATAGGGTGATCCGGCGGGAATGATGCGACCTTTCGTATCCCGATTTGCAAGGAGAGTGCGAACGCGAGGCGATCTCCCAACCTCCGATTGAAGCGCACGAATGCCTTCCGACGTCTCCGATTCGCCCAGAACACGTACGCGGATCTTGAAGCGGATCGGTGGTTCCTCCGAATCAAGCAGCCGCTCGACAATTGGTTCAGTCATCGTTCACCTCCCTTAATGCGCTCGATCAGACGTATCCTGACGTCCGAACGCAGCGGGGCGTCTCTACACAGTGACAACACCCTTACTTCGTGAAGCATTGACTGGTATTAGCTGCGCCGTCCAAGTATCGGTTGCTTCTACCTCAGAGTTCCCGTGCTATTTTTTCCAGAACACCTATTCCCGCTTCCTCAGCCTCCTTAGTAGCCTTCAGCGCTTCAATGGCCGTGTTGCGGCGCGTTTCATCTTTTATATGTTCGGGTTTGTGTTCGAAGAAGGGGAATGTCTCTGCAACCTTCTGGAGGTTCTCGGCCACTTCTTCATAATTGGCTATCGCTTCGTCGAACAGCGTGCCCACGTCACCATCGAGGCGGTGGCCTCTTTCAGGAAGTCGACAGCGTTCCGGCGACATTCCGCATAACACTGGGAGTTGTAGGCCATGCCGAACCCGGCGGCCTTCTCGGTTTCCAGCGCACGAATCCACCAGTCGTATCCCGCCAGACCTCCCGCATAGCGCTGTCCGGACTGAGCATCGATCCTGGCGTGCCGGACTGCGAATTCAAGGGCATCCTTGACGGCTTTCCTATCGCTGGTCGGTTCGCCGGACTTCACGACGTTCATCAACAAGATGCCAACTTGTCCCGTGACTCCCAGGTCCTGCCAGGGGAGCGGACCCTTGCCGCCGTCACATCTCGGGCCGGAGTAGTAGTAGCCGGTGTCGTCGTAGCCATAGACGACATAGTAGTCCCCGACCTCCAGATCATAACCATAGCAGGGCAGGCCCGCGTCGATGGCCTTCCGGGTCCCGTCCCAAACCTGTTTCTGGAGCTCGGGGTTCTTCCCGAGGTCCTCGTGAAAACCGGCAAGGAACTCAACAGTGAACCCGACGTTTTCCCCGAGATCGAAGAACGGGAACCCGACAACGTGCCAGCCACTGGGACACAGTTCATCGTGGATGTTCAGCAGGAAGGCATAGCCAGTAGCGCCATAGAGCCACGGCATGGAGACTTCTATGCCAAGGTGATCGAGACAACCTTTAATACATCCGAGGTGGGAGATCCACCTGGGATGCCACCGCAAGCCTTCGATTTCCCTCATTGGTCTACCTCCTTCAGTCTGCTCGGATCTAGATGCTGCATTCGATATGCCCTGCAGGTCATCGTCTGCCTGCACCCACGTAATATGGGCAAGGGACACGGCCAGGATAAACAACATCAGATATTTCATTGCGATCCCCTCCCGTTTCGGATTCATACTGAACATATGTGCAGTAATACTATTATAACAATAAATCTGAACTTGTCAAGGGAAAAAATAAGATGGGGAAATTTTTCTTTGGATTTCAGCAGAAATAGAGCGACCGCTGTGTAATTTAAAGGAGAGAAAACCTGAGGTCGGCACGAAAGGAAGCAAGGTTTTTCAGGTGTGTGCGGCTCTGGGATATAAAACCAAATCTATTCCGGAAGGATGATCTAAAGACGAGCTCAGGGCTGCCGGTCCAGTACCTCCCTCGCCTTACGGATCAGAGATGAGACCGTAAAGGGCTTCTGAAGAAATGCCGTTTTGAGGTCAGTAATCCTCTGACGGATTACGACATCATCCGTGTAACCTGAAATGTAGAGCACCTTGATTTCAGGACGGGAAACCTTCAATATTTCGGTAAGCTGCTGCCCCCCCATTTTGGGCATAACAATATCTGTCAGGAGAAGATGAATAGTCCCATCGTGTTTCTCTGCAATGTTCAGGGCCTCACCTCCGCCCGAGGCTTTGAGGACGGTATAGCCGTGGTCTTCAAGAATCTGATTTACAAACTCGCGAACGCTATGCTCATCCTCGACGAGAAGAATTGTTTCATCACCTCTCGGGAGATAACCCTCATCAAACCGATCCAGAGAAACCTTTGCAGCCTTGTCAAGGCGCGGCAGGTATATTTTAAAGGTCGTCCCCTTATCCTCCTCACTTTCAAAGAAAATGTGACCATTGCTCTGTTTCACTATCCCATAGACTGTTGCAAGACCAAGACCTGTCCCCTTCCCAATTTCCTTGGTAGTGAAGAAAGGCTCGAAGATGTGGGACTTGACCTCATCACTCATGCCAATTCCCGTATCACGTACCGAGATCACGAGATAGCGACCAGGTTTGACAGTGTCATAAGCTGAGCTGTAGGTCTCCTTGAGATCAATTTCGGTTGTCTCAATTACGATCTTTCCACCATCAGGCATAGCATCACGGGAGTTCACAATAAGGTTGACAAGGACCTGCTCAACCTGTCCGGGATCAGCCTCTACGGAGCCGAGATTTTCGCCGGGAAGAACGACAAGCTCTATATCCTCACCTATGAGGCGGCGTAGCATCTTGTCCATATCGAGGATGACGGAGTTGAGGTCAATTATCCGTGGTTTGATCATCTGGTGACGGGAGAAGGCGAGGAGTTGCCGCGTAAGGTTTGTTGCCTTCCTTCCGGATTTCCTGATCGTCTCGATATAGTTATATAGAGGGTCCCCTTTGTGAAGTTTTGGCCTTGCCAGTTCGGCATATCCGTTTATTACCGTCAGGAGGTTATTGAAATCGTGTGCCACCCCCCCGGCAAGACGGCCCACAGCTTCCATCTTCTGCGCATGGAGAAGTTTCTCCTCAAGGCGCTTCCGTTCGGTGATGTCCTTTCCTATCCCGAAGACTACCCGCCCACCCCGCCATATCGCCGGTGTAACGGTCAATTCCAGGATTTTGATATGACCGTGGACATAGTATTTGGCCTCTACAGTTCCGCCACTGTTCCACAGAGATCTCTGTTCTTCGAACGCCTTCCACTCCGCATCCGGCGGAATAAAATCGCGCACATTTTTCGTCAGCAGTTCATCGCGAGTGGATTCCACAAACTTGAGTGCCGCCTCATTGCAATCGATATAATTACCTTTACTATCGATAATCAGAATAGGGTTTGCCGTCTTCTCGAACAAAGTGCGGTATCTTTCTTCGCTCTCCCGCAGTGCTTTCCTTATCCGTTTGCGTTCTTCCACCTCCCGCTGCAGATTGTGATAAGTCTGGGCGTTTCTCAGGGCAGTCGCGGCGTACGCAGCAAAGGTTTCGGCTAGGGACAAATCTTCCTCAGAGAAAAGTGTCCCTATACGGTTAAGGCACATTGCCCCGAGGACCTTATCCTCAACGATAAAAGGTGCAGTGATAACGCGCTCATCCTCGTCTAAAGGGGTGCCCGGGATCTGTTGACCTGAGAAATCAAATCCTGCATCGTTGAAGATCAAACCCCTCCTGGCCTTCACTGCCTGGCCGGTGAAGCTGGTCTCGACATTAAGCGGGGTCGAGAGGATCTCTTTTTCGTAGGATGGTTCGATAGAAACGACGGGGATCAGAGTCTTACCATCTGATTTGAGGAGGTAAATCGCGCAACCGTAGGCCTTTAGAATTTCCTTGGCACCGGTACCAATTCGGGTGAGGACCTCCTTTAAATCGAGGCTTGCCGTCAGATGGCGGGCGGTATTCAGGAGTTGTTCTTGCTGCCGCGTTTTCCTTTGCAGTTCCTCCCCTGCCCGTCTGAGGTCGGTAACGTTCTGGGATGTTATTATAGCTCCTTTGGGAAAGGGGGTTATCTTTACGGATAGGAACTTGCCATCATATTTGAGTTCGGGAAAGCTTTTCGTCTTGCCCGACGTGACACATTCCATCAACTCAGCATACATGTCGATCTCATATTCCCCGGCACAATCCCTATACATTATGTCTCCGGTATCAGGCAGCACATCGCCTGACTCCTTTTTTGCTAGGTTGGATCTGATCACCCTTCCTTCAAGGTCCACGACTATAGTTTCGATGGGGTTGTACTGGAACAGTGCAAAATTAAACTCCTCGCTTCCCCGCAGTGTCTCCTCCATCCGCTTCAATTCTGTAATATCATGATTCACACCCGCAATTCCCAGAACCTTCCCCTGACTATCTTTGAAGAGCACCTTTGAGCTTAGAGCCCAGGTCTTCTCGCCCGCCGGATGAACAACGGAATGCTCCTGGGAGATCATAGGTTGGCCTGTATGGTAAATGTCTTCTTCTTCAGCGAAATATTTTTCCGCCAATTCCTTCGGCATAAAGTCGAAATCAGTCTTCCCAATAACTTCCTCTTGCGTTTTTGCCTTAAAGCTTTCCAACAGAGCCTTATTTGCTATAACAAAACGGCCCTTAACATCCTTAAAGAAAATCACATCAGGTAGATTATCTATCAGCATATGCAATAGACTACATTCATCATCCAGTGTCTTCGCTTTCCGCTCATATTGGACTTTCGATGCCTCCAATTCGGCAGTCCGTCGGCGCAATTCTATCAGCTCGTCCATAAGCTGTTCTTTCGTCTTGCCCTCATCTCTCATTTCACTATGCCTCCCGGGAAACAACAATCTGATCAGCTATAAAGAAACTGCGATAGCAATAAACATTATGCCTATCATAACCAGAGCAATGAGAACGGTTTGTATCATTAAACTAAACTCTATAAGGAAAAAAGTCAAAGGTTTTTAACAGCGCCAATTCGTACGGTTTCCCGTATTGTGTAGAGCTTCTTCAAGACATACGGATTCTCAAGTTATACTGAACGCAAATGGAACTTGTGAATTTGCTGCCGACGTTGTAGCAATATAAAGAGTGGGATAATGGGGGTTCGATTATGGAAGTTGAGAATTTATTCGGGCAACAATCTTGGTTAATGGTTTCGGGGATAGATTCACAATGCGGGGGCGACCGGCGGTCGCCCTTGCTTGTGTTTGGTATAGCACAGGGCCACTAAGAGAGGATTGAAAAAGGCTCTTGATGATTCAGGAGCCTTTTTTGGAGTTGAAGTGTTTACGCTATGACTGGAGTACCAAAAATTGCCGGCATATTGATGTTAGATTTGGATTATCCCAAATATTCTAATATCTCCGATATCCTCCTCCTCCTCTTCCCTGTCCTCCCTGTCCACCTCTGGGCGGGCGAATTCTGCTCTTGGGTGGCCGAGCTTCGTCAACTTTTAGGGCACGTCCTTTGAAGTCGGAACCGTCCAATGCTTCTTTTGCTTTTTCAGCCTCCGATCGGTCGGACATTTCAACAAATCCGAAACCTTTACCTTCAATTACAGTGACCTGCTGAACTGCACCATAGTTGGAAAACAACTCTTCCAGTTCCTCCCTGGTTACAGAATAACTGAGATTTCCAACATAAAGTTTGCTGCCCTGCATTTTCAGCCTCCTTTGTCCTAGCGGGATTACCCTTCCGTATAAAAAATGCCCTGTTCCGCGCCTCTCGGCAGAAGAGGGCATTCGAATACCAAATAATTCGGATTACCCGCTTGCTCAATTGCGTGGAAAACTCCATTCGTATCTCGAAATGTAATCCAACATCAATACTTTGTCAAGAACTTTCTCATTTATCAAAGGGTTGTCGACATTGTGGCAGAGGTACTTCAAGCCCGGCTCTACCAGAATGCACAACTGACCAGCCCTGCTCAAATTGATCGAGGGGTCTGGGATTTTCCCGGGGTGTTATTCACGGGGCAGGTAAGAGGTCACTTTAAAGAGAGCAAGATAGTGTTAGAGATTGCACCCCAAGGCCATTTTGAGTTACCAAAATGTTACCCAAAGTGGGCAGAAACCAATCTCAGAAGTTTTTTAGAAAAGAACCTCCCCTTTTAAAAGTTGTGTAGAAACAAAGCGCCACTTGTAGGTTGACAGAATAGAAAGGTTTCGCTATATTATTCATAAAAAGAATAAAGGCGATTTTTGAAAGCTGATTGAGGATTATATTTACCACAAGTGTTCTCCCGGTGTTATCTTTTCATAGCCTCATTATACTAAAGATGAATAGAAAAATCAAGCAAAAAGATACATAATTAGAGTATAGAGTTTTAAGAAGGGGGTTATTATGGCTGAATTTTTGACCGAAATAGGGGAGCAAATAAGAAAAACTAGAAAGCTACGAAGGTTATCACAAGAAGATCTAGCCCTTGCAGTGGGAACTACGCAGGTAACTATCAGCAGGATCGAGAACGATCAGCTTAAAGGTATCAAAAAAGACCTCCTTTATGAAATTGTGCGTTATCTAAATATACCATATGAACAGATCCTTGGGCGCGTTTCCGAGTCAGTCAAGGAGGTCCCAATTGTGGGAGAAATTCCTCCAGGACCTTCCTCAGATCCTCCTTTTCAAGCGGGCGATTCTATCGGGACGATACATGTCTACGGCTTGCAGTATAAAGAGGTGTTTGCACTCCGCGTCCGGGATAACTCCATGGAACCAGAGTTCACAGAAGGTGATATAATTGTTGTAGCGCAGATGCAGACAGTCAAGAACGGTAGTTTGACTTTAGTACGCTCGGGTGGTAAGTGGATGATAATGCGCGTTCATACACGCGATGGGATGAACCTACCGTTTTACCTGCCCCTCAATTTCAGGGATAAAATATACGAATCCTCAGAGCTTGAGCTTATAGGTAAAGTGGTTCAAAAGGAAAAGACTTTTGTTTGAGGACGGTTATTTAATAGAAGAAATGCTATTTGTTTATTCTTCCTGTGCCATACTAAGGTCGCCTGGACTGATGAGATTGGCGTAATATCCTTAATAAATTCAGGGAATTAATTTATGAATAAATCTCGTGAATAAGGTGTATAAAACTTGCTTTAGGGATTTCTCGACGTCCTACATTCTATAATCTGGGATATTCTTCGTAGGGGTGTGTTAGAGCAAGTAAAGTGATGTTGTTCTTACTCTTACCTTGTGGAAACAAGCAAACCACTGTTTCGAGCGGAAGAATCCCTTGACTTTTGGGACAAATGCTGTATTTTAGGATAGCCCCCCCGAGAAAGTCATAACGCTCGAAAGAACGTCCCATTTCAGGAGGAGAAACCTATGAGAGAGGCTAATCTTGTTCTGCGTTCCGTCTTTGTGCTCGTAGCACTGGCGATGGCACTTCCGCAGGTGGGTTTCGGACAAGGTGCTGGTAGAGCGCTGGATTTGGATGGCGTGGGTGATTATGTTAGTGCAGCCGATCAGGACACCTGGACTTTTTCGGATTTCACGATCTCTATCTGGATCAAAGCGGATTCGTGGAGTGGGAACTGGTGGGAAAGAGCCTTTCTTGGTCACGACGAGGGGGGAGGGTCGACGAACAAGTGGATATTCGCCTATGGGAGTGGCACGACGCTGTTCCACATCAATAAGCCAGGAGGTGGTGGTGGCGTTACGATTACAGGAGACTCCTGGACTCCTGGGACAGGCATTTGGTATTTCATCGCTCTGACACGAAGTGGGGATACTTATACTTTCTACAGAGACGGCGTGGCTAACGGGAGTGGAGTTAATTCATACACAATTCCGAACGCAAATGCACCTTTAACGATTGGATGGGCTGAAGGTGGCTCAACGTTCAATGGTGTACTCGACGAGGTCCGGATCTGGGATGTGGCATTGGATCAGACCACCATTCAGGATTGGATGTGTAAGAAGGTGACCTCTGCTCATCCCAACTGGGGTGATATGGTGGCTTACTGGAGGCTGGATGAGGGTTCCGTATCCAGTCCGGGGTACGCTGAAGATTCCAAAGGCAGCAACAACGGGACTTACAACGGCGGCATGACCGATGATGATTGTGTCTGGTCGGGTGCAGCGCTTGGGGATGCGAGCGCATATGATTACACTGGTAGCGTTCCTGGCGACTTCTCCGCGAATCTTGCGCACAGCGATGGGGATGATCTCACCGCCACAGGCGATGGGGGCACCGTAACGGGTATTCAGGTTTACCGTGTAGATGCTACTTCTATGCGCACAGATGCAACGAATCCGGGTGGATGGACTATGGACCCTTTGCGCTATTGGGGAGTCTTCATCGTGGGCAGTAGCAGTCCTACGTCTACCGTCACCTACAACTATGGCGGCCATCCTGGGATCATCGAGGAGGGTGCGAGCGACTTGGAGTTAGCTTCTCGAGACAACCACGGAGACAACTCTTGGGCTGATCTGGATGCAACGTGGGACGCTGGTGCGAACACGCTCACCAAGTCAACGCAGTCAGGCAGAGAGTATGCCCTTGGCTCTCCGACCGGTGACAACCCCCTTCCCGTCGCTCTCAGCAGTTTCACTGCCGAGGGTGGAAATGGAGAGGTTACCTTGCATTGGGTCACCGAAAGCGAGGTAGACAACCTCGGCTTCCACGTGTACCGTTCGTTGAAAGAGGAGGGCATCTACGAGCGGCTTACCTGGAAGGTGATCGAAGGCGCGGGCACAGCCGCAGGCAGGCGAGAGTATGCCTTCACCGACGTCCGTCTGGCCAACGGGGTGACATACTGGTATAAGATCGAGGATGTGGCTTTCGACGGAGCTACCGAGATGCACGGACCGATCTCAGTCATAATACCAACACTTGAGGCTATGGCAACTGCCATTCCTGATGAGTTTGCTCTGTCTCAGAATTTCCCTAATCCTTTCAATCCCACTACTGAGATACGTTACCAGCTCCCTGAGATCTCTCATGTAGTGCTTGAGGTGTATAACAGACTTGGACAAAAGGTAAATGTTCTGATAGATGACATAGTAGAAGCCGGCTATCATTCAGTGGTTTGGGATGCCGGAGATATGGCAAGCGGGATCTATTTTGTGAGGATGCAAGCTGGAGACCGCGAGTTTATCGAGATTAGAAAGATGGTACTAATCCGATAGTATCATATGTTCACGGTTCGGATCAAGGATATGTAAGCCTTTTTTGATGAAAACGTCCCAGATTCATTAAAGTGGGACGTTTTTGTGTTGACAGACCTGTTTTTAGGGGTTAAAATAGACCCAGTAGGACGTTTTAGTCACATTTAAAATGGAGTAGGACATATGAGCCAAAAACAACAACTTAAAGATTCAGAATGCCACCTGTCCAGACAGGAGATTAAGAAGGTAATCAATGCTGCAGGGAGCTTCAGGGATAGGTGTATTATTAAGACCCTGGCCCAGACAGCTATGAGAAGGTTTGAGCTGGCAAATATGGATATAAGAGATGTTGACTTTGAACAGAGAGTTATCCATATTAGGGAGGGTAAAGGTGGTAAAGCACGGACGATTCCTGTATCAGAGGAACTCTTAGGAGATCTCCGACACCTCTTAGGTTCACGCAAGAAAG
>CAZTBA010000146.1:0-13436 GCA_964611725.1 uncultured bacterium
TATGACTTTTTGCAATGCCCCCGGGGGGCACGAGTTTATGCAAGACTACACACCGGGACGTCTCTACACCGCAGTGGCAAGGGGAAGGGCTTTTTGCTTTGTGAACAACGACCCTCATGTAGGGGCAGGGCATGCCCTGCCCCCGTTTTATCAATCCGACTTTTCCCACATTTCGATGATGAAATCCCTGTACTTCTCTACCCCCTCCTCCACAGAACCCGTATAGCCCATAAAGCAATGCGTCTCGAGCTCCATTATCATAGGTGCATCGTACCCTATCTCCCTGAGTGCTTTGAAAACCCCGATAAAATCCACCTCTCCCTCACCCGGGAGCACCAGTGGCTCGCCCCTTCTCGCATCTCGAAGGTGGACATGGAAAACCAGATCCGAAAGTTCCTTTATGGCCCCAACTGGATCGAGTCCGCTGGCATAGGCCCAGGCCACATCCAGGTTGACCCCTATGCGGGAACTCCCGACCATTTCACGCACCCTGATCTGGTCCTCCGTGTATGTGGCAACCTGGTCTGAATGCCCCTCAAGTGTAATGTTCATATCGAACTCATCGCACAGAGGGATAGCTTTCAGAAGCGTGTCAACCAGTATCTCGATCTGTTCATCGTGTCTTTCCGGTATGCGTTTGGCCGTCCTTATCCCGACATTCTTAGCGCCGAGATCCGAGGCAAACTTTACCTCCTCAAGTAGATCATTAGTTATCCTCTCCTCGACCTCCCTGTCAAAGGTCCCAAATGGCTTCCCCTCCCCGGCCACAGTGGCAAGTTTCACACTCGAATTGCGGAAGCTACGATCGAGCATCTCCCTCACATCAGGGTCATACAGGTCCTTCCTGACGAGATATATATCGGTGTAATGGAAACCGAGGCGTTCTATCTTCTTTAGCGCCTCATCGAAAGACACCCGCGGCTCGAGCACGTCGGGCATTCCCCACCACAGGTAGGTGGGAAACCCAAACCTTGACATGAAATCCTCCCTGTCCATCTCTCCCCCTTTCCATAAACAATCTTCACTCCAAACCTGGCTGCTTTGAACCATCTGCGCAAATTCCCGACTAAGATAATCCCTGCAACAAGTATATGTCAAGAGCGCCGTATACCTGACCACAAAATTTCCTTGACTTCGCCCCGATTATATGTTAGCATCCTTTGTTCGATCCCTTCGGAAACTACGAAAAGGAGGGTTCGGAATATCTCTTTCAAACCGACCAAAGGAGGGTAAGGCATGGCATCATCCAAAGTCAAAGCCTATGCTGTTGGAGTGGTTGATCCTGACACCGGAGAGGAAGCACGCATATCTATAACCACCGTTATGTATAATCCAAACGATGGCCTTCTCTACTGTGGCCTCACCGACATGAAAAATGACCTTCTCTACAGCTTTGATCTCAACAGTAAAGAGTTCAAGTCCCTTGGGTTCAAGAGAATCGCGGACAAATACGACGTTAAAATCCATCGTTCATTGATATTGGAAGATGATGGTACCATACTTGGTGCGACCGCTGGCCTGCACGGTATAGAAGAGAGGATGAACGCCCTCGGAGGGAAGCTTTTCAGATACGATCCGCGTTCGGGAGATATCGAGTTGATAGCCAGACCTGTGGAGAGGGATTACATACAGACAATAGCACTTGACAAAGAACGCGGGATCATATATGGACTGACTTATCCCGTAGGAAAGTTCTTCAGGTACGACCTCGACGGAGGAAAGAAAGCCGAATTTTACATAGGCACCTACCCCCATTATCATGCCATAGATGACGACGGTGGTATGTGGAGCGGTTGGGGACGTAATAACTACTTTTTCAGATATGACCCCGATGCCGAAGAGATGCACTGGCACAAAATCATGCTTCAGAGGATAGGTCCCGGGGATGACGGCCAGATCGACGGTATGATCAACGGGGGTGATGGCTACATCTACATAGGTGCCACGTCCGGAGCCCTTTTCAGGCTTGAGCCTAAAGCATTGGAAATAAAGTATCTGGGCAAGCCCTGCCCGGGGATGCGTATGCCCTGCCTCGGAATCGGGGAGGACGGGCTCATATATGGCGTGGCCGGATATAACAAGAACACTACAGTTTTCGCATACGACAGGGATGCGGAGAAATTCTACAACTTCGGACCTGTTTACGATCCGGAGCGCGACACGATCTGCTACATTGCACACCATATGGCCATGAGCGACCGAAGGACCTTATATACGTGCGAAACTGACAATCCGCACCGTCCCGGCTACGTCTGGGAATGCAAATTGGATCTCTAGGACCCATCTATTTAGCCACAATTACCTACTGTGATTCGCCTCGGATGGTCTATAACCCCATCCCTGCAGGATTACATATGCACACTTGTGTGGCGTCTTGAAGATGGAGGGAAAAACATGGAGAAAGTGCTTGTAACCGGGATAACCGGAAGAATAGGGGCGAACCTTGCCAGCAGACTACTTGAGGAAGGATACCATGTAAGGGGACTTGTGAAGAAAGACTCTCCGAGGCTTCAGAAACTTGAAAAGCTTGATATTGAGGTCTTCTATGGCGATATAAGGAATCCCGAAGGCTCATCCAAGTCGGCAGAAGGTATGGATGTGATATGTCACCTCGGAGGGCTTATATCGAACGAAATTCCGGAGAGCTTCGAGGCAAACTGCACCGGCACTTTAAACATGCTCCAGGGTGCAGCGGAAAAAGGGGTTGGGAAATTCATATTTGCAAGCACTGACGCGCTCTATGACAAATACCCTGAGGATGGGATCGAGGGACTTATAGATGAATCTTTTCCTGTTTCATCCTCTTCGATGTATCCCCTCTCCAAAAAGTTTGGGGAGGATCTTTGTTCCATATACCTTGAGAGGTTCGGGATATCGACCGTCTGTATAAGGATCTCCTCCACGGCCGCCGCCGACGAGATACTGAATATTCCCCAATTCTACCTTGGCAAATTGCTCGAGATGAACAAGGGGGATGCCGAATCCTCCAAGGTATTGAGAGATCTCTGGCTCGGTGAGGAGAGACTTGTGCTACTGAGGGATCGCAATGGAAGGCCCTACAAGAAGCACATATGCGATGTCCGTGATATGGTGAGCGGGATAATATGTGCAATAAAGAGCGAAGGGGTTTCGGGCGAAACTGTAAACCTTGCAGGGCCGGAGCCAATAATATGGGATAAGGCTATACCTTACCTTTCGGAAGCTATGGGGATACCCTATGTGGAAGCATCTATCCCGGCAAGGCCGGTATTCTACGAATTTGACATCTCCAAGGCGCGCAGCAAACTCAACTACAACCCTGTTTGGGATACCTTCAAGATGATAGATTCCGCAATTGCCTTCAGAAATGGCGAGGATATAGGTGTAATTCCACGCTGAGAAACGCTAATACTAAATTACATCTAGAAAAGCAATATATAAAGATTCGTGAATGAAAATCCTGGTGTAGGGGCAGGGCATGCCCTGCCCTTATGTGGGTTAATAACATATATCATACGGCAAAGGCATCTACTTTTGAAGCGCAAGTTGATATAAGAACCTCTATAAGCAAAGTGGAAAAGTCGAGTTTATCTACCCAGAACCCCACTCCAGAAGCTCCTTCCGAGGCCAAGTTCCGACCGGACCGGACCGATCCTGTACGATCCGGGGATCACACAGCGAGGATTAACGTCAAGTATGAATGCCTCAATTCCTCCATCCATCACCTCCAGCACAAAATCTACCCCCAAGATAAGTGGGGGCTCCGAACCTCTGAAAATTGCCTCAACTGCCCCGCATACCATTTCCCTGAACTGGCCTATTTCTCCATCCCCAACGTCGAGCGGTTTCCCTCTGAAATAGAGGCTCCTGAATGCCTGATTTATGTCGATTTTCCCACAATTGGAACTTCCGCTCACAACACCATGTCCTATAAGCGCAAAGCCTGACTCGGCATGCCACCCTTCCCCATCGAATGAGGCGTTTATCCTGAAAACCGGAAAGAAGGTGTCCTCTTCGTCCCTGTATTCCACGTTTCCTATCCCAGCCCTGACAATCACATCGTCATCCATGGAGAGCACGTATGAGACGATTTCACGGGTAACGTCATCATCTAAAGCCTCGAACATCCTGCATCCAACTCCCTCGGTTCCCCTGTCGGGCTGCACGAAGATCCGTCGCTTTCCACAGGCTTTAAGAAACGATCCTATGCGTTCGGTTAGCGCCCCTTCCGACCTTTCGGAAAACTTTGATATCAGGGTGCATCTGGGCACTTTGATCCCTGCGGATTTCAACACCGAAGATGTCCTGAATTTGCTCTCACATATTTCCACACCAGAGCTATAGGGGTTCACCATCCTGACTTCGGAGCTTTCGAAGAGCTCGAAGAGTTCCCTGTGCACATCCCTTTCAGTTTCGCAGGAGAGATGGCCTATGTGAGCTATATCCGGTTTTATCGGTTCTTCAAAGACAAAATCTGTCGGGATACCTCGTCCATCTACCAGCAATGCCCTGTCAATGTCTCCGTTAAGTCCGATCCAATTGGCATGAGCACCGAGGATTCCACCCTCTAAGCTGATATCTGGAGAGAGCTGACGGAGTTCCCAGTGGAGGTATTGGAGGGTGTCGACTGAAGTTACTGGGGAGGCATCGAAAGCGAAAAGATATATAAATTTCCCCGAAAGCTCCGGGCTTGAAGGGCTGATAGTTTCAGCCACAACCGAGATCGGAAAGCCGAGTGGATAGAGCGAGCAGAAATCGGAGAGAATTTCAATGAGGCGGCTTCTGTAAGAGGGATCGGAAAGCGGCCCATCGACCCAGCTTTTTCCTTTTTCACCGAAAGGATGGCCCAGCCCCTCAAAGATCCTGACAGCCATGTCCACAAGATCACCTTCCCGCGGTATACAGGTATCTTCATGGAAAAAGTGTTGATATATAAGCTGGAACAGGATCGATACGTCACCGCAGTCAATCTCTTCAGGGGATGATCTGTCAACGATCCTGTAAAATTGATCCAGTATCGGGGCCAATGATTCTTTCGACATATCCATCTATCCTCCTGCGCAGGGGCGACCATCCGGGCGCCCCCACATTAATCCCTTACTCTCCATGGAAATTGCTTTGCCGCTTACGTTTCCCGCATACTTAACTTCTTATATTCTCCGGCCCACTCACCAAGTATCTTGAATATCTTATATACCCCTTCTCCATCGCGGCCAACGAGTTTGAGCCTATCGTTGTGGGGTCTCCAGAGCCCTGCACCGGGGTTAGGCTCGATCTTAAGCACTGTGAGTGATCTTACAGGATGCCTCACATCGGGATCCTCATGTGCTAATCTATAGGTGAGGTTGCGTCTGTTTCCATCACTGTCGAAGAGGGGTACGGCCACGGGGCGTCCCTTTCGATCGAGAAGCTCTACAGCTTTGCCTTCCTCATCGTATATATCAAGCTCACGGGATGGTTCTCCATCCTTGAAGAGATCTATAAACCTCCCCTCTCCTCTGTCGTAAATTCTTACTAAGCTATCCTTCTCGTCTACAAGGAAAGCCGGCATGTAATCGCCCATTTCGTATATGATTCTCCAGTCCGGAACCCCGAGCACGTTCCGCTTCGGGATAAGCATTCTTGTCTTCTCGCCGGCAAACTCTCTGTGGACCTGGAGGTAAGAATCGATTATCCTCTGGCGATTTTCCTTTATGAACTCCTCCTGTGATCTCAAGGTGCTGAGGGCTGCAAAATAGATCTCCTCCCTCAGGTCATCCCGGTATTTCGGATTTATCTTCTCATCCCTGTACTCGAAAAGCCTTCCCCCGCGCCCGACGTTTGCTATCCCGGCAGTGCTGAGGACAGTGATCTTATGTGTTACCTCGTAGCTCCCGTCCGGTCTCATCATAACTATCAGCCGCAGATAAGAGAAAAGTGGGGAATCGAATTCAATTCCGATTCCGAGTTCCCTTATGAACCGCCTTGAAAACTTCTCCAAAAATTCCTCGGAATAGAGCTGCCTAACCCGTGATTGGATGACCTCCTGGACGACAACGTTATCCGTAAGGGATATATCGTAGGCAGTCTCAACGAGCCTGCTGAAATTATCCTCGAGGAACCTGTCCTCTTCATCCCTGACCGGGAGTATCTCCGAGCGCCTTCCGCCGGACTCCTTCTCAGCCTTAACTATAAGCGCGCTATGTCCCTCAGCTATCGGACGGAGCCTCGCCTCTACCGCCCCCATCGAGCCTTCCCTCCCGAGCTTATCCGTCTCCTCCTGGTACCAGTTGACCTGATCAGGGGCGGATACTCCGCTCCCTCTGACCATATCAGGTAGCGCGCATTTGAGGTATGTCGCCGCCTCCCAGAGAAGTGGCTGTACCAGAGGGATTCCGGTATCCTCTATGTAAGGGCGCAGGAAATGTGTGAAGTGGAACCATATGGCCTCCACGGGGACCGCCTCAGTAAACCGTGCCATCGCAAGCACCCCTCTCCCATCGCTGGAGTCCTTATCGGTGAGCTTTTTGTAGTCCTCAGGGGTTATGAAGAAGAGGGCATCGGTTATCCTGAGATTTGCCCTTTCTCCGTTCCATATGATCTCAGGGAAGGGACAGAGGAAGAGGTTGACTTCATCTTCGCTAACAAGCCTGTGGTTCTGTTCGAGGGCAACCGCCACCGTCGTGTTCCCGACAGGATATATTATGGCAACGTTTTTCCTTTCGGAAACTTTCACTGTTTCAGGGCTTAATCGGTCGAATATCTCCGGGAGCGGATAACCATCGTGTATCAGGGTAGCTGTGTCCCTGAGCCTGGCGTAGCTGAACCAGAACTTCTGGGATTCATCCTCCACATTCACTCCGATCGCTGGTTCGGTCACGTCCCCCGAACTATTGACTTTCCCAAGCCAGAGATCCCTGTAGTTCCCGGGTCTATCCTTTACCTCTGTCTTTGTCTCCGTTATATACCTTGCGAAACGGTAGAGCCAGAGGTGGCGCTCCCTGGCCATATCAAATATCCTCTCCCTCGGCCATTTTTCGAGGTCTGAGAAGGCGGAGGTTCTTTCGGAATGATAGTGGTAAGGGATGTAGTCAAATATATGGTTGTTTACGGTCTGATCGAAGAAGCTCGCCAGTGCCATCCAGGCATCATGCTCACTGTATATATCCATCGACTTCTGTATGAGGAGCGATATATCGAGAAGCTCCGCAAGCCCGGCGACATCAGACACCCTATCGTCCCTATCGGAAACCCGCTCGAAAAATCTCCCTATGCGATGGGCAAGGACCAGGTATTCGCTGTCCAGGATCTCGCCTCCCCTGAAGACGGAATTGATCTCCCGGATGAGCTCAACCTTCAGAGGGTCTGCCTCTTCAAATATGGCATCGGTCAATATCACGAAGGCTGATCTGACATAGGCGAGGTACTTCCCGAAGTTCTCCTCATTAATATCAGACTCGGGATCAGATATAGTTTCTTTGGCCCTCAAGAATACGGACCTGAATTCGCTTTTCTCCAGTAACTCTCTGGCCTCATCAAACTCCCTTCGGAAAGCATCACGGCGCTCTTTTATGCGCAGTGCCCTTTCGGCCTGGCGCCTTCTGAGTTCCCTTGTCTCAAGCTTGAGGGTGAGTTCCTCGGTCGCTTTGAGTGATCCGGCCACTCCCGTCGAGACTTCCCTGAAAGGTTTCTTCGGCGGTACATACTCGGGCCTAATCAGGAATCCTATCAGGGAATCGATCTTCACAGATTCGACCGGAAGAAACATCTTCTTTTCTCCCGGAAGCAGCCCGATAGCATGCTCGAAGTCCCCTTTCACATCCTGCAGCTCTTCAGGTGAGACCTTTCCGTTCAGGATATATTTCCCCCCGATGGCCAGGAACGTCCCGAAATCGAGCTCCTCAAGCGGCAGATCTCCTTCGAGCCTTCCGAGGAGCTCCGACATGTAGCGGTAGTTCATGTTCCAGAGTCCGAGTCCCCTCGCACGTGATTCGATATTCAGCGCATTCTCGACCTTCCTTTCGAGTCTGAACCTCGCCTTTATCTCTTCATAGGCTGATCTGGCATCGTCGAATCTGTGTTCCAGAAGTGCTGATAGAAGTTTCCTCGCATCCTCCCTGTCGCGCTCCATCTCACGGCGCCATTCCTCGATGGTCTCCCGCCCGAGCCCCATACAGCCATAAACCGCCCTGTCGTCAAGCGCAAAGAGCTCCTTAGCTTTCTCCGAGGCATCCGGGTAGCGGAAGCTGAATGTCCGCCTCCTCGCACCAGATGTCCCATCCGCAAACACAAGAGCACTATCCGGTCTTTCCTTCTTCATGAGGTGGAGGAGCTTGGGCAGGTTATCGACGAGATCGAGCATTTCCCCGTCCGGTATCCCGAGGTCGATAAAATCAACCCCGGTGACGGCCGTCTCGTAGCGCTCCTTGCTGAAGACGTCACGGCTCTCGATAACAAGGATATGTATCGCAGGTCCGATGCTTTTTATTATCTTTTCTCTCTTTTCCTGAGGTAGTTCAACTATCCCCTCCCACCGTGAGAGGTCCCCCCCGTAGGCCTTGGAATTGGCAACGATCATCCGATCGGTAAGCTCGGACAGATCCATGAGCCTCCTTCTCACACCATCGGCTATCTGGGCGAGGTTATCTCCGAAAGCCATAAACAAAGCCTTGGTCCTGAGCTCTTTCTTGACCTGCCGGAGCTTGCCGGGGGAGATCTTTCCGAGATCATCCCAGCTCCAGCCATCTATCTCGACCCCGTGAACCGATATGTTCCCATCGATCCAGACATCGTCGGCGCCGATATCCTTAAGCAGGTTCCTCCCCGATTCAGCATACTTCCGGAAGTTCATCGGGACATGGCCGAACAGGTCCTTTGCGGTGCACGTGCCAACCATACGTATATCGGCCACGGTTGGGAGATCCATGAAGAGGTCCCTGTAAAGCTCTCTGCCCTCCGGATCGAGATCCTCCAGAAGGTGTTCAAGGGCGGTTCCCGAATAGATCTCAAGTTTCCTGGCCCCGGCAGAGAAACGCACATCGGTCACATCTTCCTTGTACCCGGCTGCCATAACCCCTGTAAGTTTTTCAGGAGGAGTGACTTTCGGATTTTTCCTCCTCGATTCAGCTATAAGGCTGCGTATGAGGCGCACCTTATCGAACACTCCGGAGCGATTTATCTCCTCCATCCCGAGTGCCTTCTTATTCTTCCAATTGGCTATAAGGTAGTCCGCCCTCTTCTCGGCCTCATCCCCTGAAGATATGACCCCCACCTTCTCAAGTGAGAGCGCAAGCTGTGGGAGGCGCCCGATGTAAGCATTCTCCCTGTCGAGTATGTCGAAGTAGTTTCCGCTGTTCGTCCGGAGGTATGCGAGTGCTTTCTCCTCCCATTCGTAGGAGCTGCTGCATTTCCTGCGGAGCCTCAGGATGTGGCGCAGATTATCCACGAGCTTATTCCTGAATTCCTTTTCCTCAGGGATACCGAATGCATCGAATATCTCATCCCTCGTATCGGGATTCAGAGCCCTTGTTACTATTGCGAAGAGGAGCGAGAACTCCTTTGGGACACAGAATCCACCGTAAGTCTCGCCCGTAGGGAGGACCATCCGGTCGCCACGCCTGTTCCACTCCGACTGGAAGACCTCGAAGTCACCGATCCCAAGGGTGTCTATGTTGGCTCCTGCTGTGAGGGAGAGGTAATATACTCCGCCGCGGGTGAAGAAGTTCTCCCCAACTTTCAGAAACTCCGCAAGCTGTGGCCTTTTGAGGGCGGTCACTCCGGCCGTGTTGAAAAGAGAATAGAGGGATTCCCCGGCATTCGCCGCTTCGGGACCGCTCCCACCGACCCACTTCGGGACGGTCTTGACCGATTTTATTATCTCCGGCCCCAGGTCAACCCTGCTCGGGGTATACATCAGATTGTACTTCTTATAGGGTCCGTCCGATTCGTAGCGAAAACGCCCGTCGTTTAGCTTATCCGAGAGCCCCGATTCAGCGATAACCTCCCTCCTCGCTGTGAAGGCCGCGAGGGGGCCGGCGTGATCCCTTATATAGTTTGCAGTCTTCCGCCCCGTGATCCCAAGCCTCTTTAGCGCAATCTCCCTTGCCTTGGAGTGGAGTAGGCTATCTTTTTCCTTCTTAAGCCTCTCCTCAGCCAGCCTGAGTGCGGCTTTCTCCCAGGGTATCCCCTCGCTTTCGGCAAGCTTTTCGGCTTCAGTCTGCATCCCATTGTCGAAGATGGCTTTCTTCACAACCTCAGCCTCAAGCTCAGGGTTACCTTCCATGATCTCAGAAACAGAATTTGGCTCGCCAACAAGATCTCTCAATGAGAGTGAAAAGCCTTTCTGTTCCTCGATAAGGATTGCCAGCTTCGCTACTTCATGTGCTACCTCCGGGTAAAGTCCCAGAAGGATCATCGCACCTCGGGACCTTTCTTTCATGTTCCTTTCATCCAGCCCATTTTCAGCCATGACCCTCAGCAGCTCGCCTTCGAGCTCTTCCTCGTCGATCACTTTCAGCGCAACGGCGCCTATCTGGCCCCTGTAGCGGGAGACCTTATCATTGACCTTATCCTCGAGGCGGTAATGCCTGATTATGTTGAAAAGAGCCATGGACTCCTCGAGCCACGGCGCGATGTTCGATTCGGTCTCTGTGGGGCCGAGCGTGGTGAGCACATGGACGTTCGGAAGATTCCTTTTGTTGGTGCATGCAAGCTTCGAGTAGAAAACCGCTTTCTCCCCTGAGAGTTCCTTAGCTGGCGGCTTTCCCTCCCTGGCGCAGGAGACAAGCCTTTCGAACTCAGGTCCGAGTGTATCGGGGTTCTCCCTGAGAAACCCCAGGAGCGCCATGTAGCGGCTGTTCTCGATGAGCTCTGACTGTCTGGCAGCTACGGGACCTGTATTGTCGTAGTAGGCTTTTTCCACAAGCTCCGCGACCGCACCGACGTAATTTTCCCAGCGTTTTTTGCGGACGAGCTTTATAGGGTCTTTCTCATCCCTGTACCCGGTATCGATCCCCTCGAAGAGGAGTCTCCTTGCTATATCCACATGCTCCAAAGCCATAACATGCTCAATGTTCTTTGCCCAGGCATCAGCGCAGGTTTTGTATATGATCTCAAGCACCTCGCGCTGTGTGAAAGCGGAGACCCTGTATCCTCCGTCCGATGGGACGATGACGTAGTGGGCATAGGCGGGAAGCGCTTCAACCCAGTCGTGTGCGCGCATCAGCCAGCTATCGACGTTCGGGGTTATGGTCATGTTATCCCCGGCGCCCGCTATGAGATGGATCATCTCCTCGTTCTCACCGAAGAAGGGATCCAGAAGTTCGTTGACGCGGGCTATGTTTATCGCATCGAGCTCATGGATACGTGAGATGAACGCCACGAAAACAGGTTTGAACTTCGGTGCTGCGCTCACAGCCACTTCGAGATCACGGATGGCATCGGAAAGGAAGGCGATCTTTTCCCTAATATTGCTTTCATCCGATTTTATCGCCTCTTCGGTGTGGCTCCTATCCGAGAGTTTCCTCTCAGAAGCTATCAGCGAGAAGTTCTCTGCGTAAAGGCTGTCGACCCTTGAGAGTAGGTCCGATTCAACCTGCCTCAGCGATGATCGGAGCCTGTCGAGCGTCCCCGATATCTTCGCTTCAGGGAACCAGTCATGGATAAGGAGGTTGGAGATCCGGTCTACCTCGCTTCCGATTTTCTTGAGCTCTCCATCGGCGGCGAGAAGTTCATGAAACTTCAAACTGAATTTTGCCTTATTGAACTCATTTATGAGCCTTCTGGTAACACCTGTTACATCCTTGCTGTAGATTCCCCTCGAGTTCGCTATCAGGAGCCCATCCGTGAAGAAGGCCCTTCCGAAACGGGCTACGACGAACCTCCTGCCGTTCTCGAGACACCAGTCGGATATCCTCTCGGCATTTCTCGAATCGACTTCCCTGTCGAAAGTGTCGGAAAGGACGCTTAGCATCGCGGTTCGAAGTCCCGAAAGGTCTCCGGAGAACTTTGTCCCCTCCTCACGGACGCGATTTCCATCGTAGGGAAGATCTATCATCCCGCGCGTCTGAACCCAGGCAGCAAGCCTTTCCCTTTCGGCCTGTGGCGCACCCAGGCCCTCCGATAGGAAGCGGTGGAATATGTTCCCACAGTCTATATCGGGACCATCGAGCGCCTCCAAAACAAGCTCTTTTTCGGGTTTTGAAAGGTCTTCGAAATGGGAAAGCCCTGCGAGGAGGGATTCCTGAGGGCTTTGCGAACGGAGATATGAGAGAACAATATCGATCACAAGGGTATAGATGAGGGGTAGCGACCGGGGAAATCCCTTACCGAGGATCTCGGCCGACACCGGGTCAAAATCGACAGACCCGTCATCTGAAACATCGGCTATATACTCCCCTTCGGATAGGATATAAAGCTTTATGCCGGAAGGTCTTCCACGGAATATATCCCTGTATGTTTTCCCTCGCTTGTTGAGTTCGCTTATTCCAAGCGAGATTGCCTCAACAAGCTTTCCTTTTGTGTGTGAGGCCCTGTCAAGCCTCAACCTGCCGTTTCTGTCCAGATCAAGCAGAAGGTGAGCAGTCCTTCTCCCTTCCACCCTCTTAGCCACGTAGACACTGCCGTCCTTCTTAGCTACAACGTTTTCGGTCTTAAGTATAGGAATTGAAAACACTAATCTCATCCCTCTCCCCTACAAGGTTTACAGTTACGATTTCAGGGCCTTATAGATTCCGAATTTACGGACGTCAATATATAACAGGTCAGCGAAGTTGTCAAACAGAAAAGGAAATCATTGGGCCTTCGATGAAGGTAGCGGAAACACTGCAGTTGATTCTTCAATGTACAATAATGATGGGACTATTTATGAAGCTTCATGGACAACAGGAACAGCTAACAGCGCGCTTGACTTTGACGGTATAGATGATATAAGAATCTATAATAGACCATTAAGTGCTCAAGAAGTCCTACAATTGTATGATAAACGAACTGTATCTATAGTGCGATCTCATCGGGTTTTGTAAGTTGTTGAAAATGTAGAAGAAGCAAAGCAAGAGGTTGTTTTCACAGTGAGATGTGACCTCAGTTTACTTTCAGCAAGTTTCGTTTATTTTGATCTGTTTTGATGGGCTCTGGACACTACTTGGACACCAGATTTGAAGACCCTCTTTTTCATAGCATCATACCGTGAAAGTTCCGCTAACAAATCAGCTTGACATATCTCCCTTTATGTTTATATTATTTCTGTAGTTTCAGGGAAGGTTTTGGACTATCCGATATGGGCCGTGGCTTAGAAGGATTTTAAGCTAAGCGAAGGAGGGCCTATATCCATTTTAGGAAACCCTGTCAATACGTGAACTGGCAGGGTTCTTGTGTTTCCAGGGATATAAGCTGTCAAGTGGCAATTCCGTCGACATCCTTGGGTACTCCCCCGCCTGTGATCTTGGAGCCGTTGGGGGTAATCTCCCGGATCCGAGCAC
>CAZTBA010000147.1:0-13435 GCA_964611725.1 uncultured bacterium
CTTGGAACAGCATTGGTTGTCTCCAGAGTTAGTTTTACAATAATACTTTTAAAAATCACTTAAGTGATAAGCCATACTTCTAAGATAGCTTCCTGTGCCCTTTAAGCCAGGCATCTTCCCCGATAAGAGGTGCAAAAACACATTTATCTATTTCTATCACATCAACTTCGGTCTTCGAACCTAACTTTTTCACAACGAAGAGGTTCTGGGAATCCGGACTCCCGACAGGCATCACCATTCTCCCGTAATCCGAAAGCTGGTTTATCAAATTGACAGGGATACGAGGTCCTGACGCCGTTACTACTATGGCATCATATGGTGAATGAGATTCCCATCCCAAACTCCCATCCCCAACCTTAACTATTATGTTTCCGTAACCGAGTTGACTCAGTATAAGCCGGGATCTCTGAGCTAATTTAGAATAACGTTCTATGGTGAAAACCTTGTCCACTATCTCTGCCAGAACGGCCGTAACATAGCCCGAGCCTGTTCCTATCTCAAGTACTTTTTCATCGCCCTTTAGTTCCAAAAGCTCTATTATCATAGCAGTGACATAGGGAGGAGACATAAGCTGAGTGTACCCTATAGGTAGAGTACAATTACAATAAGACTTGGGCCTGCAATTCTCCTTAACGAATAGATGCCTCGGGACGACGCCCATGGCCCGAAGTATCACAGGGTCCATTATACCCCTGGCCTTAATCTGGCTTTCTACCATGTCCTCCCTTGCAGCCCTGTAGGTAGTCTCGTCCATATCACCATTCCTCAAAATTCCAACTTCTCAACTCACCCATAGCCTTATAGTTAGTAAGATCGAGGTGTAGAGGTGAGACTGAGATATAAGCTTTCCCGACGGCCTCAAAGTCTGTGTCTTCACCTCCTGACCAGGTTGAAACCTGACCACCTATCCAGTAATAGGGTTTCCCCCGTGGATCGGAACCCTTTTCTATGGGGTCCCTGTAAAGCCTTCTCCCAAGCTTTGTCACCCTCACCCCTTTGATTTCGTCCGGAGGTATATCGGGGATATTCACATTTAGAAATGTATCCTCAGGCATATCTTCCGCAAAGAGCTTTTCAACAATTCTGGTAACGAAATCCGAAGCTGCTCTGAGATGTTCACCGTTTTTCCAAACCAGTGAGACCGCTACTGAAGGTATCCCAAGGAGTGTTCCTTCTATGGCCGCTGCCACTGTTCCGGAATAGGTTACGTCATCTCCGAGATTGGATCCGTGGTTTATCCCTGAAACCACAAGGTCGATTTCATCCTTAAAGAATTCGCATATAGCCAGCATAACACAATCCGTAGGGGTGCCCTCGACGCTATAGGCTGAGCCATCGACTTTACTCACCCTAAGAGGTTGATGGAGAGTAAGGGCATGGCTTACAGCACTCTGTTCCCTATCAGGCGCTACGACCAGGACCTCCCATTTCAGGGATAAAGTTTCCCTCAGAACCTTCAATCCCTCAGCGTTTATTCCATCATCATTGGTGACGAGGATTCTCTTCAACCAGGTGGTACCTCCGGGATACTCGGGATAAAAGACATAAATAAAAGAGCAGATCAAATGCAGTCTGCTCGATAGTTTGGTCGGGGCGACTGGATTTGAACCAGCGACCACTAGCCCCCCATGCTAGTGCGCTACCGGACTGCGCTACGCCCCGGCCGTCGAGTAATATAATCAAAAACTACCCGCAACCGCAAGGGAAAAGTAAGGTCATTTCACCTTCTTTCTCAACTCATCAAGCTTCAAAAGGGCCTCCAATGGGGTAAGCGAATTTATGTCTATTTCCTTGAGCTCATCGAGAATCGGATGGGATCGCACTTCTCCGATATTGAACAAACTAAGCTGGGCATCTTCACCTTTACGTTTCTTTGAACCTGACCTTCTGGAAATCCTTGGAGTTTCCCGCTCATTCTCTATATTTGCCAGGATCTCGTTTGCCCTTTCTATAACCTCTTCAGGGAGCCCGGCCAGCTTGGCAACGTTTATGCCATAGCTCTGGTCGCATCCCCCCCTTACGATCTTCCTGAGAAATATTATATCACCATCCTGTTCATGTACGGATACATTGTAGTTTCTAACCCTTGACAGGAGGGATTCCAATTCGGTGAGTTCATGGTAATGGGTGGCAAAAAGCGTTTTAGGCCTTGTATAGGAAGGGTTATGAAGGTACTCCACTATGGCCCACGCTATGCTCAGTCCGTCGAAAGTGCTGGTACCGCGTCCGACCTCATCGAGTATCACCAAACTCCTGGAAGTCGCATTATTCAATATATTCGCTGCCTCATTCATCTCAGCCATAAAGGTGCTCTCCCCTCTCGCGAGGCTATCGGAAGCACCAACGCGGGTGAAGATCCTATCGACCACACCTATGTTTGCCTTTCTTGCCGGAACGAAACTACCTGATTGTGCCATAAGAACTATGAGTCCGATCTGCCTCAGATACGTGGACTTCCCGGCCATATTGGGACCTGTTATTATCAGTATCTGGTCACTCGAATTGTCCACAAGGGTGCTGTTAGGCACAAAAGTTCCTTCGGGAAGCGCCCTCTCGACAACCGGATGTCTACCATCTACTATTTCCACTTTATCTCCATTGCTAACTTCAGGACGGCTATAACTGTGACTTACCGCGATGTCGGCGAATGAACACAGTAGATCCAATACAGCTATAGCCTCAGCTATACTTTGTATCTCAGATGCATGTTGGCCTACTCTATCCCTTATCTCCGAAAATATCTCGTACTCAAGCTCATTTATCCTCTCATCAGCTCCAAGAACCTTCTCCTCATATTCCTTCAGATCGGGGGTAATGAATCTCTCTGCATTTACGAGGGTCTGCTTTCTCATGTAATCAGGAGGTACCTTATCCAGATTAGTCTTAGTGACCTCGATAAAATAGCCAAATGCCCTATTATATTTGACCTTAAGAGAAGAGATGCCCGTCCTTTTCTGCTCCCTCATCTGAAGACGAGCTATCCAACTTTTCCCATCAGAGCTAATCTTTCTAAGATCATCAAGCTCAAAATTATAGCCTTCCTTTATAATCCCACCTTCGGTAACAGATACGGGAGGATCGTCCACTATACTCGAATCTATAATATCAACGATCTCACTGACATCTACCATATTTTCCTTTAACTTCGAGATAAGCTTGGAAGAGAAATTTCGGAGGAGATTACGTATCTCAGGGACCCTCTGAAGGGAGGACTTCAAGCCCACAAGGTCCCTCGGGTTTGCCCTTCCGCAGCAGACCTTGGCTAAAATCCTTTCAAGATCCCCTATATTTGAGAGCACCCCCATGATCTCCTCCCTATCCCTCCATTCCTTCACTAACTCCTCAACGGCATCTAATCTGTGATTGATCTCCTCAACGTTCATAAGCGGCATCAACAGCCACTTCTTAAGAAGCCTACCTCCCATCCCGGTAGCCGTTCTATCGAGGATCTTCACAAGCGTATTCTCTCTTTCAGTTTCCTGAAGTGAGGATATAATCTCAAGGTTCTTCTGTGTCGAAATATCTATAACCATATAGTCACCTTCATAGTACCTCTTCAGACGGGAGATATGGGGAAGCGCCTTTTTCTGATTTTCCTTAACATACCTCAGAACCGCTCCGGCTACAGAAACCCCCACATCCATATCATCACACCCAAGACCTTTGAGTGAAGAGACCCCGAAATGTTCAGTCAAAAGTTCATAAGCTAAATCCCTATCAAAAGCCAGAATTTCCACCATACTTATCACAACGGATGGCAATCTTGTCTTTATTTCAGATTTGATGTTTTCATCAAAGTTTTCAGAAACAATAACTTCGGACGGCTTCACTTTCTCAATTTCGGCCCATAGCCTATCCTCAGGAGCCTCTGTGACCAGGAACTCCCCCGTTGAGAGATCAACCATAGAGAACCCTAATTTACCTTTATTTATGTAGATACCTGCCAAGTAATTGTTCTGTTTGGCCTCCAATAACTGATCAGAAAGGACAGTGCCAGCGGATATGACTTCAACAACGTCTCTTTTAACTATCCCTTTTGCCTTTTTGGGATCCTCCACCTGCTCACATACCGCAACCTTATATCCTGCCTTAATCAGTTTACCAAGGTATTTATCCAGTGCATGGTGGGGAATGCCTGCAAGTGGTATATCCTCGGACCTGCCATGGTTTCTGGAGGTTAAGGTAAGTCCAAGTACCTTCGAAGCTACCTTTGCATCATCAAAAAAAGTCTCATAAAAATCACCCATACGGAAAAGAAGTATAGCATCCTTATACTTCTTCTTGAACCTCATATATTGTTTTAACATAGGGGTGATTACAGTCATGATTTAGTTTTCCTCCTCTTTAGAACCTCTGACAGTCTGCCCCCTGATACCCTCTCTGGTGTAAAGGCTATCAACTGCTGAGGCCGCAGTATCATGATCCCCGTAGGTCCCGAGGAGGACGACGAAGAATGTTTTATTATTGACTTCCTTCTTTCCGATTTTGACTTTATAGCCTTTCTTCTCCATCTTATCCTTAAGGCCCATAGCATTTTCCAAATTCACAAAAGCCCCGATCTGAATTGAGTATGATATATAACCTGAGGAGGAGGGAACTTTTGAAATGTTTTTAAGTTGCTCCGCCTCATAGCTATCAGGATAGCCACTTAATATATCGGAGTACACCTTTGATGCCTTCGATCCATCGCCCATTTTTTCATAGCTTTTCGCCAAAGTGAAGAGAACATATGGTTTCATATCCTGGGCTGCATCATCCTCAACGAGTTCCTCGCATAGTTCAATACTTTTTGCATAGTTGTCTTCGGCAAAATAAGAATCTATAAGCCCCACTTTTGCTTTCAGTATAAGTTCCTTTTCAGTAGTAAACTCCATTACCTTCTCAAAACTCTCTATCGATTTGGAAATCTCGCCGATGGCCAGCTTTGACAGACCTATATAGTAATATGTATAACCTCCAAGCTCACTGCCAGGGTAATTTTTCAGTAGGTCTTCAAACCTCTGTCCAGCCGTCCTGTAAAAGCCCAAAGCATAGTAGAAGAGGCCCAATCTGTACAGGGCATCGTCGGCAAGCCTATGTCCGGGATAATTCTCAACGATTTTCTGCAAGTAATCTCTTGAAAGATCACCATCAGGTTCCAAAAGAGCCATATAGTATATAGTCTCAGGGTCCCCGGGATTCTTCCCAAAATAATAGACAGCTTTCTCCCTGGCAAGCTTATATTTGCCACCTTCGATGAGGGGCTTTATTTCCTCTTCCACCCGTCCGGCAAGTGAGGTCTCACACAATCCCGAGAAAATCACTGTTAAAAGAAGAGAAACTAATACCTGCAAAACTCTAATCCCCCTGGTAGTTCTCACCGGAATCCTCCTTAAGTTTCTTCACTGTCTCTTTCAGGACTCTATTTTCCTCCTTGAGCTTCTTCAACTCAGATCTGACTTGAATTGTATATGAAGCGGATATCAGGAACCATATGGCAAGCCCTGCTACAAAAGCGTCAAAAAGGGCAATAGGGAGAGGAATATTCCTCATTTCCCAGAGGAGAAATCTCAGATCAATAATCTCACCGGCGTTCTGACCGGAAAATGCAACCACAGATACTAGAAGAATCGCGAGAACTATCCATTTTAGAATCCACATTTTTCACTCCTCTTCTATGGCTTCCGCAATAAGAGTTGGCCCAGTGGTATCAATCACCTTCACGATCTCCAAACCACCTATGGGATCGTGGTTTCTTATCCCTTTCACTATGACTGGCTTGTCAGTTCTGGTCCTTCCGAGAAACTCAGATTCATCTTTCCTACTCACTTCCTCTAAGACGACTTCGACCTCAGAGCCTATCTCCCTCAGATTGACCTTTCTGGTTATATTTCTCTGAACTGATATAAGTTCGGACAGCCTTCTCAGCTTCTCCTGTTCGGGAACGTTGTCCTCGAAATTCGAGGCTTCGGTTTCAGGTCTGGGAGAATACCTGTAAGTAAAAGCGTAGTCGAATTCGACTTCTCCCATAATCTTTAGAGTCTTTTCGAAATCCTCTTGCATTTCTCCGGGAAAGCCGACTATTACATCCGTAGTAATGCTAATTCCCCGTATAAACTCCCGTGCTCTTTCGATTATGCCAATGTACCTTTCGATATTATAGCCTCTTCTCATCCTCCTTAGGACCTCATCCGCCCCGGATTGGAGTGGCAGGTGAAGGTGCTCACACAAGCTTTCACATTCGGCCATGGCCTTCAGGACATCGTCCGAAATGTCTTTCGGATGGGATGTGAGAAACCGAATGCGCGGGATTTCTGTTTCGCGGTCGAGCAATCTGAGAAGGCCCGCGAAGTCAAGCTCACTGTCGTTATAGGAATCAACATTTTGCCCTAATAACACGACCTCTTTAAATCCCTCCTCAGAAAGCTTCTTTACCTCCGACAGGACTGAAATATGGGGACGGCTCCTTTCCCTCCCTCTAAGATACGGTACGATACAGTAAGAACAAAAGTTATTGCATCCTCGCATTATGGGAACCCATGCTCTGACCTTCTCATCCCTCACGGGCCTTATTCCTTCGTAGAGCTCATCGGAATCTGTGCCAAGATGGCAAATACTGACTTGACAATCTCGGTTTTCCACAAAGGAAAGAAGCTCTCTATATGAATCCGGTCCTGCCACTATATCAACGTGAGGATAGTCTTTTATGATCTCCTCACCTAATCTTTGAGCCATACACCCAACCACACCGAGAACAAGCTCGGGGTTGGAATCCTTTAGAGGCTTAAGTGAACTGATCCTGCCGATAGTTCTTTTTTCAGCGTGCTCCCTCACGCTGCATGTATTTATGAGTATTACATCGGCCTTGCCCATATCATCTGTCAGACCATAGCCAGAATCTCCAAAGATACCAGTTATAATCTCCGAATCAGAGATGTTCATCTGGCAGCCATATGTCTCTATATACAAGAGTTTATGATTTCTCACAGTCAAACATCCTATCGCTGACTATTGTACCGCAAGCTTGTTTAAAATTTAGAACCCTTTCTATCCTCACCTTGGCTAACATACCCTTCTTAGTCGTTCCAGAGTTTTCCTTGCAGATAACCTTTATATAATTATCAGTTAGCCCTGAGAAGGTGTCACTTGAATGGTCCTTGGACTCAACAATGGTCTCAAGCTCCCTGTCTATGAAAGAAGATATGAATTTTTCCCTTTTAGCCTTTCCAAGCTCAATCAACCGGGAACTTCTCTCCTTTTTGGCTATCGGCGTGACCTGTCCCCCCATACCAGCGGCAGAAGTGCCTTCCCTTGGTGAAAATCTGAAAACATGGAGGTAGGAGAAAGGTAGATCTACGACGAGCCTGTAAGTTTTCAGAAAACTTTCTTCACTCTCTCCAGGAAAACCGACGATAAAATCCGCCCCTATAGCTATGCCCGGTATTTCCCTCTGGAGCCGGGTTACTGTATCCTTTATATCGGACTCAGAATAGGACCTGTTCATCGTCTTTAAAATGCTGTCATCCCCACTTTGCACTGAAATGTGGACATGTCTGCAGAACTTACGGGACTTTTTCAGGAAAGAAACCATATCTGGAGAAATCTCCATCGGATCCAAGGAACTGAGTCTGAACCTCATCTCACCTTCCATCTCTTCAAGAGCTTCCATAAGGTCAAGCAGTTCAGATTCACCTGTGTCAAGTCCGTAATCCCCGATATGTACGCCGGTAAGCACTACTTCTCTATATCCCATATCCTTCAGGGACAGGGCTTCGTCAATAATCGCCTCGAAATCTTTGCTGCGACTGGGCCCCCTTACAATTCTTACAACACAGTAAGAGCAGTTTCGGTTACAACCATCCTGAATTTTCAGGAAGGCACGTGTATGATCTCTGAAGCTCTTCACCCTGAATTTATCTATTTGACCGGGTATATCTTCGAAAGCACCGATTATCTTGTCGGGGCCATTGGGATATTTCCTGACTATATTCATAAGGTCGCTTTTCCTATTCATACCGACAACCAGGTCCACGGACTCCATATTTGCGAGGAGTTCCGGGTTCCTTTGAGCATAACACCCGGTAGCTATAACTGTGGAGTATGGGGAAACATTTTTGATCTTGCGCAGGATCTGTCTGGAGCGGCAATCACTTTTGGAGGTAACGGTGCAGGTGTTAACTACACAGATATCCGTAGGCTCCCCGAAAGGAACTATTTCAAAGCCCTCTCTTTCAAACTCCTCCACAAGAGCTTCTGTTTCGTATTGGTTAAGTTTACAACCCAACGTAAAGAAAGATATCCTCTTCATATTTTTCAAGATAAAAACTGAAGAGCTGAGAGGAATAACAGGAATATCCCTCTCAGCTCTTCAATTATGGTAAAACAAATTGCTTTTCCCGCTATTCCTGTCCAGCCTCATCGTTACCTAAGTCCTCAGGTAACGATTCTTCCGCCCTTTCTTCATCTCCTGATTCCGGTGGACTCTGCTGAATCTGTGCAAGGTCCTCAGCAATCTCGCCGATCGTTAAGGGTTTCGGAGTATGGGCCTTGAGGTACCCTTCCAGCTCTTCTTTTTCCTTGTCCTCGAAGTAAGCCCGGACACTTAATGTTACTTTCCTCTTACCCTTATCGAATTCGATGATCTTCATAGGGATCTCGTCCCCTATGCTGAAAGCTTCGTTTGGATCCCTGAGGTTGGGTTGTCCAAGTTGGGAAAGCGGGACAAATCCCTCTATCCCATCCTCTCCCATTTCCACAATCAATCCCCTATCAAGGATCTTGGTAACAACTCCCTTGCACTCAGTGCCGACACCGTACTCCTCTCCAAAATTATCCCATGGATTTTCCTGTGCCTGCTTGTATCCCAGCGAAATTCGCCTCTTTTCTTTATCTATATTGAGCACCACAACTTCTACTTTGCTTCCCTTCTTCATAATCTCGCCGGGATGGTTTATCCTCCTGGTCCAGGACATATCCGATATGTGAACCAAGCCGTCTATGCCCTCTTCAACTTCCACAAAAGCTCCAAAGTTCGTGAGATTACGGACTTTTCCGCTTATCCTTGTCCCCGTAGGATAGCGTCTATCTATGGTTTCCCAGGGATCAGGCTCAAGCTGCTTAATTCCCAGAGATATCTTCTCCTCCTCCTTATTTACTTTCAACACAATGGCTTCGATCACATCACCAACCGCAAGTATTCTTGATGGATGCCTTATATGTTGTGTCCATGACATCTCTGATATATGGACGAGTCCTTCGATCCCTTCCTCCAGTTCTACAAAAGCCCCATAATCCGTTATACTGACAACCTTACCTCTAACCCTTGAGCCTGTCGGATATTTTTCCTCCACATTTTCCCAGGGATATGGAGTAAGCTGCTTGAGTCCAAGGGATATCCTTTCTTTCTCCTTATCGAAATTGAGGATTTTGGTCTTGATATTATCCCCTATGGCAACCACCTCAGAGGGATGGCTTACCCGCCCCCAGGACATGTCGGTAATATGAAGTAGACCATCAAGTTCCCCGAGATCAATGAAAGCCCCGAAATCGGTGATGTTCTTCACAATACCCTCACGAACCTGGCCGACCTCAAGCTCTGAAAGCAGCTCCCGACGTCGTGTATTCCTCTCCTCTTCCAGAACTGCCCGTCTTGAAACAACTATATTTCGTCTGCTCTTATTGAGCTTTATGATCTTAAGGGGAAAGGCCTGTCCAACAAATTGGTCGAAATTCTTGACCTGTTTCACATCGATCTGGGAGCCGGGCAGAAAGGCATCAACCCCAAAAAGGTTCACGACCATACCACCCTTTATCCTACGAACAACCTTTCCTTCCACTATCTGAGTGCTATCGTAGGCTTCCTTTATGTTATCCCAAACCTTCATAAAATCGGCTTTTTGTTTGGAAAGAACTATCTGTCCTTCCTGGTCTTCCATGCTCTCCAGGAAAACATCCACCACATCACCGATCTTCAGCTCAGAAAGGTCACTGAACTCCGAAACGGGGATAATTCCTTCAGATTTGAACCCTATATCGACAAGGACATTATTCTCATCTACTTTCAAGACCTTGCCTGTTATAATCTCCCCTTCGTTAATTCCTTTCAGTGTCTCTTCGTAAAGGTTCAGAAGCTCTGAAAATCTCTCCTCAGAGTAGCCATATTCCTCCGACATACCCCCAGAATCGATCAACTGAAGTTCTTCCTCTGTTTCCTCCTCGAGAGGAGAAACGATCTCACCAGCATCTGTAACTTCCATGTCCTTCTTCTCTTTCACCTCCTCTTTCTCATTTTGGTTGTTTAGAGATTCCTCCACGCTCTGCTTCTTAGACATACTTTATCTCCTCCTGTCTATTTGAATTTATCCCGTTAAAGGGATATGTGAAGCCTCTTTATATTATCCTTTGTTCTTAAGTGAAAGGATAGACTGCATCACCTCATTACCTATCATATCATAGTAATGTCTTCTCTCAGGTCCGTCCGGAACCTTTTCTGGAGGTGATATAACAGGCCCGAATTTGACTCTCAGCCTTCTTAAATAAAGCAATGTCTTCCACACCTCCCTCGTACCTTCTATGTATACAGGGACTATCGGCTTCCCGGTTATAACGGAAATCATCCCAACCCCAGCTTTGATTCTACCGAGTTTACCATCTTTGCTTCTTGTGCCTTCGGGGAAAAGGAGAACAGCTTGATCCCTGTTTAAAGCATCACAAACGATTTTTAGAGCCCTTCTATCGCCCACATATCTCTTCAGTGGTATAGCATTGTACTCTCTTATTATAAGCCTTAGAATCGGATTGCGGAAGAGCTCTATCTTAGCCAGGTAATTAAGCTCACGAGGGGCACATCCACCCACAAAGGGGGGATCAAAAGCGGAGAGGTGGTTGCTGGCAAGTATCACTCCTCCACACCGCGGTACATTCTTCCACCCTTCTATCTTAACCCTGAAGAAAATCTTAAGGATTGAAATTACCAGGAACCAAGAAACCCAGTAAAATACCCTGTGCAGTAATGAATGGACTTTCCCTCTCCCTATACCACCATATTTGTAAAGCTTCTCCCCCTGAATTACAGTTGATTCCGATCCCATGGCAAATATCGCCTATTTACACCTTTCTCGGACGAGGTCGATAACCCTTTCTACCTGTTCTTCCACTGTCAGATCAGACGTATCCAAAACAACTGCACCCTCAGCTTTCCTCAGAGGACTTAATTCCCTCTCTATATTTTGCCTATCCCTCTCAGACATCTCATCCATGATCTCTTTGAGGGTGATATTGGTGCCCTTTGAAACTAGCTCCTCGTACCTCCTTTTTGCCCTCTCCTTCAGCGAGGCTACCATAAAAATCTTGAGGTCAGCATCCGGGAAAACTACAGTTCCTATGTCCCTCCCCTCCATAACAATTCCCCCATCACGCCCTATCGTCCTCTGCATATCAACAAGGGCTTCCCTCACACATTTGATTGAGGAAACAGTTGAGACACTTCTCGTAACCTCAAGGGATCTTATCTTTTCAGTTACATCCTCCTCATCCAGCAAAATTCTGATCTGAGATTCAAAGTGCCTGAAAGTTATATCAGTATTAGTTACAATCTCGCAGATACTCAAAGTGTCTCCGGGATCTATTCCGAGTCTGAGGACCTTTAACGTCAAGGCCCTGTACATAGCACCGGTATCTACGCAGAGGTAGTTCAATCCCTCCGCAACCAATTTTGCGGTTGTTGTTTTTCCAGATCCCGCTGGACCATCTATAGCTATTACCAGCCCCTTCTCTCTTCTCACCTTTTGATTTTCTACCAAAGAAGCGTGGTTTTCCGTTGGCAAACTACTTATATCCCTTCCTCTGTTCTATTACCCGGGGGAAACTATTTGGCTTCATCCTTAACTGGCTCTCCACCCATAATCTCTTCCACTTCTTTTGGCTTAGGTAGATCCGAAAGTTTGTTGAGACCAAAATATCTGAGAAATTCCCTGGTGGTTCCGTATAGGAGCGGCCTTCCAACGGTGTCCATCCTCCCAGCAATCCTTATCAGATCCCTTTCCAGGAGTGTTCTTATTACCCCGTCAACGCTTACGCCCCTTATTGACTCTATTTCAGCCTTCGTTATAGGCTGCCTGTAGACAATAATTGCTGCAGTCTCAAGAGCAGCTTGTGAAAGCTTCATTGGAGCACTTCTGTGGAAGGCTTTTTTTACCCATGGAGAGTATTCCAGATTGGTCATCATCTGGAATCCTCCGCCAATTTCAGTTATCAAGAAAGATCTTCCGGAGGCCCTGTACTCATTGTTCAAACTTTCGATAGCTTCCCTTATGGCCCCGCTATTGACCTTATTGTCGAAGCACAACCTCATTTTCTCGAGAGTGATCGGCGATGGGGATGAAAATATAAGCGACTCAACTATAGATCTAAGCTTATTAAAATCCATGGCAACTCTCACTCAATTCCTCTGATATATCCATAGATCCCCGTATGGGACTGATTGTCTGGCAAATATTTTTTGCATTTTAACCAATTCAAGTATAGCCATAAAAGTTACTATAATTACGAGTTTCCTCTCACCAGATATGATTTCAAAGAACGAGACCTTCTCTTTTTCCTTAAGGAGATTAGTTATAAACTCCATTCTCTCCTCGATTGAAACATCTTCGGGTTCCACCTCATGGTAGCCAGACCTTGGGGCATTTTCCATCGCCCTTTTGAAGGAAGCCAGAAGGTCAAAGAGCGTTGGTCTGATTATGGATTCATCTTTATCTTCCCCATCCAAGGGAGTAACCGACCTAAAAAACAATCCCCTCTGTGAATCTTCGAGTTCCGAGAGTTCTTTGGAAATCTCTTTGTAATGTTGATATTCCAGAAGTTTTCTTACCAGTTCTTCTCTTGGGTCCTCAAACTCTTCCTCTTCCTCAATCGGGGATGATGGCAGAAGCATCTTCGCTTTTATCCTCATAAGCGTTGCAGCCATAACCAGAAACTCCCCCGCCATCTCGAGGTCAAGTATTCTCATAATCTCGAGACAGCTCAGATACTGGCGTGTGATCTCAGCTATGGGGATATCATATATGTCTATCTCATTTTTCTTTATAAGGTACAGAAGGAGATCAAGAGGGCCCTCAAAAACGTCAAGCTCAACCTTGTAGTTGCCTTCCCTCCAAAAGGGATTTCTCAGCAAAGGCCCTATACCATCCACCCTGGGCTCCTTTTTTATTAGTCCATAAATAGATAGGGTCTCCATCTATAATCGGAAACCCCTATAAAATGGCGGATAAAAGTTATGTTGTTAGGCTTTCTAGGCCTTCTAAAAAGTCTCAGTCCACTTTGTTCAGGGGTCCTATGGCCTTTCTTGTTGTTACATTCTATACATGCACACACAAGGTTTTCCCAGGAATCTTTTCCGCCGAAGCTTTTCGGTACAACGTGATCTATCGTCATAGGGCCTTCTCTTACGCCACAGTAC
>CAZTBA010000148.1:0-13372 GCA_964611725.1 uncultured bacterium
ATGAGGAACTCCTGCAAATTGAGGATGGACTCTACAGCCGTCTCTGTAAGTATCAGTCAGAACTTTCCAGTGTGAGGGCTGTTTAGTAAGATAGACGAAATAAAGTGTAAGTTAGATCGGGGGAAAATATGTTGAGTTGGTTTAAGAAGCTTAAGGATGAACAGGAACCTTCTCCGTCCTGGTACAGGAAAGGGGTAAGGGGAGTAGTTTTATCGATTGTCGTTTTTGCGGCCCTTGGTTTCATACTTCTCTCTTTTTACGCCATGGAGATGACAACTGTCGTGAACGGGGTTGTGAGACCGACTGAGATTTTCAAGGTTAAACCGGGTATAAGCGGAATAATAAAGGAGGTGAAGGCCCTAACAACTGACAGAGTTAAAGCTGGTGATCTTGTAGCACTTCTCGACGACACGGAAATAAGAGTTGAGGTAGAAAAGGCAAAGAAGGATTTGGATAGGCTTGATTCAGATCTGGAACGTTACTCGGAAGAATTTGAGCTCGCAAGGGCCAGGATTACAAATGAGATCGAAGAGGCGAAAGCCAACCTCGATATTGCAGATGCGGACCTCGAAAAAACTACGAGCAGATACTCGCTTTCGAGGGAAAGCTATGCCAATATAGTGGGAGAGAAAGGAAATCCTTTGGTGGAATCGTTCGATGTGAAGATGAAAGAGGCCCTCGTTAGAAAGGCTGAGGCTGCCCTGGAATCCAAGAACATAGGGTTCAAGCAGCTTGACACCATGAAATCACAGATAGAGAGTATGGAGAGGACAAGGGAACAGCTAATTGAGGAGCTTAAAATCCTCAATTACAGGCTCGAACGGACGACGCTCTTCTCGGAGATAGATGGGATTGTACTGACGCCCTTCCTGAGCAGCAAAGTGGGGGACAGAATAAATGCCGGGGAGGTACTTATGGAGATAGGGAATCCCTCGTCCGGCTGGGTTGTAAGGGCGGGAACGAAGGGGGACGACGCCCCCTACGTCACTGTAGGACAAAAGGCAAAGATCTTCATAGATGCTCTCCCTTATACGAAATACGGGATATTCGAGGGGAAAGTTACGAGATATTCGCCTTCACCTATGAACTTGGATCCCGGCAAAGCCACCTACCCGGTTGAGGTGTCCATATCGGGTCCTGAGGATATGCTCGAGAAATACGGGGATCTCATTATGGACAGACTGGAGGCTGAGGTAAGGATCATAACCGGTAGAGAGAAGATCTGGGAGCTGGTAGTGGACAAGATACAGAGTATACTTGGGAAATTGACAAAATGAGTGGACAAAATCTATTTGGCGTTGTGGCTGTATTGGTCCTGTTTCTTTCGATTGCCGGGACTGTTTTCTCCGAAGTGGATGTAGGGGAGCGGACGATAACTCCTGACGAATATCTTAAGATGGTTATGGATAATGACCCTGGACTTAAGGAGTTCGAATCCTATCTCCAGGCATCAAAGATAAGGCTTTCATTTACAAGAAAGGGTGAAGGGTACAGGACCAGCTTAGTCCTGAGATCGGAAAAGGATCTGAGAGAGAACTCAATAGCTTTGAGGCAGAACCTTCCCCTCGGGGGGAACCTGGATGTCTACAGTCGTTTTTCACAGTCAGATCTCAAGGAGGATTACATAGGAGATGCCTCCCAAAACGAGGTTTCCTACGGAGTTTCCCTTGAAATACCCTTCTTTGCTGAAAACCTCCAGAAGCTCTCGGAGCGGACTGCGGAATTCGACTATGAAATGGCCTTACTCCAGTATGAGATCGCTAAAAGAGATCTCGTAACCTCAGCAGTTTATGCCTTCCAGGACTTCATACTCGCTGACGAAGAGATAAAGATATATAGAAGGGCCGTTGAGCTTGCCAAAGTTCTGGCGGAGATGTCGAGGAAGGAGTTCGAACTCGGAGTCTCGGTCGATATCGGGCTTCTCGAATCTGAAGTTCAGTTAGCCTCGGCTAAGGCCGATCTCAAGCGTTCCCTCCTGAAGCTTGAAAATGCCAAAGCTCTGCTAAGCCGACTTATGGGTCTCAGCGAAATCACCGATTTCTCGATAAGATCGGCCCTTGGGGATTTTATCTCTCCCCCTTCAGATATTGAGATCTCGAAGGTGATTGAGGACCATCCGTATATGAAACTCCTCGAAATGAATCTGGATAGGTTAAAGCTCAGTGCAAAAGAGCTGAAGTCTGGTTTCGAGTTCAAGGCGATCCTCTCTGCGGAGTATGATAGGACAGCAAACGGCAGTGATTTCCCATCGGGCTTGGGGAGGTTCGGTGGAGACCCTGAATTCGGCCTCAAGGTCGAAATACCTATATGGGATTCACATGTAACGGGCGAAAAAGTTGGTGAGGTAATGAGCCGTGCAGAGGGACTTAGCTATGCGAGGGAGAGAGAACGGAGGGATCTGGAGCTAAAGCTTGAGGGGGAAGTGAGGAAGTGGGAATTCGATATCGATATAATAGATATACTATCCGAAAACGAGGGGAATGCCCTAAAAAACCTGAGGTTTATGGAATCTAAGTTCAGGGCCGGACTTGCCGGGGTCGAGGATGTCATAAGGGCACAGACCAACCTCACAAAGGCAAGCATTGAAAAGGTCAGTGCGATGGTCGAACAGAGGAAATCGGGAGCTGAACTCTATCAGCTTACGGGCATCGAGGATTTCATTCCCGGTTTTGAAATGAGATGACAGGAGGCCTGAATATGGCGGGCTCAAACGAGGGGATAAAGAGCATAGAGAGCAATTTCGTAGATCCAAAAGCAGTAAAAGTTGTGGAGGATAAGTTTCGGGGCATAGGTGTTATTGTAAATGGAGAGACCTATCACGGGATAAGGATTTCAAGGGCTTTTCCGTTCACTAATCCTTCTTATTTCATAGGCTTCTACGATGGGGAAGGGAAGGAACTGGGTATCGTTGAGAACATGGATAAACTCGATAAGAATTCGAGAAAGATCCTTGAAAGATATTTCGAGAAGGCTTACTTTGTGCCAATTATAAAAAAGGTGACTTATATAGATGACAGGCACGGAGTCTCGACCTGGTACGTCGAGACCGATAAGGGTAAAAGGGATTTCGATGTACGCGGCAAGAGGGAAAGCGTGCGTACCATATCCAGGATGAGGATTATCGTCGAGGACATTGACGGGAATAAGTACGACATACCTGACTACTCCAAGCTCGATGAAGGGAGTTTCAATTTTATCGAGGAATATATATAGGCGAGAGCAAGGAGATCGCTGACCTCAAAAAGCGCCTTCCCCCAATCGGTTGGACTCGTTCAACGGGAACATCACCGGGTTAACATCTCCAGTTTTTTCTTTGATTTCATCCTAAGAATTGGTATATTTATCAGTTACCTTTTCTCCGGAGGAAATTTATGTTTGAAAGCCTTTCAGAACGGTTCGAGGGTGTATTCAGAAAGATAAGGAGCCGAGGGAAACTCTCCGAACCCGATGTGAAAGATGCCCTGAGAGAGATAAGGCGTGCGCTTCTCGAAGCGGACGTAAACTATAAAGTGGCAAAGGACTTTATCTCACGGGTGCAGGAGAAGGCTGTGGGACAGGAGGTTCTGCGAAGCGTAACCCCCGATCAGCAGGTCACGAAGATAGTCTACGATGAACTTAGAAAGCTGATGGGAGATAACGCTTCGGATATAAAATTAAGCGGCATTCCTCCCACAGTCGTGATGATGGTGGGCTTGCATGGTTCCGGAAAAACTACGACTGCAGCGAAACTCGCCAACTATTTCAAGTCCCATGGCCGCTTTCCCATGCTGGTTGCAGCCGATATATACCGTCCTGCTGCTGTAGATCAAATTAAGGTCCTCGGGCGATCCTTAGGTATCCCGGTCTTTGAGGGGAATGGTTCCGACCCGGTCGCGATCTCGAAAGAGGCTGTTGCTTCCGCCAGGGCAAGCGGCAGGGATATGGTGATACTCGATACTGCGGGACGACTCCACATAGACGAGCCTATGATGGATGAATTGAAAAAGATAAAGGAGTCGGTTGACCCGGATGAGATACTCCTTGTTGCCGATAGCATGGCGGGACAGGACGCGGTCAACATGGCTGCCGAGTTTCTCAAATGGCTCGATTTCGACGGTGTTTTCCTCACCAAGCTCGATGGCGATGCGAGGGGAGGAGCTGCTCTCTCAATAAAGTATGTTACCGGAAGGCCTGTTAAGTTTGTCGGTGTCGGTGAGAAACTCGACGCCATAGAGGTTTTCCACCCCGACAGGATGGCTTCGAGGATGCTCGGGATGGGTGATGCGATTTCCTTCGTTGAAAAAGTCCAGAAGTCGGTCGACCTGGAAAAGGCCCGCAAGCTCGATGAGAAACTCAGGAAAGAGAGTTTCTCATTTGAGGATTTCGTAGATCAGCTCCAGGAAGTCAAGAAAATGGGACCTCTCGACCAGCTTTTGGGACTCATACCGGGTTTTGGAAAGGCAATGAAGGGAATTGAACTCGATGAGAAGGCCATCACGAGGACCGAAGCCATAATAAGGTCTATGACGCCCGAGGAAAGGAGGAAACCTCACATAATAAATGGGAGCAGAAGGCGTAGGATTGCAAATGGGAGCGGCACTACAGTGCATCATATCAACCTGCTTCTTAAACAATTCGAAATGATGAAGAAAATGGTCAAAAATATGGAAAGTGGCAAATATAAAAAGATAAGGGGATTTCCCTTATAAGGTCTTTATGGACATTTAGCGGAGGTGAGAATTTGGCTGCGAAAATTAGATTGATGAGAGTAGGTTCCAAAAAGAGCCCTTTTTACAGGATAGTTATAGTCGATTCTCCGAAACCAAGAGACGGGAAATATGTAGATAAAATCGGTTATTATGATCCGAAAGTAGACCCGGAGATAATCGAGGTCGACAGGGAGAAGGCTTTGGATTGGCTCGAAAAAGGCGCCACCCCCACAGATACCGCCAGAGCGCTTCTCAAAAAGGCCGGGATTTTTGGGGCTGTCCGTTCCGAGGTCCCTGAGCCTGTGGTGCCCGCCCCTGCCGAGGAAATTGTAGAGGCTATAGAGGAGCGTGTGCCGGTTGAGGAAGCTTCTTTGGAAGATGTCAGCGAGGTGCCAACGGAGGAAGTTCAGGAGGAGGAAGCAGACCCTGAAGCTTCTGATAGCGAATCCGGTGGAGTCTGAGCCCTGATATGAATCGCAGGAAAAAGAGTGAATGGGTGAGTGTCGGTGAGATAATAAGACCCTGGGGTATCAAGGGCGAGGTCAAAGTCAATTCACTTACCGATTTTCCGGAGAGGCTTACGGAGGTCGGGCCGATCCGTATAGAATTTACGGACGGCAGGGCAGAGGAGCTTGCTGTTGAGGGGTTGAGAGCACATAAGGGGTTCCTCTTGGTGAAGTTTAACGAGATCGATTCTCCCGAGCAGGCTGATAGGCTTCGCGGATGTGTTATGTCGCTCGGCATGGATAAGGTGGCGCCTCTGCCGGAAGGCACATATCACATATTTGATATAATCGGCATGGAAGTCGAGACCGATGATGGAGAGGTTTTAGGGGTTATACAAGATGTCCTGAAGCTCCCCGCCAGCGATGTCTACGTCGTCCACCACGGAGATAAGGAATTTTTGATACCTGCTGTGCGCCATATGATAAAAAAGATAGATACACGCTCAGGAAAGATGGTGGTCGACCTTCCGGATGGACTCTTGGAGTGATTCAGGTTTGACCATGTGAGCGGGACGGCAGGGATATGCGCATAGATATCATAACCGGATTTCCGGATTTTTTCCGGGGACCGTTCGACGAGAGCATAATCAAGCGTGCGAGGGATAATGGGTTAGTTGATATAGGGATACATGACCTGCGTGATTTTACGCATGACAGGCACCGCACTATTGATGATTATCCCTACGGCGGCAGCGCGGGTATGGTGCTGAAGCCTGAGCCGATCGCCAAAGCCATAAAACAGATAGAGGGTGAGAACCCTGACCCTCCGAGAGTGATATATCTGACCCCTCAAGGGGAGAAACTGACACAGAAAAAGGCCAATGATCTCTCCCTTTTAAGTAATCTTATACTTATATGTGGACATTACAGAGGCATGGACGAGAGGATAAGGATAAAGTACGTTACTGACGAGATATCCATAGGAGATTATGTCCTCACCGGTGGTGAGGTGGCAGCGATTGTTCTTGTGGACGCTGTTATAAGGCTCATCCCTGGAGCCATAGGCGATTTCGAGTCTGCTCTCGGAGACTCCTTTCAGGAAGGGATACTCGACTGCCCATGGTATACAAGACCGGCGGAGTTCGAGGGGCTGAGGGTACCCGAGGTGCTTCTGAGCGGCAACCACGGGTTAATAGAGGAGTGGAGGAAAAAAGAGGCTATAAAGAGGACCTTTGAAAAGAGGCCCGATCTCATAGATTTTCTGGAACTCGATAAGGCTGAGATTGAAAGTATAAAGGAGGATATGAAAGGAGAGAAAGATGATAAATGAGATGATATCTTCTATTGAGGTTAAGCAGATGAAGGCGGATATCCCTGAGTTTGGCCCCGGAGATACGGTGAAAATCAATGTCAAGGTCGTCGAGGGGGGCAAGGAGAGGATACAGGTCTTCACGGGCACCGTTATCCAGTTAAAGGGTGGCGGGCTGCGAAGGACGTTTACCGTCAGGAAGATCTCCGCCGGTATCGGGGTGGAGAGGGCTTTCCCAATCCATTCTCCGTTCATAGACAAGATCGAAATTGTGCGCAAGGGGAAGGTCAGAAGGTCAAAGCTCTTCTATCTGAGGGGACTCAAAGGCAAGGCGGCCAAGATAGCCGAGAAAAGGGAATAATTCATATGATCCTCACCTTTCAGGTCAAGCGCTTTCTCCTTTTGGGGGAGGGCGCCTTTCTTTTTTGACTCCCTGACAGCTCCGAAAATAAACGTTGACCGTATCAGGGGTATGTATTAAATTAAATCTCGGATATAGCGCAAGTTATACTTTTTTCCTGACTGCTGATCGCTGAAAGCTTGTAGGTGAGATTTAGTCTTGACTCTTTTCTGCTGATGGAGGAAACGGTCTCTTATTCAGCCGAAGTGGGTATAAGGTGGTGTCCTTTCCATGTCAGATCCGAGAAAGATATCAAGAAGGTCCTTCCTCAAGAACCAAGCTATTATCTTGGGAGCCTCCGCTCTGGGTTCTACGTGTAAACTTATTTACCCCTCAGAGGCGGAGGCTTCTGGCTTCCGAGGGATGCCTATGGAGGACTCCCCGTCGGAAGAGTTCCTTGTCGAGGCAAGACACTACAGGAAACTGGCGCATAAGAAGATAATCTGCAAACTATGTCCCAGAGAGTGTGAGATTGATGATTGGGAGCGCGGTTACTGCGGTGTCAGAGAGAATCGAGACGGCACCTACTATACCCTGGTCCATTCGAGGCCATGTACCTGGCATGTCGATCCGATAGAAAAAAAGCCTCTCTTCCACTTCCTCCCTGGAACGAATGCCTACTCCATATCAACGGTTGGATGCAACGTGGAGTGTAAGTTCTGTCAGAACTGGCAGATATCGCAGATGAGGCCGGAACAGAGCCGAGATTTTAAGTTATCACCTGAGGAAATCGCACGGCTGGCCAAAGAATCCGATTCAAAATCGATAGCGTATACCTATGCCGAACCGGTGATATTCTACGAATACATGTACGATTGCGCTGTAGAGGGGAGAAAGAGGGGGATAAGGAACGTTATGATCTCGAACGGCTACATAAACCTTGATCCTATGGAGGAATTGTGCAAACAGCTTGATGCTGTCAAGATCGACCTCAAAGCTTACACCGAAGAATTCTACCGGGACCAGGTATCTGGAGAGCTTAAACCCGTCCTCGACACGCTTGTCCTTCTGAAGAAGATGGGTGTCTGGTTCGAGATCGTCTACCTGATAATACCCACCTTGAACGATAGGGAAAGCGAGATCAAGGCGATGTGCCAGTGGATCGTCTCAGATCTCGGAGAGGACGTCCCGGTGCACTTTTCGAGGTTCTGGCCCCAGTACAAGCTGAAAAACCTCCCACCAACACCGATAAATACACTTGAGAAGGCCAGGGATATAGCCATCAACAGCGGGATACATTTCGCCTACATAGGAAATGTCCCGGGACATAAGGGAGAAAGTACATACTGCCCGAACTGTAGCGCCACAGTTGTAAGCAGGACCGTCTATAACGTCCATAATGTCAGAATCAAAGATGGTAAGTGTTCTTACTGCGATCACCCTATCCCTGGGATTTGGGAATAGGACAGGCAGAAAACCGGGGTTGGATAAAATGATCTGCTCTATCTTGTTGCTTCTATGCCTTTCCCTTCCGATATATGGGTGCGGTAATTCCAAAGCTGAAAAGGAGGGGGTGAGAGATATGGATATAGACCAAAACTGTATCAGGAAACCTGTCGTTGCAGGCCAGTTCTACCCTGCCAGCCGCGAGGCCCTCGATAGGAAGCTTGACATGTTTTTCGAGAACGCGAAGCTCGCCAAGATAAGTGGAGAGATAGTCGGGCTCATAGCACCACATGCAGGATATGATTTTTCAGGCCTTACGGCGGCCACGGCTTTCAAGCTTGTGGGAGGCAAGACTTACGATGCTGTTGTGGTAATCGGCTTCGACCACCGTCCCTATAAGAGGGGGGTTGTCGTTCAGGACAGGGGAGGATACGAGACCCCGCTCGGACTCGTTCCTGTAAATAAAGAGATTGCGAAATCCATAGTAGATCATGGGAAAGGCTTGGTATCTGGGTATACCGGGGAAGACCACGAACATTCCCTCGAGGTGGAAATTCCCTTCCTGCAGAAGGTTGTAGCCGACCTGTCGATAGTCCCTGTCAAGATGATGGCCGATCATTCTTATGAGACCTGCGAGAGGCTTGCTGAAGCCATAATTTCCGGTACCAAGGGGAAGAAGGTGCTTCTTGTGGCCAGCTCAGATCTCTACCACGGTTACTCCTATAAGGAGTGTGTGGAGAGTGACAAACGTACCCTGAAGCATGTGGAGGATTTCGAGCCTGAGAAACTCCATAATTGTTTTGAGAATGGTAATTGTATGGCGTGCGGAGTCGGACCGATAGTCACCCTCCTCCTGACAGCCAAGGCGATGGGTGCAGATAAAGCTGAGGTGGTCGCCAGTATAAACTCCAATGACGTCACGGGAGAAAGGAGTGGATACGTTGTCGGCTACGGTTCTGTGGTCGTTTACAAGAGCTCGGGGTCAGGCGGGTCCGGTAGAAAGGTCGGCGTCGAGCTTGGCCTGAACGGTGAAGATAAGGACTTCCTCATGAAGGTTGCGAAGGAGACCATAAACTGCAGCGTGAAAGGAAAGCCGTTGCCGAAATACGATCCTGCTTCTCCGATTTTGCGCGAGAACAGGGGGGCGTTTGTGACTATAAACAAGCATGGCAACCTGAGGGGGTGCATAGGTTACATAGAGGCTTACAAACCTCTATGCGAAACTGTCCAGGAGATGGCGGTTGCCGCCGCACTCAAGGATCCGAGGTTTCCGCCGGTGACCGAGGATGAGCTCGACGATCTGGAGGTGGAAATATCGGTCATGACGCCGATAAGAAAGATCGACGATGTGAATGATATAGAAGTTGGCAAACATGGAATAATAATAAGGAAAGGTTACAACCAGGGTCTCCTGCTGCCTCAGGTCGCGACCGAATACGGGTGGGATAGAAACACTTTCCTCGAGCATACTTGCCTTAAAGCCAGGCTCCCAAGGGATTCCTGGAAGGATCCTGATACTGAGATAATGATATTCTCCGCCGAGGTCTTCGGTGAGAAATAAGTTGAAGACCGAGGCTCAATCATAGATCTTAGATTTTGAACATAATTCATCGACCATCAACGCCCTGACATTTGACCCTGTGAAGGCAGACTTCAAGTCTGCCCTGCTGACCTCTATATCTCGCTTTTCTGTCTTTAGGTTTTAGCCACTCTGGGAAGGGAGTACAGCATGTCGGAGCTACGGCAGAATATGGCTACGAAAGAGTGGTATGTTATAGCCACTGAGAGGGCAAAGAGACCACACGACTTTGTGAAGAAAGAGGATAAAAAACAGAAACCTCCCTACGTCGAAACATGTCCATTCTGCTCCGGAAACGAGCACATGACCCCCCCGGAGACTTTCAGGATATCCAGAGATGGCTCCTGGCAGGTCAGGTCCGTACCGAACAAATTCTCTGCCTTCAGTCCCGAAGGGACTCCTGAGAGGAAAAACGATGGTATATACCGTGTCATGAGCGGTGTGGGTATCCATGAGGTTATAATAGAAAACCCAAGTCATGATCTGACCATAGCCTTAATGCCCGATGAGGATGTGGTAGATATCATAATGGCCTACAGGGATCGCTACGCCTCCGCTATCGAAGATTCGCGAGTGGAGCTTGTAATAATTTTCAGGAACCATGGCTCCGGAGCCGGGACTTCCCTCGATCATCCACATTCACAGCTCATAGCGACCCCTCTGGTCCCGACACACATAATGTACAGAACCGAGGAAGCCAGGCGTTTCTATAATGAGAACGGGGCCTGTGTCTTCTGCAAGATGGTAGAAGAAGAGAAAAAGAGTGGCAAGAGGGTTGTTATAGAAAATGATCACTTCATAGTTTTCACCCCCTACGCCTCAGGTGCCCCTTTCGAGACATGGATCCTGCCCAAAAGGCATCAGGCCGGTTTCTCCTCCATAAATGACGATGAGGTCTTCTGGTTTGCGAGAACCCTTAAAGATATACTTTCGAGGCTATACCATGGTCTCGACGATCCCGATTTCAACTATGTCATAAGAACTCCTCCGAAGGATGACCACGATGGTAAAGGGTTCCACTGGTACGTAAAACTTATGCCCAAACTCACCCAGATAGCGGGCTTCGAGCTCGGGACCGGAATGTACGTAAACGTTACCCTCCCGGAAAATAATGCGGAGTTTCTGAGAAACGTTGAGGCTGACTGAAAGGCAATCTCTGCCAATCTAACTTTTCAACCTCGTCAAGTATTATGGATGTGGTAAATCTCCGAAGCTGCCATCGTGCGGAACCATCTTTGCCTTTACAAACGGTGCGAAATTCCTCATTTCCCTATTGACTTTCAAGCTTTTTTGGTTTAACTTCAAAAGTACTTCGGAATCTATTTAACCTCAAGTTATTTTCGGGATGTCGTTCCGATTTTCTATACATAGTCCTGTTATACTAAACACAATTTGATTTTATGAAAACGTCATTCTTCACCAAATTCGCAGATTGTAGGGGCGCTATCGTGCCCACTGAATCAGGCTTTGATGAATCAACCCCTTACATTTACCCTCTGTGGAAAATCATAAATCCTATTTGCGTTTAGTATAAAAGAGCGTCGCTTTATAGCTTCTGTCTTTTCTGGAAAGGAGATACTATATGCCTAAGGAGATTAATGTAGGCCTTATAGGCTGTGGTTTTATGGGACGTGCTCACAGCAACGCCTATAAGGATGTGTCGATGTTCTTCGATCTTGACGGTGTCCCGGTTATGAAAGCGATATGCGGGATACCCGAATCGGCCGTCAAAGCGGCCGCGGAGAATTTCGGATGGGAGGGCTATGATACCTCCTGGCAGAACGTCGTCAAAAGGGATGACATTCACCTGATCGACGTAGCTACCCCCGGTAACATCCACAGGGATATAGTTATCGGTGCTGCAGAGGCTGGAAAGAATGTCCTGTGTGAGAAACCCCTTGCCAATAGCCTCGCGGAGGCAAAGGAAATGCTCGATGCGGTGCAGAAAGCCGGAGTCAAGCATATGGTTGCCTTCAACTACCGGCGCGTCCCAGCCGTAGCACTGGCAAAACAGATAATAGATGAAGGCAGGATAGGAGATATCTACCATTGGAGGGCGGTATATCTTCAGGACTGGATCGTTGATCCCAATTTCCCCTTGGTCTGGAGACTCCAGAAGGATAAGGCTGGCTCCGGCCCACATGGCGACCTTAACGCTCATATAATAGATCTTGCACACTACCTCTTGGGCGATATAACCGAAGTCGTGGCCATGGAGAAGACCTTCATAAAGAAGCGTCCTCTGCAGGCTTTGGAGGAGACGAAAGGACTTGAGGCTGCTGCCTCCAAAGAGATGGGTGAAGTAACAGTCGAAGATGCCATGCTCTTCCTAGCGAAATTCGGGAACGGCGCCCTCGGTTCATTTGAAGCCACAAGATTTGCCTCCGGACGCAGGAACTACAACTCTTTCGAGATAAACGGCAGTAAGGGAAGCATAGCCTTCAACCTCGAGAGGCTGAACGAGCTACAATATTACTCGAGCGAGGATGAAAGGCACGTTCAGGGATTCAGGACTATTCTGGTCAACGAGGATGTTCACCCCTACATGGCTGCCTGGTGGCCTGCAGGACATATAATCGGATGGGAGCATACCTTCATACACGAGATCGCGGACCTTATGAATGCGATAGCCAGAGACGAGATGCCGGTCCCCAGTTTCGAAGATGGTGTCAAGTGCCAGACGGTGCTGGAGACGGTCTCAAAGTCTGCTGAGGAAGGGTGCTGGATAAAGGTTTCCGAAATTTGATAGGCTGTTCGATGATATTTCACTGAGAGAGGAGGTCCGATATGAAGTTGGGAGTTTTTACGGCGCTGCTTGGGGATCAATCCTTAGACAAAGCCCTTGACTACATAAAGGATGTTGGCGTAAATGTTGTGGAGATCGGAACCGGGAACTATCCGGGGGACCCACACTGCAAACCGGATGAGCTTCTGAAAAGCGGAAGTAAACTCGAGAAGTTCAAGGATGAGATCGCTAAAAGGGATATGGAGATAAGCGCACTGAGCTGCCATGGGAACCCTATCCATCCTCAGAAGGGAATAGCTGCCGAGCATCATGCTGTTTTCGAAAAAACCGTGCTGCTGGCTGAGAAGCTGGGTATCGAGAGGGTGATAGGTTTTTCAGGATGCCCAGGAGATTCCGAAAATGCTGTAGCCCCCAACTGGATTACCTGCCCATGGCCGCCTGACTTTTCGGATCTGATCCAGTGGCAGTGGGAGAAGATCGTTATACCTTACTGGAAGAAGGCGGCGAAGTTCGCCAAGGATCACGGAGTTAAAATCTGCCTTGAGATGCATCCCGGGTTCGTGGTCTATAACACCGAAAGCCTGCTGAAGCTCAGGGAGACGGCAGGGGATAACATCGGAGCGAACTTCGACCCGAGCCACCTCTTCTGGCAGGGTATGGACCCGATAGCGTCCGTGAGAAAGATCGGGATCGCCGGTGCCTTATATCACGTCCATGCCAAGGACTGCAAAATTGATCCATTCAATACCCCAGTAAACGGCGTCCTGGATACCAAGCATTACGCCGATGAGATCAACCGTTCCTGGATATTTCGCACC
>CAZTBA010000149.1:0-13258 GCA_964611725.1 uncultured bacterium
CCCCCCTTTATGGGTTCAGAGGCTTCCCCCAGCTCAATGTGAGATACCTCAACTCCCTGTTTCTCCAACTCTTCCCCTATGACGTATCTATGGCACTCCATGGGATCGCTCTCGTAGCACATCAGACTTACATTTCTATCTTTGCTGAGGATCTTTATGATCGAAAGTTCCTCGCCGGCTCTCCGTAGGCAGTAGGAGTACTCCTCAAAAAGCTGCGCCAGATCTTTCGTGTCCCTGTATTCCATGCGCATGAAGTAAGGAACACCAAGCGCTTTCAGATGTAGGTAGTCTATACCCTCGTCCTCAAGTTTTCCCCTGAGCTGGTATTTTGAGAAGAATCGCTTCCGGCTCTTGGGGTAGCCTCTCACGTCTATCAAGATGGATATATCATGCTGCTTGAGCGTTTCTATAAATCCCTCTATGTCGTGTCCCTGATACCCTATCGTGAACACCTTACCCATAACTCATCCCCTTCTACGTAATAACCCTTCTGAACGTCACCTTGTCTGCATCAGGCTGCATATTCTCTGTCTCTACGGTAGGCTCTATCGTGCAGCTTATGAGCATCGAGTTTGTAGCCAAGTATCCTTCCTCCCACCTGGGATCGAAAGAATCCCCTCCGATCGACATGTGGACTTCCTTGACACCATGATCGTAGAGATAGGCTCTTATCTCCGGTCTGGCGATCCTGAAGAGGTTCGTGAAGTAATCCCGTCTCTCTTCGTGTATGCACTCCCAGAGAACCATGATGTTGTCTATCTCAACCTGTCCGTATCTTACAGTGTTACTGTCCATCGATACCAGGTGTCCAAAATACTCCTGGAGGATGGAGCCTGGCTGACGGGTGATGGCTATTATCGGAGGCTTCGCGTTTACAAGCGAAAAGCTCTTGCGGATATCCACGTCCTTTTCCGGATCCACATTTCTGTTTCTGAAGACCCTCCGCACAGCTTCTATCACGAGCCATTTGCAGTCCACAACCTCTATCTTAACCTGATCCGAATATGCCGACGTCGCTGAATCTCCCAAAGCATTCGATCGCTCGCTGGTATCCGTGTCCAGGATAATGGCCTTGTAGTAGTAGACGCTGCCGTTAAGGACATCTAAGTCGTATATCTGCTGCAGGTCTTTTGGGATACTGTCGAAAAGATCCACGTCATCCGGAAGAACCCCGGTCGATACGTAGGTGTCTATCTCACTGTCCTGCACGTTAGAGCCCTTGCGCTTGAAAAAGAGTATGTTCCAGTTTATTGGCAGTGTGTCGGGAAGCTCCCAGTCGATCACGATCTCGTGTCCGAGAGGATGTGGATTTACAGCAAAATGTTTCAAAGGATCAACTGACATGCTAACCTCCCAACATGCTCTTAAATCCCTGAAGATCCCTTGTTATCCCTTCCCTTACCTTCTGAATAACTACGGCTTTGCTCTGCTCTCTGGCTCTTTCAGCAAGGTGAAGCGCCACAGTACCCGGATGGATCCATGCGCCGCTTTGCCAGTCTCCCATCATCCTGAATGTAAGGTAAAGGGATCCTCCGCCCTTTCGCTTGAAGCGGTACATCCCTTCATACGGACTGTGTTTCCACGTATATCCGGATGTAAGCTGGCTTCTCCTTCCCCGGTCTCCCACGTCTTCGCGCGTGAGGTGCTCTCCCCACCTGTATCTGTATCTTTGAGCTTTCGCCTCTCCACCTATAACCTTCCTTGCTCTCCCGGAGTATCTCGACAGGATCTCGACGTCGGCTCTCGTCTTTGCCTTCACGAGCTGCCTGCTTGCCTCAAAATACGTCCCTGTCCTCTCAGATGGGGTGAGCTTCTTAGCTATCGAGTAAATCTCTTCCGGCATAGCCTGCTTTGTCACCGCTCCCGGTGTGCCGTGCTCGAATGGGATAATGAGGTATCTCATCCCCTTGCGCTTCCCGCTCTTTACTATCCGGATCTGGTGAGAAGTGTTTAGAGCCTTCTTGAGATCGTGCGGAGGCGTCCCATACTCGATAAATGCAGCTTGCCTGGATCTGTTTATCACTCTACCCCAAAACGGATTTTCGCCTACGGGGTATTCCGTGCCTTCCTCTATGCCGTGCACGTAGCTTCCCGTCGCTCTCTTGAAAGACTGCATCGCAAGCTGGATCCACTTCTCCTGAACGAGTCTTGTAGACTCAGCCACAGCCTGCGATGTATTGGGGAGCGCTCCCCTGTACATGGCCTCTGCCAAAGGACGCATCTGCCAAAATCTCTTATCAACACCTACTGTTATCGAGAACATCTTAATGTATCCCCGGTATCTTACCCAAGAGGTAGACCGTTACTTCCACTATTCCCACCACGATAGCGACCGTGAGAGCGACGTTCTTCCACATATTGTCGAGCCTGCGCTTGTTATCTGAGGATCTCTCGTCTATCAGCTCTATGGAGACTGCTATATCCTGAACCTGGGTCTGGATTGCCTTTACGGTATCCTTGATCTCCTTTATATCGTCCTCAAAGAACTTGATCGAGCTTTTGACCTGGCCTTTGAACTCTCCGTCTGAGTTAACAGCATTCATAGGCTGAACTCCTTGAAGGCTCCTACTCCAACCTTAGTGCCGTCACTGAAAAGGAAAGCTGCTAATCGAGCTTTTCTCAGACCTGCCAATACGAAGCTGCTGTCTTTCGATATACCAACTCCGAAAAAGACTCTGAACTCTTCCGAAGTCTCTGCCTCTCTCGCTGTGAGGTTTGCGATCCTTGCTCCTTTGTCTTCAACCTCTGCGAAGCTGAAGCGTTTGGTGAGGTAAAGGCTTATCGGGAGAGGATCTTCTTTCACGTTCAGAACCGCTACAGGTGGAGGCGTCTCCGTGTACCCCCAGACTCTATATCTTCCGAGCTTTCGGTCAAACTCCACCTTGTGTTTCCCGGGATCTCCTTTTACCTCGTTCGCTTCGCTCGTATCGCTCACAGCCTCAAACGCTACCTCTATCTCAACAGCTGACTCAACCCTCTCCTCTACGTAGTCCGGCTTGGAAAGCTCCTTAACCCTCGCCTTCATCCTCCGGTAAGCATGATCCGAGACCTGTCTCAGGGAGTCGGACTCTGCAAGCTGAAGCTGAAGCGTTTCAATATGATCTTCGGCTTGCCTCTTCTCATACCAGCTCACAACGTTTACAAGGAGAAGTGCAACTATGAGGATGGAGCTTAAACCGAGTTTTAGAGACATCCTATGTCATTCCTCCATGGTGCACCGGGCCAGATTGCTGACTGGCTGTCGGATCTTGGGTAGACGAAGTTTGCGAGATCCCGGCCTGAACCCTGTGGGGTGAGGTGGTTCTCGTTCACTGTATGATCATTCCAGATACCAAGAGGATGATCCCATCGCCAATCAGCTACAGAGCCGACTTCATGTACTCTTAGCTCATCAAAATAGAAATAAGGATTAGAAGTTAAATCTGCACTATCCGTTCCAATGAAGATTTTCCATCGCCCAAGGTTCACCTTCGGTATCCATGCCGTAATCTTTAACTGAACCCATGTATCCGTAGTTGTTGTTGTAACCTTACCCCTTTCTGTCCAACCCTCATCGTATGCGGAAAGCGTAATCGAACTAATCGTCTGACCAGATGGCAAATATACCCATGCGCTGATTTCCAGCATATGATCGTTGAATATGTGATTGACGGGTGCAGAACAATCCCAACGGAAAGAATTTGTCCCTGCATAATCAGCGGTTACTTTCCACGAATATGTACCATTATGGTATTGTTCCGAACTTCTTTCGCCTGTTGCCCTCGTATGACCGCCTGCCTGTGCTATTCCAGGAACATTAGTGGTTTCGCAATCGCCATTGTAAGCTTGTTCCGATTCGTCAATATAGACCTTGACGAAATCAATGTTAAAGTCACAAGCTGTTACCCCTGCCTGAGCCAAGATTTTTAATTGACAGCTTTCCTTATCTGGTGTAACTGTGCCAGTCAGATTAATCCAAGATCCCGTAGTGTCTGTCAGTGCTATAGTACGCCATGCCGAATCAACGAACCATACACCGATTTTTGCACCTGCAATTGAGGTAATATATACCCACACTGAGATCCGATACGTTTTCCCTACCCTACAGGTAATGGTCTGAGTCACACCATCTCCCGTATCACCAACAATATGACAGGAATATGTTCCATCATATACCGTTACAGCATCCTTCTCATAGGTAGTTGGGTTCCCTTCTTTGGTCCAATTATCAGGCGTTTCAGGGCCTCCGCTCCAGGTCTCGAAGCTATTGTTCAGGATCACCTGCTTATAGAACGGAACGTTCATATCAAGCTCGCCGTAACCGATGTCGGCGAACTTACGGAAGTAGGGATCGAGATAAAACCTGCGGGACAAGTCAGTGCAAAGGTCGGCGATAGTTGAAAATGCGTGTGCGGTCTTGAGAGTATTAAGGCCAGCGTGGCCGAGATTGGCAAACAGGGTGCGCCCAACACCACCTCTAAAAATGCTTGCGTTAGCCCTCGCACCAACATTAAAAACCTCTGTTGATGCAGTCATAACTATAGCTGGATCTTTACTAATGTCAAATCGCCCATCTATGTATATTGCTTGATAGGCTGGATTATAAACCGTGAGAATAGTATTCCAAGAATTGAGATTCAGCACCCTCGTACCATCAAGCTGATCACTACTTCCACCTCCCCGAATAACCCAAACAACTTTACCAGTAGCGGCAATACCCAGGTCATAACCAGCTTTGCCAGCCCCTCCTGTGTATTTTGTTACAAGACCCACATATCCCACACTCGCTGGTTTTATCAGTGTGAGTATAAAAAAATCAGTTTCGTCAACAGGCATGAGGCCGATTTCATTTCCATTAGCAATACTCGTATATCCCGTAACCCCATCCAGTTTCAGCGCCTTCCGCACTCGGCCTCCGGGGTCAGCTCTTGGCGCTGCAACTGCTCCCGGAAACGGAGCAAATCGAGGTTTAAGTATCGGCATACCCTCTCCCTCTATGTTGACCCTAAGCTGTCACCTTATCGATCTTTACCGCCATGATCCTGTCAGCTATCGGAGGCGCAGGCTCAGGCTCGAGCTCTATGGTCTTTTCCACTTTCCTGTAGACTTCCTGAGCTCGCTGACTGATCTCATCCGGCAGGGCATCTGCAGCGAACATTATCCTCTTCGTCACCTCTATTCTCGTCGTCTCACCCTTGTCGTCCTTCACGTTGTATCTGAAGGCGAATACCCCAACAGCTTTATCTGCCTCAGGTATCTCCACACCCACAGCCTCAATGTCGGCGGCATCCATCGGGACGATGTCTCCGTTACTCATCGGTAGCGTCTCCTTCCACGTTGTGAAGCTCGTAAATGTCTACGGACGTTATGACTGCATTGTCGTCTGCCGTAGCGCTTTTATTTGAGATCTTTACGGCATACCACTCCGGCATCACCACAAAGCACCAAGAGACTATTACACCCGGTCCTGAGCCTCTGGGGATGATCCGTGTATCAACGGGTATTGTGGAGAGCTTATTCGCTACCTTCCCTACGTGCAGAGTAGCCTCCAGATCGCCGTACGTAGGGACGGTAGCCACCTCCATACAGACTGCGATGACGCTCTGGTATCTCCTGGGGAGGTTTCGGGCTGCCATCTGCAGGCTCTCACCATCTCCTATGGTCTTACTGGCAAAGTCCGAGATTGCTGTGGCGACCTTTTCACCCTCAAGATCTCTATGTATGATTCTCAGAAGCTCGTGTTTTGCCATATTATTCTCCTATCTTGCGTCTATAAAATGAAGAGAGGATCTCAGCTCCCACCTTATCTTTCTGATCCTCTTTACGTAGTTTATCGTCTCTTTCGAATAGTGTCCCGTAACCTCCGGGAGTATCTTTTCTATGCTCTCCCATTCGTCGGTCGGAAGGTTAGCGGCAAGAGCTTTTCTCTGAGCCTTAAGGATGTTTCCGAGTCCTGCATTGTAGCTCCCGAATGTGAAGAAAAGCCTCTCATAGTAGGTCCTCTCAGCCTTCCACACGTCCCATAAGCGCCGGTTATACCTTATACCCCCCGCTATATTCCATCTTGCATCGAAACGGTCCTTAACTCCGAGTCCTTCAGCCGTCTTCGGCATAAGCTGCATAATCCCTGCAGCTCCGCACCAGCTCACAGCTTCCGGATTAAGGTTTGACTCCTGTATCGCCTGAGCCAAGAACCACCTGTAGTCGTAGATGTGGTCGAAGTACTGCTTCGTATATTTCCTAAAGAGCGGCTCGTAAACCTCTATCCTTCTCTCGATTCTCCGGGTTATGACTGTTTTAGCCCAGAGTGTGTGCCAACAGGTAACAGATAGAGAAAACGCAACCAACAGCAAAAAGAGCGGCAGCCGTATTCTTTTCACGGATCTCTCCCACCAGGTCAATGGCTTTAAGGATTCTCCTGTCCACGATAACGAGGACAACTATTCCGAGAGTGAACCCAAGCGCGGCATAGACGAAGTTCACCAGCGCTGATACAACTATGTCTTTCCCTACGCTGGCTTCTGCAAGCTGCGTGTCCATAAAGAGTAGCGCCACACTCGTGACGAGTATCAAAACCAGGAGCAAAAAGACTTCCTTAAGCTTCGATGTCATACTAACCCTCCCTTCCGACCTGCTTCAACAGGTCAACGGACGTGGACTCAAAATCCACGTAGTTTCTGATCCTGCACATGAGCCTCTTTGGCAGCATCTCATCGTCAGAGCCTCTGTCGCTTGCCACAGCGTCCCAGACCACGTAGTTTATCGGTCCGGAGAACTCCACCGTGTAGTAGAGTCCGTCAGGAACCCCCGGATCGAGCCAGTTTATGGCCACGCTATCCGTGCCTAATCCCTGGACTTCAAAGTCAGCGTCCTCTACGTATTCCTTCTGGGCTGATAGGACTTTGAGGACCTCCGTGACACTGAAGGCTCTGAGCTTATCGCGTGTGCCTTTTACGAGGATATCTCTATCCCTCATCTTTCTCTCAGAGGGACACACTATCACATCGCCGACGCCGACCCTGTTGTAGATCTCGCATGGAGTATAGTCGATCTCATCTTCAGTTACCAGGTAGGGAACGGTAAAGAAGGCGCTTCCCTCCAAGACCCTGCCGGCCTCTCCGAGCGCCTTATTGGCGTTCATCCCTGTTCTCAGGATCTTGACATTCAAGGGACTGGCGTATCTGAAGCCGTTAAGACAATCGCAGGTAGGGTCCGGATGGCCTCTGTTTTCGGCCACACAGGGACAGAGGGAAGCCTGGTAGTATTTGACGGTTAGTCCGTGAGTCTTGACGAGATCTGCTATTCTCTCATTATCTATCAGCATTTCAACTTATCCACGCTCAGGAGAATTGTCTGCTCCCCTCCGGAGCAGGGATAGAACTCCCGGGAAGCAGACAACATTGGGTAATCCACGAATCACCTACGCCTTACGCTTGGCTATGCCATCTCAAGCACCAGGTGGAACGTGAGTCCGTCAGCGGCAAGACCGTTGCCTTCCTTATCCACCACCACCGTCAGCTCATCGGTTGCACGCTCCATCGAGAGGTAGTCCGCATCCAGTGTAAGCCACTCGATCGTCCCTGCCGTGAAGCTCTGTCCGCTTGCGGCCGGTCCTGTGGCCAACGAGGCGACCGTATCCGAGCCGTTCTTGACTGCGACTGTCATGTAGTTGGTGTCCGCTGCCGTTATATCCGAAGACACCGAGACACCGATCTTCTTGATCGTGAGATCCCTTACAGGCGCGAGGATGTTAAAGGTCTTCTGATCGCCCAGACCTATGTCGCCTATGGAGACAGTCTGCTCAAGAATCTTCACTTCATTCGAAAGATCGTCTTTCTGAATTCCTCCACCCATGATCCATTCCTCCTCTGGTCTAAGCAACTACAGCCGGTGAGTCTTTCATGTATTTGCGTCTGAACCTCTGTATCCACATCTCATCGTCTTTCTTATACTGCTCGAGCTGCGCCGAATACTGGCCGTACATGGCCGAAGCCGTGTAGCTTATCGACTGGCTCACCCCGTCTATGCTCGTTGACTCTGCCGATATACCCATCCTGTCGTCGATCTTCTGCAGGAGGTTTATGGCGGTGCGCCTGCCTATGGCGTGGCGGATGTCCGACTGCTCACGATTCGGGAGATTATCGAAGTCAACCCCTGCCGTGTAGTCTATGTGGAAGAAGACCGGGATGCGGTAGAAGCCTGTGAATAGGTCAACCGAAAGTCCCGATAGACCCGTCACTATCATCGAGTATAGGTAGCCGGTCGAACCTGCTGCCTGAGGGACAAGCTCGACGGTTCCCATCCTCTCGCTTATCACGAGCCAGTCGGGATCGATCTCGGCTATGACACGCTTGTTGTATTTGAGTGTCATGGCCTCGACGGATATGATCGGGAACTCGTAGAGCTGGGTAAGCCAGAAGGTCTTCCTGAACTCCTCGAGATAGTAGTCGTGCTTCTCGTCTATCACCTGATGCGGAGCGAAGTAGACCTCCGTCTCCCTCTCAAGCTCCACCTGGCTCGGGAGGATGATCTCCTCCCGTAGCACCTGGATGTCGAAGTCCTTCAGGGGAACGTTGGGAAGAAACATCCCCGTAAAGAGCGTAACCGGAAGTATCTCTCTCTCGTAGGATGCGCCTTCGACCCTCACGTCTTCGGGATTATTTGACTCCTCAAGCTCTACCCGTGCGCTGTTCTTGAACCCTTGCCAGAATATCCTGTAATAGCCTGCTTCGGTATCTGTCGCGAGATCAAAATCGTAGTAAAGTCCGCTCTCATCCGAAGCACAGTCCTTATCCTGGATGGGGTTGTCTTCCGAGTCTTTGGCGATAGCGCCGTCAGGAGCTACAAGGGTGACCTTTGCGGCATCCACGTCCTCCGAAGTCTCTAAGTAGAGCTTAGTTGAAGAGCCAAGGTAGAGCTTTCTCATTCTCTCTTCCTTCTCGTTGACCTCTTCCTGCTACTTGGCTTCTCCTCGTCTTCTTCCGGTCCTGATTCATCTACGGTGGAGGCCGGAGATCCCTCGGGAGCCTCTTCTGAGACTTCTTCTGTCTCCTCTGTGATCTCAGCCTCTTCCACAGCCTCATCCTTGAGGTTAACTGCTCCCTTTCCCGCTCCCTCGTGGATTGTATAGTCCGGGATGGATAGGAGGAGACCCGCCACTTCCGCGGAGATCTCCTCGCTTACTCCATCGCCGTCAAATGCGACCTTCCCGAGAGAGCAGGTAACCACCCGTCCTCTGATCCTTTTATGACGCACTCTCATAACTTATCCTCCATGCTCTTTTGGCCGTATCCCTCTGATCTTCTAGCTCAGCTTATCTTATGAGTTGGCCGTAGACCCGACGTTCTTAAAGACCACTATCTTGTTCGGGTTATAGACCAAGAGAGCACCGTAGAGCTTCTGAAGCCAACGCTTCGAGTCGTCTATGATGGCAAGAGGAAGCTTGAAGAATGGCAGTAGCTGGTGATAGGCCAGCACCTGGTCGGAGTCCATGTCTATCAGGAACGCCGTTGTAGTACCGGGGACGTTCGAGCCGTCGTCCACACAGGCGTCGCCGGCAGCTACGGTCATCAGATACTGAGGCGTCCCGCCGTCAGCTGCTCTGTAGACGTTGTAGGCGCTTGCTGCGTAGGCTCCCCCGCCTTCGGTGATCGTGAAGGTCACCTTCTCCCCCGCCTGCACTGCTACATCGGCCACATCCACAGCAGCGCTCTCACCGTAGTTATTGACGGCTGTGACTTTGTAGTCGTACGTGCCGGCGGATATCGACCCTCCGGTTCCTCCGGCAGAAGCCACTGCTCCTGGTGTTGCCGGAGCCTTGTCGCTTGTTGCGGCTGAAGGAGCATAGCCTTCCCTCTTTATCACGGTCCCGTCAGGCTGCATGCTGGAAATCCCGGGGTCGTTCGTTTTCAGGAACACGTCGTTAATGATGTCGCCATCGCCGTTAGGAACCTGGAAGCGGGTAGGCTTTATCGCTCCGGGCACCTGGGTAATGGTCTGGGCATTAACGATGAACCTGCTATTTGTGAGCAGCTCTTCGGCGTAGTTAGTGAGCGCTTCATTGCTCATCAGGAGGTGGCTTGCTGCGCCGTAGTTATCGGCTATGATCTGGCAGCCGGTGTTTATGTCGCTTACACTCAGGCGCTTTCCGGCTTTGTTTATGACGTTCTGTGTGGGGAACTTCGCCCTGTTTTGAACGGCATACCACAGGCCGTTGAACTCTAACGGTATGCTGCTCTCGCTCCCGAAGTAGAGAGCCTTGTTGAGCCTTCTTATGATACCCAGGGTCCTCATCTGTACCTGGGTGGCCTCGGCTCTCACGATGGTTCTCGCCTCATTGAGGACAAAGGCGACCTTGCCGACAGAGCCAAGGAACTTGATCTTCTCGAATTCCCTTCTGATTATCGGGTCGTGCTCTGCAGGGAGTCCTCCCTCGGCATAGAACCCCGCGTCGCCGGGCTCCACTACCTGGTCGTACTCCTCGATGGTCGAGAACGCCTTCTTCTTCCCTATGAGCTGCCAGAGCTTGGCAGACTTTTCCTTGAACGTGAGGCTCTTCAGCGTCCCCTGCAGACTCTCAAGCCGGAGCGCTCCCCCGCCTGTCTGGTCGGTAGGAGAAGTGCCGTATCCTGCCAGAAGAGACTTCCTCAGATCCTCGAGCTCCTTCTGTGATGTCGTGTCCCAGTACTCGTCCATTTTTCTACCTCGCTTGCGAATTAGGTTGCTTGTTTCTGGCTCAACTTTGAACTACAAGCCATGAGCTATTCCTTGAAGTCTTTCACCTTCTCTAAGATGTGATCCGGGCACTTGCCGGTAAGCTCGAACTCCGTCACCACTATGGGAGAGAGATCTCCCTTCTCGGCAAGGTTCGTGAGCCTGTCGAGCACCTGAGATTTGGTGAGCTTGTCCTTGTCCTCTTCGCCTGGCTCTCCTTCCTCAAGGAACCCTTCGGGGAACGGGAGTTCGGCGTTGGCCAAGGCTTTCGTCATCTTCGTCTGCTCCTCGATACTCTTATTTTGCTCTACGAGGCTCTTACCCACGTCCTCAAGAGCGTTGCTCCTCTTCTCAAGGCTCTTCCGTATCACGTCGAGCGCCTCGACGAAGTGTCCGAGCGTCTCGGCTATCCCCTTCTCCATCTCTCCGATGCGGTCGTTCATGTCGTTTACGCTCTTGGTGAGCTTCTCGAATGGTACCGTGACATCCACGATCTCATCCTCGCCGAACTCCACAGGAGGAGCGGCTTCCTTCGAGATGCTCCCAATGGACTTCTTCATTGCGCTTGCCTGCTCCTCGATGATCTTGAGAGCCTTTCCCAGGAGTCCACGCTCCTCTTCAGGCGGCTCTTCCTCTCCCTTATCCTGCTTCTCCATGGCTTCCTTCGCCTTCGCTTCAGCCTCCTCGTCGGAAAGGCCAAGGTCCTTGTAATGCTTGAATGCTTCATCGTAATCCTTAAACATCGTTGAGCCTCCGTAGGTTTGCCGTTTTAGGTCTCCCTCTACACTCTCGCGCCTTAAAGCCCCTCCCCCGGTCTGATCTTCGGGTGACGTTGCGTAACCGGCTTCGAGGGACTTCAGGATCGTCGCTACCGTGCCTGTGTTCACCGGGTTCGGCGTTAAGACTATGTTCGTAACCTGTGCCTTGTGAACCACTCCATCCAGATCACGCCTCAGATACTTCCCTTCAATCGACCAGCCGATCTTGCGGGGTGTGTCGCTGTGGGTCTTATTGAACTCGTCGATAGCCTTAAGAAGCGACCAGGTGCTGTCGGCTTTCTTGTGGCCTTTGAAAAGCTCCCCGATTATCCGGGTCTGGTGCTCTCCCCTGACTACCTTTAAGGGGAACCCTATGACATTATCCGGATCGTCGGTCGAGTGCTCCCACTTGAGGACTCCGTTACCCCCGTCCACGTACGACCAGTCGAGACCTTTCTGTAAGACCTTCTCCTTCTGCAGATCCCAGTCCTCGGTGCTTACCGTCCCTCCGATAAGCCGCTGGCCTTCGTCGCCGCTTTTTATGAGCTCTGCAGGGATGAAAAATGAAAAGTCAGGTGTCATGTCTCATAGTCCTCCTCCTTGAAAACAAAAAAGCCGTCCCTTTTACAGGACGGCTTGGACTCGAAACTTCGTCTTGGCCTCGTGCCCTTCTTCTACTTGTAGTCTCGGGTGTGAACCTTTTTTCTCGATAAGACATGCTTATTCAGCTATTTAAACCTTATTTTTTTCACAGCCTTCTTTTATCTTTTCGATGGCGTTCTCTCTTATCTTATAGATATTCCTCCTTGACACTCTGAGCCTTTTCGCTATTTCCCTTACGGGATTTCCCTTGAGGAGCAGCTTCACAACCTGTTTCTCTCTTGGCGAAAGTGCTCCTATGCAATTTCGGACAGCAGAGCCAAGGTCGCTTCCCGGCTCAGAAACCAACTCACCGAGGCTGTGAGGCTTCCCCTCTGCTCGCCGACCGTGCTCTATCTTTTCAAGCTTATCAGGATCGACGTAAATGAGTTTTCGCATATCAGGCTAAGCCATCTCTACCGAGTCCGAAACCTTCTCCAGGATATCCTTCACCGTTGTATATCTCCCACAGTTACGACATTTGAAAGCCACATTTAAGCCTTTTACCAGGATCATGGATATATTCTTCACAACGTACCCTTCTTCCACCCGGACAAGGAGGTTTCTGCCACAACTGCACTTTGCGATCACCTTCCCTTCTTCCAGCTTCTCCATTACATCCGCTCCCTAAGCGCTGAAAATATCACACGTGTGATAAAAGAGATCATCCTTTGGGCCATCTCAAACAAGCCTCTCCCCTACTTTCATCACCTTCACGTATACATCTCCTCGATTCTATCATCCCAACAGTAGGGAATGTCCGGATAATCATCCTGGAAGTTATCGAAGTAGGACTCGCTCTCAAAGAATTCGGGATCCTTCTTGGCCTCTTCCATACCTTCCTTGAACTCCTCAAACGAGAAATCCTCAAATGTCGTATGCTCAACTTTCGTCCCGCCAAGCCACTCGGGGGTATCAATCCCTTTCCTCTCACAGTAGTCTATGAGAGCGTTCATAACAACCCACCACCACTTGCCGAACAGCCTGTATCTCCATGCCTGTCCATCGAGCTGGGCTATGACACTCCCCATAAACTCATCACCAAGCACCTCAGCGGCTTTCTTCTCCTCATCTTCCATCTCTACCTCCCGCACCTGAGGGTAAACACCCTCCGACCTACACACATGCGCATCATTCCCACAGGATAGCTTGTCTGCATAACCTTCTTG
>CAZTBA010000150.1:0-12561 GCA_964611725.1 uncultured bacterium
ATATTAATCTTGAACGATATAAGAATGGTGATCTTACCAGTATGGATTTAAATCTCTTTCAGAACCAGCTTTCACAGAAGAAAATGGGATTGGTAAATGCGTTGATCGATTACAAGATAGAGCTGCTGAACATGAAGATCCAATCGCTGTGGGATTTTGAGGAGAACCGGTCCGTTGTACCTGCGGTCAATCCGAAATGAAACGATCAGAGAAAAGATCAACTTTGAGGAGTTTGCTGTGAAACGAAAAGCCATCTTGCTGCTGGGTGTTCTCTTCTTAGCGGGATGTGGTGGGCAGGATCCCGGTACGGATACCGAGATTGCAATACCTGTCTCTGTGGAGCAGGTAAAACAAAAACCGATCGAGGAGTTTGTTATCACCACTGGCACGGTGTATTCAAATCAAGAGGCGTTATTGAAGTCAGAGATCTCCGGATACTATCAGTTGATCAAAAACCCAAAAACCGGGAGACCATTTGCCCTTGGAGATTTCGTGGATCGGGGACAGAAGATTATTCGCCTTGAAGACAGGGAATTTGAAAACAATGTGAAACTGGAATCACAGCGCCTGAACTTGGACATCTCGCAGCGTGAATTTCAAAAACAACAATCCCTCTATGAAAAGGGAGGTGTCACGCTCAGAGAGTTGAAGAATGCAGAGCTGGCCTATGTTAATGCAAAATACAGTCATGAGAATGCACTGGTCCAGTTATCAAAGATGAACATAACGGCACCTTTTACCGGTGTAATTGTAGACTTGCCCTATTACACCCAGAATACAAAGGTCGATGCCAATCTGCCCATGGTGAAGATCATGAACTACAGCAGGCTTTACATGGAGGCAAAACTGCCGGTTCAAGAACTGGAAAGGGTCAAAATCAATCAGCCTGCTCGAGTAATGAGTTATACACTGCCGGAAGATACGCTCGCGGCCACAATCACACAGATATCTCCCGCCATAGATCCGACCACGCGCACCTTCAAAACATCGTTATCCATTGATAATCCGCGATGGCTTTTGCGCCCCGGCATGTTTGTCAAGACGGAGATCACTGTCGCTCGGAAAGACAGTGCCATTGTGATTCCGAAAGATATTATTCTGTCCAGGCAGCGGGGGGGGACCGTCTTTGTTGTTCAAAAAGGAGCCGCTCAGGAGAGGGTGATCTCCACAGGATTGGAGAATCCCAACGAAGTGGAGGTGACCCAGGGTCTAAACCCCGATGAGAGTCTCGTTATAAAGGGGTTCGAGACACTGAGGCATCGGTCGAAAGTAAAAGTTATCCGTTAAAAGAAATTTTGTCTATTGGTGAAAGGGATTTATGAGAAAGCTGACGCAATTCTCTGTAGATTATCCCGTTACCATCTTGATGCTGGTATTGGCGGTTTTACTGCTCGGATATATTTCGTTCAGCAGACTGGGCATAGATCTTTTCCCCGATCTGAACAACCCCAGAATCTTTGTCGAATTGAAATCGGGAGAACGGCCACCTGAGGAGATTGAAAAGCAATTTGTCGATCGTATCGAAGCACTGGCCATCCGACAGAGGAAAGCGGTTGAGGTCTCTTCTATCTCGCGGGCGGGCTCGGCCCAGATTACGGTGGAGTACGCCTGGGATACGGATATGGATGAGGCGTTTCTCGACCTGCAGAAAACCCTCACAAGCTTCGCTCAGAATTCGGATATCGATGAGTTAGAGATCACTCAACACGATCCCAATGCCGCACCGGTAATGCTGGTTGGCCTCTCTCACAGCAGTATTGATGATATGGATGAAATCAGGAAAGTAGCTGAGGACTACATTCGCAACGAGTTGATCCGTTTGGAAGGCATTGCGGACGTGGAATTATCCGGTCAGGAGGAGAAAGAAGTCGTCATCGAAACCGACAGTTATATGCTGGATGCCTATGAGTTGACACCCGATATCATCGCAGGTCAAATCCAGAAGTACAACAGAAACGTGTCCGGCGGATCGGTTGTAGAAATGGGTCTCCAGTATGTCATCAAAGGAGTTGGCGTCTTTCAGTCCCTGGAAGACATCGGGGATCTCGTCATCGCATATAAGCAACCGGATGACCAGCTCTCCGATACTCAGGATTCTTCCACCTCGGAAAGAGTACCCGTATTTCTGAGAGATGTAGCGACCATTGAATTCCGTAACAAGGATCCGGAGAATATCGTTCGGATCAATGGGAAGCGATGCATCGGATTGTCTATCTATAAAGAAACGAAGTTCAACACGATAAAGGCTGTCAATGATCTACAGGAGACACTGCGGGACATTCGAAAGGCATTGCCAGGATATGAATTCACCATCATTCAAAACCAGGGCGATTTTATTCGCCGTTCCATTGTTGAAGTGGAACAAACGGCTCTCATCGGAATAATACTGGCTGTTATTGTGTTATACGTTTTTCTCCGGCGAGTCGGGACGACAGCCATCATCAGTGTGGCTATCCCCATATCGGTTGTGGCGACGTTCAATTTGATGTATTTCAATGGATTGACTCTCAATATCATGACCCTCGGCGGCCTGGCCCTGGGTGCCGGAATGCTGGTGGACAATGCCATCGTCGTCATGGAGAATATCTACCGTCATCTCGAATCGGGGCTATCAATCAAAGAGGCATCGGTGCAGGGCACCGCGCAGGTCGGGGGTGCGATCACGGCTTCCACGGTCACGACAATCGTCGTCTTCCTGCCTATAGTCTATTTGCATGGCGCGTCTGGAGAGCTGTTTAAGGATCAGGCGTGGACGGTGGCGTTTTCTCTGCTCTCTTCGCTGGCTGTGGCAATTATGGTTATCCCCATGCTCAGCACCCGTTTTCTGAAAAAGCCCGCGGCCCAGCGCCAGCCGAGATCCGTCCAATTCCGATGGTACGCCGCCTTTCTATCCCGTATTCTGGAAAAAAGGGTAGTTGTGATCCTCTGTTCGGGAGTTCTGGTAGCGTCGGCAATGTTATTGATCCCCGTGGTCGGGAGTGAATTCATACCGAAAACCGATTCGGGTGAATTTTCCATCGAATTGAAACTGCCGGAGGGGACCACGTTGCATCGAACGGAACGGACCGTAGACAACGTTGAAAACATCGTCCGGGCGGTAGTTGGCAGTTCATTGGAAACCCTTTACAGTCAGATCGGACCCAGCACGAGCCTGAGTGGCGATGAGGATGCGATCTTTGAGGGTGAAAACACGGCCGTCATAAAGGTCATTCTGAAACAGGCTCACCGCCTCTCTTCAGGTAAGCTGATTGCCATCCTGGGCGGTGCGCTGGCAGATATTCCCGATTTAGAAGTTCAATTCATCCAGGAGCAGACAGCTCTGCAGGCAACCCTGGGTACGGATGCCACCCCCGTTGTGGTAGAGATAATGGGAGAGGAGCTTGATCAAATTGAAGCACTGACCGAACAGGTGAAGCAGAGTATGATGGGAATCGATGAACTGTTTAATATAGGAACATCCTTTGAAGAGGGAACACCTGAAGTTGAAGTTGTCATTGATCGACTTCAAGCGGGACTGCACAACATCGGGGTCGAAAGTATCACGAACCAGATCCGGGATCAGTTGATGGGAAAAGACGCCGGCCAATGGGATCGTGGAGGGGAGTTGAAGGATGTGACGCTTCGGCTACCGGAGGTGGACTTTCGTCAATTTAAGGATATCACTTTACGTAGTGGAGACGACAGGATCCGGCTTGATGAAATCGCACGTATCCGGACGGTCCATGCTCCGAGGGAGATTTTCCGCAGAAATCAGACCCGGATCGGCAAGGTGACATCACATCTTCAAAAGGGAAGACCCTTTGATCATGTGGTCCGCAGTATTGAGCGGGAATTGGAGCAGATTGATTTTCCTCCGTCCTACAAAGCACAAATCACCGGTGAAGAGCAGAGAAGGAGGGATTCATTTCGAAATCTGACGTTTGCCCTGCTTCTATCCATCGTTCTTGTGTACATGGTACTGGCCTCTCAATTTGAATCCCTGGTTCATCCGTTCACAATACTGTTGACGATCCCGCTGGCAGGCGTCGGCGCCATTCTGATCTTCTTCCTGCTGGGAAGATCACTCAATATCATGGCGTATATCGGGATCATAATGCTGGCAGGGATTGCGGTCAACGATTCCATTATTCTCGTCGACGCCATCAATCAGCTCAAGAGGGAAGGGCTCTCACGGCGCGAGGCGATCATCCAGGCCGGGCAGTTGAGGATCCGTCCTATCATCATGACAAGTTTGACTACAATCCTGGCCCTATTCCCGTTAACCCTGGGATTTGGAGAAGGCGCTGCCCTGCGCTCACCCATGGCATTGGCGGTCATCGGAGGCTTGGTGACGTCTACGCTTCTCACCCTCGTTGTGATTCCCTGCGTATATTCCGTTCTGGATCAATTCCGGGAGCTGGTTTCATTGAGTAAGTGATGCATTTTTGGCTGAAAATGATACTAATCGACATAACCACCAAGCAGTCAGCCGACAGCTTTCAGCTTTTTTTGCTGCCTGCTGATAGCTGACCGCTGAGAGCTTATAAAACAGGGTCCAATCGTGGCTATCTTTTACGCAAAGAAGAAATAGTCTCATTATCAACTGAAATGAGTACAAGATCCATATGAATCCCACCCAGTTCATCATCCGCCGCAAGACATTGATCAGCATGCTCTTTGTCGGGCTGACCCTGCTGGGATACGTGTCCTATAAACATCTGCCAGTTGAGCTGTATCCCAATGCTGAACTGCCGGTTCTGATCGTTCAGGTCTCCAGCCGCCAGGAAGTGGATCCCAGTTATATGGAAAAACAGGGGATTATTCCCCTCGAGGGTGCAGTCGGTACCCTGGGAGGGATTGAGAAGATTGAATCCTTTGCAGAGCAGCAGCGGGGCGTGATCTTCGTTTACTATACGCAAAACACCAACATAAAATATGCCTATCTGAAACTTCAGGAAAAGGTTGATGCCATAAAATCATCTCTGCCTGAGGATTTTTCCGTCAATGTCGTGAAAATCGATACGGAACGGATGGCGAACCAGTTTATGGGACTGGAGGTGCGCGGCAGCGGGGGAGCGGACAGGGTGCGGAATATTGTGGATCAGAAGATCGTGACGGAACTGGAAAATATTGACGGTATTGCAAATGTCGAGGTTTTCGGGGGGAAACAGAAATCCGTCGAGATCGTTCTAAATGAGGAAGCATGCCGCGCCCATGGCATTACAGCCGCCCAGATAAGGGCCCTGATCGGGCAAAATGGTCAGGTCAGAACCTTCGTTGGCCAGATCCTTGCAGGAGACAAGCGTTACTTTGTGAACGTCACCGCTGAATATAGGGATCTTAATGATCTCAGGAACATTGTTGTCCGTCGCCAGGGACCGGTTCTCCTGAAGGACGTGGCGGACATCTTCTTGGGTGTGAGGGAAGAAACCTCCATCAGCCGGGTAAATGGGAAGGATGCTGTCACGGTACAATTGATACGGGATTCTCAGGTGAATCTGATCGATCTCAACCATGTTACACAGGGAGTGATTAGCAGACTGAACGATGAATTGCGATCTCTGGATGTTGAGATCGTTGTCCAGAGCAATGTGGCCGAAGAGATGGAAAGGAACATCAGCCTGATCATTCGGCTGGCTCTGATCGGTGGATGTCTGGCAGTGTTCATCTTATGGATATTCCTGAGAAATTTCAAACTGGTGATCACTATTGCCCTGGCAATTCCCATCTCGATTTTTACGGCGTTTAACTTTTTCTATGCATATGACATTTCGATAAACAGTCTCACGCTTGTTGGAATGGCACTTGCCGTTGGCATGCTGCTGGACAACAGCGTCGTGGTTCTGGAAAATATGTATCGTCTGGCTTCCCGACATAGGGACGCAGATACCGCAGTGGTTCAGGGGACGAAGGAGGTCTGGCGCTCGATTTTTGCAGCCACGTTGACGACTGTTACGGTATTTATGCCCTTTGTGTTCTCCTCCAACTTCATGATCCGATTGATCGGACGCCATATAGGGGTCTCAATCATTTCGACATTGCTCGTCTCCCTCCTTGTTGCCCTTCTGCTAATCCCAATGTTAACCCATTTCTTTCTCAAAAGAAGTAAGCGAAGCCAGATACCAACTTTCCAGATGATCTCGCGAAAGAATCGGTTAATACAGATTTACACGTTACTGCTGAAAACTTGTGTTCGTTTCCCCGCCCGAACTGTCATAGGAGCTGTGGTTGTCTTTTTTGCCAGCATCTTTATTTGTTTAGCCCTGAGCCTGAACGTATTACGTGAAACCGAAACCGAGGAATTCAACCTCTATGTCACCATGCCCAGCGGGGCCACTCTGGAATCCACCGATTATGTGGTACAGGATCTGGAAAAAAGGCTTGACACCCTTGAGGAAAAAGAAGATGTCATCAGCAAGATCTATGAAGAAGAAGCCATTGTGACCATCAATCTCAAAGAAAATTATCGGAAGATACGGGATAGAAACATTGCTCAGATTAAAGGCGATGTTCAGGAACGAATTAGGGGCTCCATCGCTGCAGGAGTCGATTTTGAGCAACCCCAGTCCAGTTCGCGCTATCGCGGAGGATCGGGTTCGAATCCGGGCGCGGGACTTCAACGCATGTTGGGAATCGGTACCCAGGCGGAAAAGGTAGTGATCAAAGGGCGGGACTTCGATCGCATGCGCAACGTGGCATCAGATATCCAGTATTACCTGGAAGATTTGTCATCGGTCCAATCGGCACGATTGAACGTTTCGGGTAACCGGCCGGAAATACACCTTTTATTCGACACACAATTAATCAGCCAATACGATATTGCGCTCAATTCGATTGCCTCTGAATTGCTGACATTCCGAAATGAGTTTGAATCGGGCTTGAAATTTAAAGTGGGAACCGAAGAGTACGACATCACGATTCGGAATCAAAATCCCGCTGAAACACGTGAAAAAGACATGGATGATCTGCAAAAACTTGCCATACCCGACCAAGGCGGCGCAACACATGAGTTACAGGAGTTGAGCAGGATCATTTATTCCTCGGGACTGTCCAGCATCAATCGGATCAATCAGGAAAAGCAGATCGAGGTTTCGTATCGCTTTTTATCCGAAGTAAACGATTCCAAGGCTTTACTTGAAGCCTCCCGTCGTGAAGTTGATGAAGTCGTAGCGGCGCTTACCATACCTTCAGGTGTTGCCGTTGAGGTGATCCATGAAGAGACGGATCTTGATGAGTTCTATTTTCTCATCGGTGCCGCATTCATTCTGATTTACATGATCCTGGCCTCTGTCTTTGAGTCTTTCTCAACTCCTGTCGTGATGATGTTCTCAATACCCCTGGCAGCCATTGGGTCGTTTTGGGCCCTTATTCTCACGGGGAACTCCTTGTTCAATGCCAATACTCTCACGGGATTTCTGATTCTCCTGGGTGTTGTTGTAAATAACGGTATCCTCCTGATCGATTATACGAGAATTCTGAGACGACAGGGATACCGCCGTTCCAGAGCGCTGATAACCGCGGGGCAGGCACGGCTTCGCCCGATTCTGATCACTGCCCTGACGACGATTGTTGCCATGTTCCCTCTGGCCATGGGCAGGGCAGAGTATGTCACCACGATCGGAGCACCTTTTGCTATCACCGTAATCGGCGGGCTTTCTTTGAGCACCCTGTTCACGCTCGTGTTCATTCCTACACTTTATTCCGGTCTGGAATCGGCCCTGAGCTGGATCAGGAAATTGAATTGGAAGGTTAAGATATTACAACTGGGACTCTTCCTTGTCGGCTGTTGGGCCATTTATTTTCACGTGGACGATCTCGTGTGGAAACTTGCCGACCTCTTCCTCGTGATCATCCTGATTCCCGGGCTCACCTATTTTGTCATGACCAGTCTAAGACGGGCGAGAGTAAAGGTCATTGCATCGGATGAAGCCATTACCATTACGATTCAAAATCTTGTAAAAATTTACGATCATGACGGGCGATTCGTGCGGGAATGGAAAAAGGGGAAAAAGATTCAGGAACGTATGGATATATTGAAACACTATACGACATGGCGTGACTTTGATCATCTGGTGTGGCAGTTACCCCTGTTGGGTTCTCTGATTTATTTTGTCTATTTTTATCTTCAGAGCGGGTTCTGGTTGTTTGTCCTTTCGCACGGTATTTACTTCTATGTTTTTACTCTCCTGAAGCCAGTTCGCTCTTATCTGGAACATCGAGCCGATCGGAAGGGGCAGATCCGTTATTCGAAGGTCCAGAGATGGCTCTACCATCTATTTTTCTGGGGCTTTCCGCTGTTCAATCTGGTTCTGTTCCAGATTCGATGGCACAATATAATTTTGGTGCTTCTCATCGGGTTTGTATGGTATCTTTCCCTGCTTATATATTCCACATCCAACCGGCTTCATCAAAGAAAGGTCAATATTAACCGCCTGAAGGGGAGATGGGCCGGGGTACAACGGAGGTTTTACCAGTTTGTTCAGATCATTCCTGTGATCGGGAAGAAGAAACGCCCCTTCAGGGCCCTGAATCGCGTCTCTCTGGAAATAGAAAGCGGGATGTTCGGACTGTTGGGGCCCAACGGTGCCGGGAAAACCACACTCATGCGGATTGTCTGCGGCATTCTGGAACAGAGCTATGGGAGGATTTGGATCAACGGTATGGATACCCTCGAAAAACGGGAGGAGCTGCAGGGCTTGATCGGATATCTGCCCCAGGAATTCGGCACTTATGAAAACATGACGGCCTATGAATTCCTGCAATATCAGGCCATCATGAAAAATCTTCTTGACAGGACTCAGCGGGAGGAGATTGTGAATCATGTGCTTTCCGCAGTTCATATGGAAGAGCACAGAGATCAGAAGATCGGTTCGTTCTCCGGCGGCATGAAACAACGGATCGGCATCGCACAGATACTGTTGCACCTGCCCAAAATCTTAGTGGTCGATGAACCCACAGCCGGGTTGGACCCGCGGGAGCGGATTCGATTCCGCAATTTGCTGGTTGAACTGAGCAGGGAACGTGTCGTTTTATTCTCTACTCACATTATAGAAGACATCTCCAGTTCATGTAACAGGGTCGCTGTCCTGAATCGAGGCAACCTCTGCTACCTTGGTGAACCGGAGGATATGAGGCGCCTTGCCGAAGGGCACGTCTGGCAATTTCGCGCTTCCACAAAAGAGTTTGAGTCGTTGCGAAGAGACCTGCTGGTAGTTCATCATATGCGGGACGGCGATCAAATCAGGGTGCGATGCATATCCGAAAACAAGCCTCTACAATATGCGGAGCCGGTAAAGCCTTCGCTGGAAGATGCTTACATTTGGCTATTGCAGGAGGATGCCGAAAATGCGGCGGAGATCAAAGGCTGAGGAATTGGAAAAATGGTGGAATACAGAGTTCATTTGAGAAACACGGCCGATATAGCAGTCAAGTTGTTCCGATATAATGTAAAGATCATCTTTTCCAACAAATTCATCTATTTTTTGTTGGCTGCTCTTGGTTTTTTCCTTCTGGTGACAGTGATCAATCTGTTCTCCGATTCCAATCCGACCGCGGGATCTGTTTACTATTTACTGCTTCTGCCAGGGCTTCTCCTGGTCTTCTATCCTACGACTTTCGGGGTGCAGAATGATGTCGATGCCCGGATGATCGAAATCATCTTTGGGATCCCCAACTACCGCTACAAAATCTGGCTGTTAAGGATATTCATCATCTACATAGTAGTCTCTGTTATTCTATTGATCCTGAGTTTTCTCAGCGCATTGGTTTTGGTAAGCATCCCGGTTTTGGAGGTTGTGTTTCAGCTCATGTTTCCCATCTTCTTTCTGGGAAGTCTTGCCTTCCTCTTTTCAACGCTTGTCCGCAACGGAAACGGTACGGCTGTATTGATGGTTGTCATTGGGTTAGCTTTCTGGATTTCCAGCGGCATACTGGAGCAGAGTAAATGGAACATATTTCTGAACCCCTTTCTTCTGCCTTCTGATATGAATGAAATTATCTGGGCAGATGTCATCTTCAACAACCGTTTGATCATCACAGCCGCAACGGTGATTGCTATCCTCTGGGGATTATTGAATTTGCAGAAACGGGAGAAATTCGTGTAGTATATGAATCGTCCTAAGGACTCTTCAGTTGTTCTACCTTACTCTCATACTAAATTGCGTTCAGAAAAGTAACATATACAGGTTTGTGAGATAACGATCCTTTTGCAGGGGCAGGGCATCCCCTGCCCCTACGTCGGTTAATAGCATATGTCACAACGGAATGCAAGTTGGTATCAGGCGTACTCCTCAGCTAACTGCAACGCCATACGTGTACATTCCCTCAGGCGGTCCATCCGCCGAACTGCAGTTCTATAGATTAATCCGTTTGAAGTGCGGCAGATGTCTTCGGTTCTTGAGGAACATTTCCTTTACCATCTCCCTGATTTCCGCAAGCGACAGCTTGCACGCGGTCAGGGGATCGTATGCAATCGCCTGATAAGCGAGTTCGGCATCACCCTCCAGACAGGCTTCAACCGCCATCATCTCGATCTGGGCGCTCAGATTCGTCAGGATGGCGCACTGCTCGGGTAAGGCCCCCACATGGATGGCCGAAAATCCTCTGCGGGAAGCCACGACCGGCACTTCGACGCAGGCACCGTCAGGGAGATTGGTAATGAGCCCCGTGTTCGGCACGTTCCCGTTGAACTCGAACAGATCGCCTCCCATATAGGCATTGATGATGTAAGCGGCATATTCGTGCCCACGCTCCAGAGAGATCGGTTGATCGCTGTTCAGCCATTCGCGCACGCTCTTCTTCCATGATTTGTCCCGCGAGCGATACCCATCCAAGATGCAAGCGTGGTGGCCGGGGTTCCAGCCCGTCCCATTTGTGCAGTACTTGGCGATAAGATCGTCGCGCTTCCGAAACCACCAGTTGTACTCCGAATTGTGACCGGAGGATTCGGTCACGTAATATCCCAGGGCCAGAAACATTTCGTTGCGCACCTGCTCCTCGTCGTAGATGTCCTTTCTCGTGGACACGACCTGCCGCAGCTTCGGGTAGAGGTCCCGTCCCTTGTGTTCCAGCTTCACGTACCACGACATGTGGTTGATACCGGCGGAGACATAGTCCATTTCAAAGGGATCGATGCCGAGCCAACTGGCCAGCATGTGGGCCGTTCCCTGGACGCTGTGGCACAGCCCCGTGACCTTGATAGAGCTCTTACGGTGCATGGCGTGACACAGCATGGCCATCGGGTTCGTGTAGTTAAGCATTATGGCGTTGGGACACAGTTCTTCCATGTCCTGACATATGTCCAGCATAGTGGGGATCGTCCGGAATGCCCTGAAGATGCCACTGGGCCCTCTGGTGTCGCCTACGTTGATATCAATGCCGTATTTCATCGGAATCATTATGTCGTGCTGCCATACCTGGGTCGAGCCGCAGAGTATGGTCACAAGCACAGCATCTGCCCCTTTCAGCACCTCGCGGCGTTCGGTTGTCGCCGTGACAGTGGCCGGATAGTTCCCCATCTTGACGATCTTCTCTCAGGCCCGTCGGGCGAAGTCTAAGCGCTCCTTGTTTATGTCAACCAGGGCAATCTCCGCATTCTCCAGGAGTGGGAATGTGAGGATGTCCCGAACAAGTCCGCGCGTGAAACCCAGACTGCCTGCGCCAATGAACACGATTTTTGCCATTCTTCGTCTCCTGTGTCTTGTCCCTTAAACTGGTGTCCAACTTTCTATTTGGTGAATAGGACTTTTGAAGAAGGTCTACGAGCCACACACCATAAAATAATTATCCCCTCCTGTCAAGAGGTTTTTCGAATATCTTCCATCGATAAATCGGAAAATACTTGAAAAAGACCGCAAGTTTTTCGGACGATGGGTGTTTAAAAATATAGAAGGTGACAGAAATTACATGAAGTGATGCCGTTATTTCCACAGATGGAGGTGATAGATGTAAAAGGAGGGATGGATATATAATGGAGGTATTTTAACATGACATCAAATGAAATCAAAGACAATCAGATAACCACCGATGACCTGGCATTCTCGGCCTATCTGAGAATGAAGGGCTATAGCTTGATAAAATCAAATCAGAAAGAAGCAAAGGTTTACTTTACCTTCGAAGTCAACGGAAATATCGATCAATTGAAAGTGGAGTTCATCAACAGCGAGATCATCCAGTTCTATAATGAACTGAGAAATCTGAAGAAGATGATCTCGACGAAATAGGAGGTCAAAATGAGAGTGTATAGCATAACCGTTGGGATTCTGGTGCTCTTCGCCCTCCTTGTCGCCAGCTCTACGAGCGATGTTTTGGCTCAGCAGGACCGACGGCCGCGTTTTGAACGCGGTAATCTAACCGAGGAACAGCGTGCAGAGATCAAAGAGATGGTGGAGTCAATGAAGGGAGAGGAAGCCACACGTGAGGAGATCCGCGCCGCTGTAGGTGAGAAGCTTAAGGAATGGGGCATCGAGCTGCCTGAGGGTCAGGTTCCTTTTCGTGGTCGAGGTGGGTTTGGTCCACTGCAAGATAAGCTAACCGAGGAACAGCGTGCAGAGATCAAAGAGATGGTGGAGTCAATGAAGGGAG
>CAZTBA010000150.1:12661-13241 GCA_964611725.1 uncultured bacterium
AGGAGATCCGCGCCGCTGTAGGTGAGAAGCTTAAGGAATGGGGCATCGAGCTGCCGGAGGGCCCGCCACCTGGGTTCGGTCGAGGTGGGCTTGGTCCACTGCAAGATAAGCTAACCGAGGAGCAGCGTACTGAGATTCGTGAGAAAGTAAAGGAAATGCGGGAAGCTGGGGCTTCTCGTGAGGAGATCCGTGAGGCAGTCGGCCAGATGCTTGAGGAGTACGGAATCGAATTACCTGAAAGCCCGGAAACGGAGACAGTGTCCAAAACGGTGCCTGCAGAGTCTTCTTACAGTTACCCCAACCCATTCAACCCCACTACGACTATTGTGTACAACCTCTCTGAGCCGAGCAATGTAACATTGCGCATCTATGCGGTCACAGGTCAGGAGGTAGCTACTCTGGTGTCGGATTATCAGCAGCCTGGGCAGTATGAAGTGATCTGGGATGCAAGTGGATTTGCCAATGGAGTGTATTTTTACCGCTTGGAGACGGGGCGGTTGACGCAATCGAAGCGTATGGTTCTACTGAAATAGTATCATATGACCATATGAGGTTATATGTACTTGAAAAACAGCGGGTT
>CAZTBA010000151.1:0-13083 GCA_964611725.1 uncultured bacterium
TGGCAAGGATCGGGAGGTCGATGTCGCGCCGGCACATCTCGTCTTTGAGAAAAGTGTAGATCAGAAAAATATCATCCGATGGTGGTGGCAAGGTTGCAGCCTTTTGGTTGCGTAGCCTGAGCACCTCAACGGGATCTTCGGGGGGGCTTTCCTGAGGTTGTAAGGGTTTTGCCGTGGGATTGGGTGGCTCAGGGTTAGGTGTTACATACATCATGTCGTGGCCCAGGAGGATCGCAAGGTCCAGCCTGTCAATCGCGTCCTGTCTGACGGCGGCTTTCCAGCCCTTCTCCCGAACGATAGCATCCCAGTTAGCAGGATCACTGGCATAAAGGCGGCCGAGCAGCTTATCGGCCACTGGCGACAACAATACGTACTCGAAGACCGGTGTGCGGTCTGGTTCCCTGTGGTTCAGCGCCGCCTCGATCCTTTCGCGCGAGTTCATTCCCATGTAAATAGGCTCCCTTCTCCGAATTATTTCCATAGAGTTTTCAATCGGGTCAGCTCATCTCCATTCTCTTCGTTTATCAATTGATGCAGAAAACAAGGTGATGCTGCATTCTCAATTACCTGTGTCCTTGATACAATTCTATGTCCGTAAAATACTTCTCCACGGAACGCCACCTCAATTTCAGTGGGACGATTCTTCTGTAATATTTCCTGTGGAACTGTTTCCAGCGCCCACTGGATATATACGGTATGGTTAACGTGAGTATTCAAATCCAAATCGCTCATCCGGACCCGAAACAGCAGCTCGATATCTGCTTTTTCTAATACCGGCAGCGGTTTGAAGTCATCCTCTATAGTTCTGCGATCCAAAACCGGATATTCCGGCAGAGAATCGTCCAGCCGGAGGGGGCGCTTGTTCTGGAGGTTTAGCAGTATCCATGAGCTGGTTGCCAGGACAAGGGTATCGCCCTTTTCATCTGTAGCCTCGAAATCTCTTATGGCGAGGAGCCTCTGCCTTCCGGAGGGCCATGTCTCCACCTTTATAAATTCACCCCAGAGAGGATATCTCGTGATCTTTATGTGATAGCGTGAAAGCACCCAGGTGAGATTCTTCGGAGAAAGATCGGTTACGGAAAGTCCCAACCTCTTGGCATTTTCACTGGCAGCATCTTGAAGGTAATTGAGAAGCGTTACCGGTTGCACTTTTCTCTGAAAATCAACCTCGTAGGAGCGAATTTGAAACCAGCCTTTGAAGCTGTCTTCCACGGCGCCTCCTTTTATGTCTAAAAATCAGGCTTGAGAAGAATCGTGTAGTCCTTTAGGAAATCGTGGTTCAGGGAGATGACGTCCGTAATACGGTTATTCTAATTCTAGTAGTAACCTGTGTTATCTATGCTCGACAGCCGATATAGCAGCTTTTTCATTCACCTTAACCGCCAAATCGGCTCTGGCCTTAGTCGCATTTACAATTGTCTGGTTAGGACTATCAACCCAATCCAGATTTCTTTGGGCATCTTCTTTAGATTTTCCACCTTCCAAATGCCTGTTAAAACAGCTTCTTAAATTTGATTCAGGTATAGAATCCAAAAATATCCTTAAATCGAACATATCAGGCATTCCTCTATAACGACCCTCGTCCAAAAACAGGAAGTTTCCTTCTGTTAATAGAATCCTGACTGACTGAGGTATCAGGTTGCCTTCCGGTACCGGATCGTGGATTTTTCTATCATAGAATGGGAAATACATAGTTCCACTGTTTTCAAAGTATTCTCTGTATTTATTCATAGCGGATTCTGCATCAAATGTAGGAGCCATGCCTTTTATTGCCTTTAAAGGAATTCTCTGACCGTCATCTAAAAGGTAGCCCTGTTCATCTTTGAGTAATATGCTCAAGGCGGGATGGTTTTGTAACGTTTCGTGATCTGTATTAATGAAGTGGTTCCTCAAATATTCATTGCTGAAGTGAAAGCCATCGAAAGGGACCCACTGGATCTTATCTCTTCCATACATTACTTGCATTACGGCACACAGTGTTGCTGTTTTATATGATTTGCCAGAGCCGGGAGGTCCACAAACTCCCACAAGATACCTCTCCTTTTTTGTTTCAAAACTATTGAAAATGTTTTGACCTAATGGAATATAATATAACCACAGTTCATAGGGTTGTATTTCAGCATCTATAGGGCCGAAGCCTACATCAATTCTTAGCTCATTTTTGGAAATTGTATTGAATATTCTAACTCTCTCTTCAAGGCCAATTTGATTTGCCACAACAGTTTTTTGAAAGCTGTCCTGCATGGTTAAATCATAAAGCCTGTCACTATAAAGTAAGGGGATTTTCTCTAATATTGCATTGAGTTCATGTGGAAAACTCATCGGATTTATCAAAAAGTATTCCTCCCTCCAATCGTGCGATTATGTCTTTCTGGGTCATCTCGTCGAGTTTTATAAATTTAGCGCTGAATCCGTGAACTCTTACAATCAGGTCCGGATATTTTTGGGGATGTTTCTGGGCGTCTCTTAATACGGAGGGATTTACAACGTGAAGTTGCAGATGATGTCCTCCCAGATCGAAATAGGTACGGACGAGAGAATCCAGTATGCGTAGGCCACTTTCTCGGGGCAGAATACCTGGTGAAAAGGCAAGCTCAAAATCAGTTCCATGGGTGGCAGGAAATTGCTCCAATTTTCCGACTGACAAAATTATTTCAGTAGGAATTCCATGTGTGGTCCCCATCATTGGACCGGTTCCGTATGCAAAGCTTTCAAAATCATTTCTTCCGTCAGGCGTTGCCCTGCATGTCCCTCCCATTATCACATGTATTGTAGGTGTGTTAAATCCTGGTTTCCAAAAGCCACCTCTTGCATTTCTTTCTACTGAGACTACATCACATATATATTCAAATAAGTCTCTCGCAATATCATCTGCATACTGATCATCATTTCCAAATTTCGGAGCGCTCAGGCAGTTACTCCGTAACAGTTCTCTATCTTCCCAGTTATTTTCGATTGCGCCGATTAATTCGTCATAATCAATTGATTTTTGATCGAAAACGCATTTTTTGAGGGCGGCAAGCATATTCGCAGCGTTGGCAAGTCCGACCGCAAAGCAACCGGAAAAGTTATATTTAGTTCCGCCGGCCCTGTAATCTTTTCCCTCTTCCATGCAGTGGGGCATCATCGCCGATAGAAAAGGAACAGGCCTTAAGGTCCATTGCATCTCATCATATTTTCGCTCCATCACTACCATTTTGTGAATAGCATCTTTAATAACCTGTTTCGAGGCAGTGAGCAAGGATTCATAATTGTCAAATGACTGATTAACCGTAACCCTTCTTATAATCTCAGGCAAACTCATCCTTCCGGCCGTTGTTGCAGAATTATCATCCACGGCAGTAAACTCCTGACAGCCGGCAATAACGTAATTGATCGCATCTTCCGGGCTATAACCTGCCCGAACCATTGTTGGAATTACGGAGTGATCGTTATGAATGGCAGGTATACCACCTCTGCGCATTGCGACATGCAAGGCTTCATGGAAGAAGTCCTTGGGTAAACTCCTGTGATATCGCAACGCTACCGAGGGCTGGGGAAGTCTTGGTTCATCTATAGAATCAAGTATTAACCGTGACAGATCATTAGTGGCGTCTACTAAGTGTCCGTCCTTAAGGAGTTTGCTAACATCAACTTCTCCTGGCTCCTGAGGAAGGGTCCTCCCAGGATTTGCCTTCAGGCCGCCGATCAGGAGGTTTTGCGATACCTGATCGCCTTCATTTGCCTTCGCGTAAAATCCTGTGAGCATTTGTTTAGCTTCTTCTGTTGTCATCCCTGCTTCTATGTCCTTAATGTAAAACGGAAACATATACTGGTCGAACCTTCCGAAGCTTGACGCATAAGGGGTCATCTGCTCGAGCATCAATGCTGAATGGAGGAGCCAAAAGGATTGCAATGCCTCATAGAAGTTAGTTGCGCCTTTCCCCGGGACTTTCTTACACGCCTCTGCTATTCTCTTAAGTTCTTCTTCCCTTTTGTGATCATTAGTAGATCTCGCTTCTTGTTTCGCCAGTTTACTGTAACGTTCAGCCCAATTGATTACAGCCTCTGCGGAAATCTTCACCGCCTCATAGAAAAGTCTTTTCTCAGAGGAAGAACCTTCTTCCATCCTGGCTTGCGCATCTTGAATTACGGCTTCAAGTCCATGACCTAAAACAGGTTCATAATTGGCGATCATGTGACCGGTGACCCTTTTGCCGATAACGGTCATAGAATCAAACAGGGCTTTTTCTTCGTCTGTCAGTAACCCTTTCTCCGTTTTAGCATATTCGTCTTCCTGATCCCAGTAGCGCAAAGCGTCCTGATATTCTCTGGCCTCAAACCTTCGACCGGTCAATTTGTTGATGTAGTTTGGATCTTCGGGATAGCAGTCAACTTTCGATTGTTTGCCTGTGAAATGGTGATAGACGTGAGGGAAAGCTGCCCTCTGGCTTCCGGCAAAGATACCTTCTATGGAGAGGGTCATGTTTTTGAGGGCGTATTCAAAGGCACGGGCCCTTTTCAATATCGCAGGTTCGCCTTGATGATTTTCATAGGATTTCAATCTGTAATATTGAAACTCTGCAAATGCTTCGTTGTTTTTCGATGGTGAGTTATCAATCATTCTCGGTAATAAGGGTATAGTTTTCTGTTGCGAAGATATTGGCAAAAGAGAACTGTTTCCAATGGTTTTAATTTGACTTGAGTTTCTACCCTGATATCCATACAGTTAATAAACAGGATTTTTGAAGAAGGCCAGCGATTTTACACAGGCTCATCATAAGATAATCATACTGTTCTGTCAAGATTTTTCGTGCTATTCTCCTCAATTATTTGTAAAGATCGGACTTCCCAAAGAGTGTGATGGTAGATCAGTGTTGTCAATGGCCTATAAATGCGATCGATGATTCAGTAGCCCACGCTAAGGGCGTCAGGATCGGGTGAATCAAAGATCGGTACACTGAGTCGCTGATGCCAATGATGTCGCTGATTTCCCCCACAACGGTTGCTTAGCTTATCACTGACTCCCATCCATTTTGCGCTTGACAGGTTTCACTTTTGACTGTAAAATGGGTAAAAGTAAGAGGATGAAATAAAGTTTGAGTGGTTTTCACAAACCTTCCGGCCAATTGCTGATAGGTGTCTACTTCAAGACGGGAACTGGAGGAGCGGATTGCGGAGAATGTGGTGCAGCTTCTAAGGGGGTAGAATGGGTGACGAAATGAAAATCGCTGAATATTCGGATCTTTTGCGGGACATTAGACAGCGTATCCGTGATGCCCGGTACGAAGCGCTCAAAGCTGTAAACAAAGAGCTGATCGAACTTTACCGGGACATCGGGCAGATGATTGTGGAGCGACAGGAAAGGGAGACTTGGGGAAAATCGGTGGTCGAACGGTTGGCAAAGGATCTACAAGCCGAATTTCCCGGGATTAAGGGATTTTCGGCTTCTAATTTGTGGCGGATGAGGTCATTCTATGAATCGTATACAGGCAATGACAAACTCGCACCATTCTTCGGACGCCTACAAGATATCGAGAGGACCTTCGCAGAGAACCAGTTATCCCTTTTTCAACAATTTATGGCCATAAGCAACAATAGGTTAAGGGGGCACAATGTCTTCTGAAACGTATCGGGTAGGAATCATAGGATGCGGGTGGGTTTCGACAGGTCATATGAACGGCTACGGAGCCACACAAGCCACACAGGTGGTAGCTGCAGCGGATACGGACCCTGAACGGCTGAGAAAATTCTCAGAAGAATACGGGGTAGACCGTCTTTACGCAGATTATGTCGAGATGCTCAGGCAGGAACACCTGGATATCGTAAGCGTCTGCACCTGGCCTGAATTACATTGTGAGATGACTGTGGAAGCAGCCCGTTGGGGAGTCAAGGGGATCCTGTGTGAGAAGCCGATGTCCCTCAGTCTATTCGATGCAAATAGGATGGTCGAAGCGTGTGATCGGGGACATTGCAGGCTTGTTATATGTCATCAACGTCGATTCGAGGATAGATATGTAAAAGCCAAGGATTTGCTGGATAATGGTGAGATAGGAGAGCTACTGAGGGCCGAGGTATACCAGGGGGATATCTTTACTGATGATCACGGTATAGATCTGATTCGTTTCTATACGGGGGATAAGCCAGTACGATGGGTTCTGGGACAGGTCGATTGGCAGAACAGACGATCCTGTAGTTGGGGTCACACTGTAGAGGATTCGGCGATAGGCTATATCAAATTTGAAAATGATAAAGAGGGTTTCATCTTGGCCGGTCGCGCGAGGGGGGATCATGTGGGTTACTCGATGGTCTTGACCGGTACGGAAGGAGTAATCCGCATCTCAGGTGGCAATTATCCGGCTAAATCGTGGGTAGCGCTAATGAACAGTGCTACGTCAGGTTGGAAGAAATTTGATGTAGAAACTCCACTGACAGGTAAACCGAGATTGGAGATATTGGGAAGATCTACGATTGAATATTACTGGATAAAAGCGTGGCAACGGGTCGTGGAAACCATGATCGATTGTATCAGAGATAACGAGGAGCATATGTTGAGTGGGCGACAGGCCAGCGAGACACTTGAAATAGTTGCGGCTATCTATGAATCCTCGCGGATGCGAACCGTAGTGCATTTTCCGCTGTCATCGGAGGTGGATCGGCCTCTGGAACTTATGGAAAAAGCTCACAGTGCCCAGTTTCGAAACGGGGGAAAGGAGATGTCTTTATGAAGGTCGCTATAAGGACGGACTTCTGTGGTAACGATATAGATCGGGTCTATGAGTATGCTTCAAAATTGGCCGTAGAGGATGTATGGGCTTTTCCTGAGGTTAATGGTTGTTACAATAATTCAGGTTTTATGGAGTTGAAGTGTCTCAAGAGGTATAAGCAGGGATTTGATGAAAACAACCTTGCCCTAAGGATGTTGACCGAAACTATTGACGAAAATTCGATTCTTTCGACCGAAAGGGCAAAGTGGAAGGCAGAAATAATCTGTCATACGATCGATGCGATGGGAAAGATGGGAATAGATACACTATTTCTACTCCTCAACATTGACTCTTTTGAAGATAAGAATTTACGCGAGGAACAGTGGAAACATCTCACGGAGCTCTACCGGGAAATCATTCCGTGTGCTGAGGAGGCGAGGGTTCGCATAGCCAATCATGGGCACCAGTGGCCCAGGTTTCTAATCTGGGACTACAATGGTATGAAGCGACTAATAGAGTCAAATCCAAGTGCTTACAATGGTTTCACCTTTTGCATGGGCTGTTATCAGTTGGCTGGTGATAACCTGTATGATATCATACATCAGCTTGGAGAAAAGATCTTCTTCGTACATGCTCGGGACGTGATCCGCAAACCGAATGGATTTGATGAGACCTCCTTCGGCAAAGGTGAAGTTGATATCATCGGAGTTCTCAGGAGTTTGCGGGACAGTGGCTATCAAGGGCTCGTGTGTCCTGAACATCTCCCGAGGGTCGACTATGACCCACACGATGAGATCGCCAGTGCCTGGGGTCTTGGTTATCTGGCTGCTGCTTTGTCTGTTTTGGAGGAGTAAGATAATCAGGTGCGATAACAACGCATCTGATGAACTGCCATGCGGTCGCCAAATTTCTTTCTGACCTTGATCGGGTTCATGTATTCCGGTTGAGTCGGATCGATGACATCGAATCCAATCTCAATCAGACATGCCATTGATTACCACTCCGGCATGTAGTGCTCCTCGACCGCTTCCCAGGCGATCCGGCGCACCACAAGGTTGCGGATGCGGATATAACTGGCATAGGCCTCGAAACCTATATGCCCGCCTGTTTCGAGGGAGATGGGGTCCGGATCCATCAGTTCGATCAGCAGTCGGCCGTCGACAAACACGAAGCAGTGACCGTCGATGCTCCCACTCTGGATGTGGTAGGTGCGGCCGGGAGCAAAGTCGAAGAGCGGCGTGCCTGCAACTAAGCGATAGTCGGGGGCTTTCTCGAAGCCGACTTTGCCATCCCACCAGCCCTGAAGTCCTGCGACGTAGGCAAAGCCACGCCCGGTATGGTCTTCATTCCATGAGATATTCCACATCCAGTCGATGTCATGTGCCGAGGGCAATACCGTCTCGCCTTCAAAATCCATCAGAATGTCGTCCGTAAAGCTAACTTTCGAGATGATCTGTCCCGGGGCATTCTCCGGGTTTCTGCCCAGGAGACATCCGTCCTCGACCCACCATTCGCCGCTGCAGATCGTCCAATCACGCGCGAGGCGATCCTGAGTAAACCGTTCGGAAAACAGAATCTCCGAACGGTTGAGATCGATCTTCTTTCTCATCAGTTTGAGTTCGGCCATCTTTCCCCCTATATCTGTTAAAGATCACATCGCTCCAATTCGAGTAATTGGAGAATTTAGTGGCACCGGTTTATTGGAACTAAAAAGGAGTGGAACTGAGGAGCTAAATTAGAAATAGGCTTCCTCCCTCGACTTATCCAGTTTTTCCAGTATATCGTGTAGCCTGGACCATTCCTTGCCAAATCTGGCCCAGTCTTCGTTTCTCAGAGCATCCCGGGCGTTGTCATAATGCACTCTGGCAAGTGAAACAAGCTCTTCTAAGTCCTTGGGGAGCCCTTTTCCCGTTCTTCCAACTTCTCTAACGGGGATTGCTTCTTTTTCCGGGGCAGACCCTCCACCGCTGACGACTCCTTCCAGAGCTGCTTTCAGATTCTCCCTCATTGCCAGGCGGTTTCCAAAAGCGGCTATGACCATTTTCAGTTCAGGCAGCGCAGCCGAAGAAGCTGTTCGCCCTGCTGTGGTCGCCTGTTGGCGCTCAATGCTTCTTATTACCTGGGTTGGTCCTGACGCCGGCTGAAACTCCTGTTCAAGCCTTGCCTCCAGATATACTGGCTCTACATAAATAAATGACCGGTTGACCGGGATAACCAGAAGGTTCCCTCTTATCACTCTGGACCCCCTCTGACCCCACAAAGTCAGCTCCCTGGAGATCTCCGGCTGTTGATCAACGCGGGCCTCTATCTGCATCGGGCCAAAGATAAGCTTTTCCTTGGGAAGCTTGTAAACCAGAAGCTGACCGTAGTGGGGGATGTCGTTCCTTGCCGCCAGCCAGGCAATCATATTATCCTTTTTGGAAGGAGTAAACGGCACCATAAGGAGAAACTCCTCCTTCTCCTGTCCCGGAAGCTTGATTATGATGTAATACGCTTCCATAGGCTGTCGATTTTCGCTGTACATCTCGGATGGCATTTGCCAGAGATCCTCCTGATTGTAAAACACCTGAACGTCTTCCATGTGATACGATTGGTACATAAAGGCCTGTATATGAAAGTAATCTTTGGGATACCGGATATGCTTCCTGAGGGATTCAGGCATCTCCTTATACGACTTAAACACTCCAGGAAAGATCTCTTCATATGATCTTATAATCGGATCTTTCTCATCCACCACGAAGAATGAGAGATCGCCGTTGTAAGCATCTATCACTACTTTTACCGAGTTTCTGATGTAATTTATCCCCCTCCTTCTAACCGGCTCTGAATAAGGAAACATATTGGTGGTTGTATATGCATCCTGGATCCAGAATAGCCTTCCCTCATCAGAAACAACAATGTAAGGATCACTATCATACTCAAGAAATGGAGCTATGGCACGCTGTCGCTGATCTATGCTACGGTGGAGCATAAGCTGGCTGTCCGGGGTAATATAAGTGCTTATGAGAATGTTTATATCTGTTAGACGTATTGCAAAAGCCAGCCTCTTTAAGAAATTGTTCAGGCGGACCCCTCCTTTGCCCTGATATATGGCATATTCGTTCTCGTCTCCCTTGGGATAGTCAAATTCGGGCGTTTTTGTCTTGGTAATAACATAATTTTTGGTTTTCTCACCGTAGTAGATCTCCGGTCTGGTTATAGAAATATCCGCCGAGCTGACCGGCGGCACATCCTTTATCAGCAACTTAGGTAGACCTTCCGCAGTCACCTGGTTCACCGGACTGAGGGCCAGTCCATATCCGTGGGTATATTTCAGAGATTTGTTTACCCAGGTTGAACCCTTTGCCGGAATCTGGGAAGTGACCAGTTCCCTTGGAGAAAGCATCACCTGGCGGTACCGGCCCTCAATGTAATATCTATCTACATCCACGGAAGCGAAATCATAGTAGAGACGTATTTCCTGGATCTGGCTGTAGGTGCGCAGAAGGGGCCTTTCATCCCATATTCTTATGTTTTGAATGGTGATTTCATTCTCCTCTAAGTCTTTCAACGTGAGATCTTCAGATGCCGGGAAATCCTCTTCTTTTATTTGATTCAGATTGTAGGCCTGACGGGTGAAGTTTATATTGTGCCGTATATATGAGCTTTCCTTGGCAAGTTCATTAGGTTCTACTATGAGATTCTGGACCAGAGCAGAGGGTATGGACCCTATCAAAATCACGGCTGAGATAAACACGCCGACACCCAGGACAACGTATCTCAGCCGTCTCCCAAAAATATTCAGAAATAGCAGGGCTCCTATCACGATTGCAGCAATGGTCAATATCCAGTAAATATAAATCTGAACGTTGTGGTCGGTATAATTGGCGCCGTAAGCTACTCCCCGGGACGAATAAAGCAGCCTGAATATTTTGAGTCGGTAGCCCCAAGCGGCTACTAAAAGGATCCCGCCAATCATGCCAGAAACGTGTCCCACAGCATGAGGCAACGCCCTCAGTTGACCACGGGTCTGTATCGCACCATCAAAGATATACACCCAGATTATTCCAAGCAGGGTAAGTATCAGTGCCGAAAAAAACCATGACTGAAGAAACGAGTAGAAAGGAAGTGAAAATACATAGAATCCGACATCTTTGTTGAAAATGGGGTCGGATATCTCAAAAGAAATCGGATGAAGATATTTCAGGATCATATTCCATTTCGAAAAGGCAATAAGCCCGGAAAGCATGGCAAGAAATATCGATGCAATCAGGATCACCATGCCCGTAGCGCTGAATCCTATGGGAGGGACCTGCTCATCAGATTCCTGGGAGACTACCATGGCTTGAATACCTCTATTTACATCCATTCTGTGTGCCAGATGTAGATTTCCCCAGAAAATTCCGAAGAACACCAGGCCAACAATGACCCCTGTAGTAAGTTTTGTCAGGAGAACAGTCCAGAAAATTCCGGAAAAACCAAGGTTCTTAAACCAGAGCCAATCAGTATAATATCTGAACATAATAATGAGAGCTATCAGGACAATAGCTGCTGTCAAAATTAGCTTCTTCTTTCCCATAATTGATTCTCCTCCTTTTCTCTGCTCTATCTGAGATTATCCTCGTGCTGAATTCTATCTTGGCTTTCTTGTTCGGATATTTCCCTCAATCTCATCTATAGGCTACTTTTAGTATTCTCTTTTAGCGTCCACTTTTCTTCTATGGGCCGGCCACGTTTTCTCCAGTCCGGTTTTGAAATCTTGCTTTTCGTCCAGGTATTCTTACAGGAATTTGTTGATCCATTCGATTAGCCCCTGAACGCATTCCACTATTCCCTTATTAGTTGTGTCCAGTACAGAGTACCTCGGTCCGGCACTGGAAGCATTTTCTATGAACCACTGGTTCCAATCAATGTGCTCTCTGATCTTCTCGGGGTTGGAAGAGCTACGCCACTTGGGTCTTCTCAATAGACGGTCTTCCAAAGTGCCGCGCTCGCATACGAGCACCAGGTAATGGATTTCCGAGAAATACTTGCGCATAGGGGAGTTTTCAAATTCAGAAGGGCTGGTGCTACCGAAAAGCGCTACCGGATGTTTGCTTTGAGAGATATTGAAGCATACATGTAACCATAAATCCCTGTAAGGTTGTGTTCCCTGTGCTGCGAACTCCTCCCGCCAGAGCATGTCGCTTTCGAGGTAAACCAGATCAGGCTTTTCATCCAGTTGCAGAAGTTCATTCAACAGAGCGGATTTTCCGGTGCCACTGGCTCCTGTAATTATGAACAGAGGCACCATCGTGAACTTCCGCTTGTGATTGCAGTGCGGACATATCAGGTACGGTCCGCTAGGATCGACATCCTTATAAGGGTGATATTCCCCACAATTGGTGCATATCGTAAACATGGAGGTCTATTAACTGCTGTTATTTACCCTTTCGAAAAACTCAAGTACACAGGAAGATAGGAAAAACCCTGTAGAAAATATATTAATCAGGCTTATACAGATCGGTCAAATCAATAGGGCTATCGTTGACATCAGTTAGCCTTACGCTGAGTGCCCAATTGCCCACTCCCTGGAAGTTCTTTATCAGGATAGTATTTATGCCTTTCCTGCCCTTGATCTTGAGCCAGCTTTCATCGGGTTGATAGCCTCTGATCCCATCGAACATGCCAACTTCCTCACCGTTGAACCAGCACCTGAACCCATCGTCGCTGCCAATCTTCAAAAGCAGAATCTGGGCTTCAGGAAGGCTGATTTCAGTATAGGCGTATATCGCAACGTTGGAAATGTGAGGAGCAAATAGCTTCTTGAACTCAATAACTTCCTGATTATTTACGTATTTCTCCCACCTCATTACCCTGTCTTCAAATTGGTATGACTTGTCAAGGTCTATATCTGGCTCACCTACAAAGATTTTGTCCAGATTGTTGACCTCCCTATCCCAGGGAAATGGACCGATGAGATACCAGTGCGTGATGAAACCGGCTCTGGCCGGTTCGCCACCGATTCTGACCCCCAACCTCTCAATGCTATCAGTTATCTGAGCACGTGTGGCAAGATTGCTCTCAACTTCCAATAATCCGTTTAACATGCTGATAGCTTTCTGCCTGTTGTTTTCCTCTGCCATGTTGTTGACAGCTTTAACATATGTCTGTATTACGTCATCTGTAAAACTGCCGGCAACCTGAATGCGGGGATCGAAATCGCCTTTGGATAGCGCCAATGTGTTGTCCAATACACGGATAGCTCCCTCATTATTGCCGTCTTCAGCCATATTATTGGCAACTGCAATGCAAACCCGGGTTGCACCGTATGTGAGCTTTGGGTCAGGTCCTTTGTAGTCCAACAGAATGGGCGAAACATCCCTGCAATACTTATCTATCTTTTTCATGGATTTCGGGCTTCCGATAATTGCCAAAC
>CAZTBA010000152.1:0-13031 GCA_964611725.1 uncultured bacterium
TAGAGGTTGAGGATACCGCCGTAGCGCTTCTGACATTTAAGAACGGTGCTTACGGGGTAATCCAGGGTACGACTTCGGTGAATCCCGGAGAGTCAACAAAGCTTATGTTGCATGGCAAAAAGGGGACCATAATACTTGAGGATGCCAACATAACCAGGTTTGCTTTTACCGAAGGAGAGGATGACAGGGCTGTTGATCAGGATGTGGAGCTGGAGGGGAAGACGTCGGGCGGAGTTTCTGATCCTGCTGCTATTGGTATGGAAGGACATGTAGAACTTGTAGCAGATATGGTCTCGGCCGTTAAGGAGGATCGGGATCCGATGATAACAGGTGAAAGCGCGAGGAAATCAGTCGAGCTTCTCCTGGCCATTTATGAATCCTCGAAGACGGGTAAGGAGATCAATTTGGGTTGAAAGGAGCTTCAGATATGTTCAAACTTGGGATTTTCACAGATGAGGTATCCCAGGACTTCCAGGTAGCCGTTGACATCGCGCTCGAATACGGACTCGATGGGCTCGAGATCAGGAGCGTCTGGGACAACCCGCCTCAGAGCATTGGCCCTGAAGATAGGAAACGGATGAAGGAGATACTGGATGGCACCGGACTTGAAGTGTGTAGCATAGCTTCTCCGTTTTTCAAGTGCGATATCGATTCGGATGATGAATATAAAGAGCACATCCAGATACTCAGAAATTGCATAGATCTGGCCCATTCCTTTGACTGCAGGGTTGTCAGAGGCTTCACCTTCTGGAGAAAAGGTTTCTTAAAGGATAATATGCAGCGGATAGTCGATAAGTTCGAGGAACCGGTGAAGATACTCGAGGCAGAGGATATCGCACTCGGGATCGAGAACGAGGCGAGTACCATGATTGGGATCGGGAGAAATCTCGCCACCTTCTTCGATGAGCTCAACTCGCCCTACGTCGGCTCCATTTGGGATCCCGCAAACTGCATATCTGACACCGAAGAGGAGACCCCCTATCCCGATGGATACGAGGAGATCAGGGATAAGATGGTCCACATGCATGTGAAGGATGCCAGAAAGGATCCGGCTACCAATGAGGTCGAATGTACGCCGATAGGAGAGGGAGATATAGATTTCAGGGGCCAGTTTAAGGCTCTCAACGAGGATGGGTATGAAGGTTACGCCTCGCTGGAGACGCACTGGAGGCCGGTCAAGCTTTCGGAAGAAGAGCTGAATCGCCCGGGTGGAAGCAAGTTCTCCGAGTCCGGAGAATATGCGAGCCGGGTGTGCCTCGATGGTATGATTTCGATTTTGAAGGGACTTTCCCTTCGGTAGTGGTACAGGATCGATTCGATCAAATTGCAGGGGCACGGTTTATCGTGCCCACTTAATCGGGTTTTGATAATGAGTGCTAAGAATTTATTTAGGCAACAACCCTGGATAATGGCTCTTGTGTCCACATAGAACCACCTTCCATTCTCCTCCCTGAATGCCGGGGGAGGTTCAGTGGAGGGCAAAGAAGGACAGAGTGATCTGGTACGGCGGGAAAGTTCTCCGCATCTGGCACCGTGATGATCGCTATCCAAATTGTTACCAGGTAATTTCTTAAATTTCATGATCAAACCTCTAATTCTCCTCTTTGTGGATTAATCCGGCATCGGCAGCAAATTCACTCATTTGTGTTCATTAATGATTTCGCTTGCGATGGGATGTAACTTTGAGGCTGGGAGGTGTGGATAATGGGCGGCAGGCTACTCAAAATATCGATTGGAGCTTTATTCCTGTGCTTGCTTACGGTAACTTCCACTGAACGGATCGGAACCGGGCGCGCGAGGAGGCCATATTGGTCCGAGAAGAGAGACCCTGTCGATAGGGCGAGGGACCTCATCTTACGCCGGAAGTTTGGCAACGCATCTGAAATCCTCACCGAAGCTCTTCGAAAAGGACTTTCGAGGGACAGGGCTTTTATCGCTGAGCTTCAACTTGCCCTCTGTCAGAAGGAATTGGGCTATCCGGAGGAAGCCATAGGGGGTTTTGATAGGGCTAAATCCCGCTTTCCGCAGCTCCAGGATTATCTCGAGTTTTTCAGAGGGGAATGCCTGGAAGGACAAGGTTTGCAGGATAGCGCCCTTAGCGTTTATTACGGGTTGCTCAGATCCGATACCGAAAATCCCGCTTCCAGGAATGCCTTGTTCAGGATCGGGGATATATACTTTTCGAGAGGTGGCTACACAGAAGCCATTGAGATATGGAAAAGGGCTAAGGGTATCGATCTTTCTCCCGGTGATAAGGCCGAAGCGACTTTAAAGCTCGGAAAATCTTTCCTGCGATCTGAAATGTATGCCGAGGCATATAAGGCCCTTTTGGAAGTAATGAAGCTATACCCCTCGACCCTCCATGCGCTTGAGGCTGCTGCCCTCATAGATTCAACCCATGTCAAACCCGACCCTATGAATTCTTATTGGCGCGGACTCGTATATCTCTCCTCGGGCGAATACGACAGGGCAGTAGAGGAGTTCGGAAGCTTCGGGAAGTCCTATCCCAAAAGAGCCTGGGAAGCAAATTATTATATAGGGAAGAGCCTGTACAGGAAACGTGATTATGGGAAAGCTCAAAACGAACTGAGGAAGGTAAGCCCGAAGTCCCCTAACAGGTACATCTCCGGTATGGCCAGGTTCTATATGGCCAGGTGTTCGGACAAGTCCGGGAGGTACAGCGAGGCGAAGAAGAGATATATAGAGTTCTCGAAAGATTTCCCGGAGCATCCTATGGCTGCCAGGGCACTGTGGAATGCCGGCAAACTCTGTGAAACAAACGGTGATTTTTCGGAGGCCAGAGAGATTTACGAAGACCTTTCGAAGAGGTTCCCTGATAGCGATTTCTTCGGTCTATCCCTCTGGAGGATCGGATTTGGACTCTATAAGGATGGCGATTATGAAGGCGCCCTCAGACATTTCGTGGACAACGCCGGGAGAATTGCGGAAGGTTCACTAAGGGATGCCTTCTTTTTCTGGGCAGGAAAAAGCTCGGAAAAACTCGGGCAGGAGGCCGGAACCTGGTGGGAAAAGGCCTCCAATGCCTTTCCAAAGTCATACTACACTGTAAAGGCACAGGCGAAACTCGACACCCCAAAGACTATACTCTGGCGAGGCAATGCCGGACTTTATCCAGGTCCCGAGGAAAGGAAACTCGAGAGTGAAGACCATGTCAGTTTCACCCGTGGAGTCTTGCTTCTCGAGTTGGGGCTCAAGGATTTTGCTGAGGTCGAGTTGAGACCAATCCTGAGAAAAGGTCAGGATGACAGTGCAATACTACGTGCCCTTTCGGATGAATATGAGAGGATGGGTTTCTTCGGGAAGAGCTTCAGATTGAGGGTGAAGCTTGCAAAGCGCGTCAATGATGGGAGATTTGATCTAAGTGACGAGGCCACCCTCAGGGTATTCTATCCTGAATATTATATCAACCTTGCCGAGAAATTCTCAGAGGAACTCGAACTTGACCCTGCACTTGTACTTGCCGTCATAAGGCGTGAGAGCTTTTTCGATCATATGGTTAGTTCAAGTGCCGGTGCTGTGGGGCTCATGCAGCTTATGCCGTCGACGGGGAAGTTTATCGCCGGGAAGCTCGGACTCAGAGGCATAGAAGTAAGCGACCTTACTGATCCCGAGCTGAACGTCAGGCTCGGCTGCATATTCCTCGCCGACCAGCTCAGGAGTTTCGATGATCTGGTGTTGGCACTGGCCGCCTATAATGCGGGCCCATCTAATGTGAGAAGATGGATCAAAAGGATCGATTACAGCGATCCGGACGAGTTTGTGGAGCTGATACCTTTTGCCGAGACTCAGAACTACATCAAGGAAGTTTTGAAGGACTACAGCATATATAATCTTCTGATCGCAGGTTAATCCCCCTTTCCACAGTTATCCCCTGCCTCCCGCAACTTAATATCTCCGGCCTGCACAGGATGTCAAACTCAGGAGGCATGTTATGACATCCATATCAGGACCTGTAAAGAACTGGCCCGAGGACGAGAGACCACGTGAGAGGCTTATCAGGTACGGCCCCGCAGCGCTTTCCGATGCCCAGCTTCTGGCCGTTATCCTCGGCACCGGGGACAGCTCCTCCGGGGCGAGCGCCCTCGACCTCTCGAGGTCACTCCTCAATCGGTTCGGGAGCTTCAGGGCGATGGATAATGCCGGGATGGCGGAGCTCCGTAAGGTGAGAGGAATAGGCCCCGCAAAGGCCACCCAGATAGCTGCTGCACTCGAGATAGGAAAGAGGCTTTTCGCCAGTCCTGTCGATAGAGGGACCTCTCTCAGAACGAGCTCAGATGTCAGCTCCCTTTATCTCCCGGTTATGAGGAACCTCAGAAAGGAAGTCTTCAAGTGCGTTCTCCTCGATGTGAAAAACAGGGTAATAAAGGATGTGACCGTTTCCGAGGGGAGCCTGACCGCAAGCATCGTACATCCGAGGGAAGCTTTCCTCCCGGCCATCAGGGAATCCGCTGCCTCGGTCATACTGGTCCACAACCATCCCTCAGGCGATCCGACTCCATCGGCAGAGGATATAGATATCACGAGACAGCTTGTCAAGGCCGGGGAAGTGCTTGGTATAAAGGTATTGGACCATATCATAATAGGGGATGGCAGCTCCGTGAGCTTCGCTGATCAGGGGATTATCTGACGAAGGCTCTCAAAAACAAACTTGACACCTTGATGAATATAGTATACTTTTCTATAAACTTTTGAGATCAGGCAGAAGGCAAAAAGGGCTCTTCGGAATTCCTTGAATTTGGAGGTATCCTTTCGATGAAGGATATACCTAAGGCTTCCCTTAAACAGTTCTTTGACAGAATTGTAAAGAGGGCCTTCTCGGAGCTGTTCATATCTGATAGTGTAATAATCGAGTATATATCAGATGTTCTTGCCCGGTTTGCACGGACGGAGAACCTCTACAGGATAAGGGATTCCGCCGGGAGGAGGCTCGACACCGTTGTGGAGATGCTGATAGAATTGGAAAGGGGTTCCCATCCCGAGGATCCCGGTTATAGCCTTTTCAGAGAAAGGGATATACAGAAGCATCTGGGGGATTATACCCTGTTTATGACGGGGATCTTCAGGGAGAACGTGATAAGAAGATCCATACTCGGCTATTATATAGCCGAAGGCAGGAAGTCCTATAAGTCGGTCTCGGAGTTCGACAGAGTGCTCTATAAGCCGGGCGCTGCCCTTTTCGAGGAGCTCTCAGCCGGTTTTGAGAGGTTCTCGGGCGCTTTGGACTATATGAAGAAGGTCTATTTCAGACCGGAGATCCACAGCGGTCCCTATTCCAAGCTTATGAGAGAATTTCTCTAAGCTAATAGTAAACAGCCCGGTTGTCTCCGCCAATACCCGGGGTCCGGAAACCGAAAGGGGAAACATTATGAAGGCGGTTTTTTCTGTCCTCTTGATTTCCCTTGTGTTTTTAGTTGGGGGATGTTCCCAGAAATATGTCGTATTGAGGAAAACCGGTATGCCGAACCCACCTGACGGGAAAATAAACATAGAGCTTGTGAGCCATGCCAGAGGCGGGGAGGAGATCCCCAACCTTTCGAACTACCTGATGAAGGATAGAGTGCCGATAGCGGTCGGCACGAACAGAGGCGAGAATGTGAGGAAAATACCTACCATTACCGTGGATAATCCCTTCAAACCCGTCTATGAATCTGCGGATCTCAGAGTTGACGTTTACCTCTTGCCCGGGGGCGATCCTGCCCTTCCGGGACAGCCCGTGGAGTTCAAATTCCGCATAGAAATTTCGGGTCCCGAGAGCGAGGAAAAGTTCTATGATAGAGAGCATATCCGCTACTTTCTCCCCGGATATAGCGATGATACGAAGGCTACTGCCCTTGTAAAGTTTATACTTGGGGCTCTCCTTGAAACATCTATATTCTGACCATATACGATACAGGGTTTTCACAAGGACATAGGAGATGCTTTGGCGCGTGACCACATTTTAGCTGAAAAGGCAAATATGGGAAGGGGGGCGACCATTGAGCCTTCTGATGTGTCTCTATTCAAACCGACTGCCAAAGGCTTCGCACTGGGCATTCTCCTGACATTCCTTCTTTCTTTAACAGAACCATATGTTAAGCTCATACTGCATACCAACGGATTCTGCACTGATTACGATACAGCCGGGGCATTGGTATTCCTGTTTCTACTCCTTATGATTGTAGGAGGCCTGAGAAAAGTAAACCGGATTTTTAATATATCTAAACCTGACCTTATAACCATATATACCATGCTCATAGTAGCTTCAGCGATCCCTTCACACGGGCTTCTGGCCCCCCTCTATCCTGTCATCTCCGGGGTTGTATACTATGCCACCCCCGAGAACAAGTGGGCCGAGATGATACATCCCTATATCAAGGACTGGGTGGTCCTCACCGATCCGGAGGCGGCCAGGAATTTCTTCGAAGGTACCTCGGATGGGAGGGTGCCTTGGGGGATATGGGCGAAGCCACTTATCTCCTGGGGAATGCTTATCTCGGCAGTGTTCGCGGTCATGATGTTTATGATGGTTATACTGAGAAAACAGTGGATCGAAAGGGAGAGGCTCCTTTTCCCACTTGCAAGGCTTCCGCTTGAGATGATCAAAACGGACGACCAGGACAGGAGGACCTTTCTGAGGAGTTGGCTCATGTGGGCCGGGTTTGCTGTGGCGTTTATATTTATTGGACTTAAGGGGCTCCACTTCTACTATAATTTCATACCATCCCCCAACCTTGGTCATGATTTTTATCTCCTCAGGAATACCACCAGAATAGAAGTAACTCTCAACTTCGCTGTCCTCGGGTTCGCGTATCTCCTGGCACTCGATGTCGGAATGAGCATATGGTTTTTCCACCTTCTACTCAAGATCGAATCCGGGATGTTCAACATCCTCGGATTCGACCTCAAGGGACATTCGGAACTGTGGGGAGGCTCATCATTGGCGACAACCCACCAGAACGGGGGCGCTATGATAGCCCTTGTCTTATTCGGACTCTGGATGGCAAGAGGGCATCTTAAGGGAGTTTTCAAAAAAGCCTTTACAGGTAGTTCAGAGATAGACGACTCCGATGAGCTTGTTTCATACAGGACTGCTGTCTTCGGGATGATATTTTGCCTTGCCTTCATAGCCCTATGGTTCGGGATGGCAGGTGTACCATGGGACCTGGTTCCATTGGTCATAACCGCTTGTTTCCTCGTATTCCTTGCCCTCACCAAGATCGTGGCTCAGGCGGGGGTGGGGTTTATGTGCACAGGTATCTCGCCACCTGTCCTTGCAACGTCGTCCATAGGAACCGGGCCGTTCGGAACCCAGGGAATCGTCACGCTCGGTGCCCTCTACACATGGGCCTTTGAGGGCAGGACTTCGGTTATGGCTTCGACAGCAAACGCCCTGAAGCTTTCGGATGAGGGAAAGCTTTCTAAGAAATCACTTTTCATACCGATAATGCTTGCCATAGCTATAACCCTTATTGGCTCATCCTGGATGATACTTAGATCCGCCTATACTTACGGTGGCATAAACCTCCGGAGCAACTGGTTCGTGAGTATGCCGGGTAATGCCTGGCAGGGATTTGTGTCCAATAAGCTCATGAACCCCATAACTCCGGATATGGTCCTCCAAAGATGGATCTTCATGGGGGTAGGTGGTGGTATAATGCTGTTCCTGATGCTTGTGGGGGGGCATTTCCCTCGATGGCCTTTACACTATATAGGATTTCCCATAGCGGATATATGGATGATGAACCAGATATGGTTCAACGTGTTCCTGGCATGGATTGTCAAAATAAATGTTCTGAAATACTGGGGAGTCAGGGGATACAGAACGGTTATGCCTTTCTTTTTGGGGCTTGTGTTAGGTCAGATCTGTGGTGCTGGTATATGGATGCTCGTAGATGCGATAGCCGGGACCACCGGCAATTTCATCCCGGTCGGCCTTGGCTGATAATTTTCAATAGAAATCAGTCATGAATGGAGGTAAAACATGTCAGAACTGTCACTATCTCAGATTAATGCTTCCTATAAGGATCTCGAATCCCGGCTCATTGATGCGGGTATCGACGTCGATAGAGTCAAGTCCAAGCTGAAATCCCAGCATATAGAGACCCCGTCCTGGGGGTACGGTAACTCAGGGACCAGGTTTGCTGTGTTCAAAGAATCCGGCGCGGCACGTGATATACACGAGAAGCTTGCGGATGCGGCCATGGTTCATAAGCTGACCGGTGTCTGCCCAACTGTGGCGATACATATACCCTGGGACAAGGTCGAAGATTTCAGGGCGCTGAAGCTCGAAGCCGAGTCGCTCGGGGTGAAGATCGGCGCAGTCAATCCCAATCTTTTCCAGGATTATATCTATAAAATGGGAAGCCTCACCAATACCGATCCCTCGGTCAGAAAAGCTGCCCTCGATCACATATTCGAGTGTATAGACATAGCCCTAGAAGTCGAATCGAAGATCCTCAGCCTCTGGTTTGCCGATGGTACGAACTATCCCGGTCAGGGTGATTTCCGCCTCAGGAAACACTTTATGGAGGAAGGTCTATCCAGAACCTACGAGAGGCTCGCCGAGGATATGACGATGTTGATAGAGTACAAGTTTTACGAACCGGGCTTCTACCATACGGATATAGCTGACTGGGGGATGGCCTACGCCTTCTCGAAGAAGCTCGGACCGAAGGCAAAGGCCCTTGTCGATCTCGGACATCACCCCCTCGGTGCGAATATAGAACACATAGTCGCTTTCCTGATAGATGAAGGAAAACTCGGCGGCTTTCACTTCAACAACAAGAAATACGGTGACGATGACCTTACGATCGGATCGATCAACCCTTACGAGGTCTTCCTGATATATAACGAGCTTGTAGCTGCCGAAGAGGCGCCTGATATCGATCTCGACGTCGCTTATATGATTGATCAGAGCCATATAATAAAGCCGAAGATAGAGGCCATGATACAATCTGTGGAAAACATACAGACCGCATACGCAAAGGCGCTCATAGTTGACAGGGAAGGTTTGAGAAAGGCACAGGAGAATTATGACGCTGTGGGTTGTGAGAGAATCCTCACGCGAGCCTATCAGGCCGATGTTTTTCCTCTACTCGCCAAGGTGAGGGATGAGATGGGGATCGATCCGGATCCACTTGCAGCTTACAGGGAGAGTGAATACAGGGAGAAGATAGCTGAGAAGAGGAAAGGGGGACCGGAAGATACTGTCGGCTCGTGGGGATAGTTTCTAATTAATCCTAAGAAGCCAGAGGCACGATAATGGAAGAGAAGGAACTCAAGAGGCTTTCGGACTACGATTTTGATGTGATCATCGAAGGAAACAAGATGGTCGAAGGCGATATATCATGCGAGGGGAACGTAAAGGTAAACTGTCCTTTCAATGGGATAGTAAATTCCAAGGGGGTTGTGTTCATCGGCAAGAATGGTGAAGTTCAGGCGGATATAAGGTGCTTCGCTATGATTGTCGAAGGAAAGGTCAAGGGAAGGATAATAGCTACCTATAAGATTGAGGTCAGAAAAGGGGGTGTTCTCTCCGGTGGTATAGAGTGTGATATGGTGGCCATGGAGGAAGATTCCTTCGTTATGGGCCCTATGGAATCGACGAAGGGCGATAGACCCATTGTCCAAACTTATGAGGAGAAACGAAAAGAGCTTATGGACGAAGAGGAACAGTGAGGTGGGAGGAATATGGTTAAGGCAAAGGTAGCATTGGTCTCTGGGGAAAGCAGGAAGGGGAATGTCCTCAGGGCTCTGGAAATGGTTAGGGAGGATGTGGAAAGTAAGGTTAAGGGCCGTGTGATGATAAAGCCGAATTTCCTTTCGACCACAAAGCAGATCGCCTCTACGCACGTGGATGCTGTGAGGAGCGTTCTCAATTTTGTGAGTCCCCTCTCCCCTGAAGATATGATCGTCGCCGAGGGTGCCCCCGTCGACACATGGCAGGGATTTGAGAATTTTGGCTATATCAAGCTTCTGAACGATTTTCCCGTCAGGCTTGTAGATCTGAACGATGAGACATCATGGGAAAATATGGACCTGATCGATGTTGACGGCAGGAGGCTGACGGCAAGGATAAACAGGACCGCTGTCGATTGCGATTGCAGGATATCCGTCGCCCTTCCCAAGACACACGATACTGCTACAGTTACCCTCACCTTGAAGAACATGATGGGGTGTGTTGCGCTGGAGGACAGGATCAAGATGCACGGCCATGGCTCAAGCCTGATAAGGGGAAAGCTCTACAGACCTGCTGTTTCTGTCATGTCTCCCCGGATGATAGAGGCCGCATTGCATATATATCAGAGGGTCATCTCGCGCCGCAGGACTTACAATGCAAATATGATCGAAGGCTGTAATATGTCCTTCGTTAAAAGTGTGAAGGCTATAACCTATAACCTCGCTGCGCTCGTCAAGTATCTCGCTCCCCATATAGCGGTCATAGATGGTTATACTGGCATGGAGGGAAGGGGACCTGGTGGGGGTGAGGAGGTTTTTCTCGGTATCGCTATAGCAAGCTCTGATTTCCTGGCCGCCGACGCTGTGGCTGCCAAGGTCATGGGATTCGAGCCTATGGAAATAGGCTATATCCGTTATATTCATGAACTCGGTCTCGGAATAGCCGACATGAACGATATAGAGGTGATCGGGGAAGATATAGGGGATGTCCGTAAGGAATTCAAACCCCATCCCAACTACCCGGAGCAGAAGCTCTGGGATGTCGCTATCCCGGGTACCCTAAATGTGAGTGATATAATATGATACGTGCGCTTAGAATGAAAGCTGGGGACAACGTTGCGGTCTTAATGGGCGAGGCACACCCGGGTGATGAGATCTCGGTCGAAGGGGATGGCATGAGATTACGGGTGAAAGCCGCAGGCGCCATACCCCCTGGCCACAAGGTTGCACTTCGCGCGATCGAGGCCGAGGAGGATGTGATCCGGTATGGATACAGCATAGGGAGGGCAACCGAGGCGATATCGCCGGGCGAACATGTCCACGTCCACAATGTCCGCGGGTTCGACGGCATCTCAAAGAAGGAGGGGTGAGATATCAAAATTTCAGGTTATATGAGGGCGGATGGAGGGGTTGGCGTAAGGAACCATATCCTGGTCATACCCACCGTCATATGTGCTAACCGTGCGGCCATGCGCATAGCTGACCTTGTGGCCGAAGCCGTGCCTGTACCGCATATATATGGCTGTTCTTTCGATGAAGAACAGGACAAAAGGACCGTTAAGACGCTTATAGGCTTCGGAAACAATCCAAATGTCGGTGCGGTCATAGTTGTAAGCCTCGGATGTGAGACAGTTTCGGATGAAGTGATAGCTTCGGCCATATCAGATTCGGGAAAGCCGGTCGAACTGCTGAAAATACAGTCCGAGGGTGGGGTGGAAAGGACCGCGGCCAAGGGGGCGTCTGTAGCTCAGAGGTTCCTTGCAGATCTCAGAAAACAGAGGCGCGTCGAGTGTGATATTTCCGAGCTGATGGTAGCGACCGAGTGTGGTGGATCTGACGGCTATTCCGGCGTCTCGGCCAATCCCGCTGTTGGGACTGCGAGCGATATGGTGGTTGCTGAGGGTGGAACGGTCATCCTCTCGGAGGTAAGTGAGATGATAGGCGCCGAGCACATACTGGCGGGAAGGGCTGTGAATGAGAGGGTGGCCGAGGACCTCCTGAGGGTTATATCTACTGCGGCAAGGAGCTTTGAGCTCTCATCGGAAAAAGGAGGCGTCTATATAACCCCGGGAAACATAGAGGGGGGATTGACAACCATCGAAGAGAAATCGCTCGGATGCATTCATAAAGGCGGAACATCGCCGATTTCGGAGGTTGTAAGGTACGCTGAAAGACCGTCCCGCAAGGGCCTTGTGGTCATGGATACGCCGGGATATGATGTGGCTTCCGTTACGGGTATGGTCGCCGGAGGTGCACAGATCGTCCTTTTCACAACGGGAAGGGGGACTCCCACGGGATGCCCCATAGCTCCGGTCATAAAAATTGCGAGCAATGCCAGGGTCTATGAAACCATGAAGGATGATATAGATATAAACGCGGGGACGATCGTAGACGGTGAGGAGACGATCCAGGGTGTCGGAAAGCGTATCTTTGAGATGATAATAAAGGTTGCCTCTGGACATCCGACAAGCTCAGAGCAGTATAAATACCAGGAATTCGCTGTCGCCGAAACGGGGTTTCCATATCTCAAGCTTGGATGCACCGAAAGGTCATAGCATTTGCCACAGAATGTAAAATTCAGGATGTCTGTCGCACTTAGATCCGAACGCATATAACAATGTTCGGCTATCCCGTAGGGGGGTGTGGTTATGAAACTGGTCTCCGGAAAATACGATCAGCTTTTCCACAGGGCCTATACCGTCAAGGAAGGGCTTCCGGGGGAAGATGTAAGGGCCATAAGGCTGGACTTCCATGAGAACGTCTGGGTTGGGACGAATAGGGGAATAGGCAAGTTCGATGGTGAGAAATGGCATAGCTACAAGGAACCCGGAGAGGATGTAAGGTCGATCCACATAGATGGCCTGGGGAAACTGTGGGCCGGATCGTCGTCCGGAGTTTATGCCTTCAATGGAACCAAGTGGGAGAAGGTATCAGATCCCGGTGTCCCTGTCACTTCGGTTTACGCTGATCCTGAAGGGAGCTTATGGATTGGCGCTGGCAACATGATATATCTCCTTGGGAAGGGATCGACCGAACTTGAGAGGATAGGCCCGGAGGATGTAAGTCTCTCCGGCATGGCCTGTGACAGCCATGGAAACATGTGGTTTGCCACCGACAGGGGGCTTTTTGGGTTCGACGGATCCGACTGGAAGAGGTTCTCGATCGAGGATGGAAATGCTCCGATCCTCGACGATGAGCTCCACTGTATAGCGGTCGGCCCCGATGACACCGTGTGGGTTGGGACTAAGTCGGGTGTGAGCATACTCGGTCGGGGCGGAGTCTGCTCGAACATCACCGTCATGGATGGAATCCCCTACGAAGATGTGATCTCGATTGCCCTCGGTCCGGATGGG
>CAZTBA010000153.1:0-13021 GCA_964611725.1 uncultured bacterium
TCATCAAACTGACTAGGGCGATCGTAGCTCGACTCCTGGCAATCTTTGCCCTCAGTTCTTCTAATGAAAACCCCAGGTAGAGCCGACCGATTTCGTGGTCATTTGACAGAATAGGGGTCGCTAATTTATAAGTCTTAACGTCCCGAGATATGTTATCTGTCATCTGGATAAAGTTCGCCCGATCTGCCTCATCTTTGTGAAAAGCAGCTACCGCACGTCCCGAGTCATCGAGTACCACTATATACACAATGTCTTTGTTTTGCTTTGTATTCTTAAACACTTCGTATACATTCTCAAGATCTCCAAAAAACAACGCAGGACTGATGCTAAACGCTGTCATTTCAATAATACTTTTTGCCTTGGCGGTAGTTGCTTTGATCGCTTGTTCCTCCAGCATATAGGGAAAATAGATAAAAATGAAAAGCGAGATTGCGGCAATCAAAAGTGTGATAATCGAGACGAGCTTCGCCCTGATTGTGAAAAAGCATCCCGGAAGAGGCCTTGAGAATAGCATCATTGGTTGTATTTCTACCTCACTCAATAGTTCTTGCCAATTTCAATAGCTGCGAACTGAAATTTGCGCCTTCTGATTTTGCTGCCGGTAGATTAACAATTATCTGGGGATTCTCACCTTTTATACCGATGCCAACGGCAAGTCCTGACTCGACATAATCAGGTACACCGGTTAAGGTCATTATCTGTTTGGCTCGGCTTACGCTGGTTATTGATCCTACCCCCAGGGCGCGCAAAGGGGTAATGTAAAGAACATCAATGTCATTTCTTGAAATGATCCTTTCCAAATTGGGCTTATTACCTATATCGACCGGCACGCAACGGATCGAAATGTCCTCAACTTTTTTTATGGGGTATCTATCCATTGCATTCATTATTTCGTCTTTTGTGTTTAGAGAGGTTTTGAATTTTCCCTGGTAAACAATGCCGATAACAATTTCGTCGCCTACTCGCGCTTTGAAATTTCTATCGAAGGTTAATATCTTCAAAAATAGTGGAAATTGCACGTTAACGGGAATAGACATTTCCTGACCCTGGCACATCAATGTCCACGAGAATGTTAATATTATCGCCAAACTCATTTTCTTGACAATCAAGTTTATCATCGGTTATCCCAAAATAACTTCTTGGTATTATATCTGTTAGAACAGCTTATTTGCTTCCATGTTACCCAAGTGTTGCTGCACAGCTTAGAGATTTCCTCCTCGAAACAGTTTGCTAAAACCTGTATTCCAGTTTGACACTAAAATTCCGCTTGTTCTGAGGGATATCGTTCTGTATGTGTTCGTGACCACCCGGCAGCCTGTAGCTTGTGTTAAACAGATTTCTGATCATAAGAGAAAGTCTCATATGATCAAACAACCGTTTGGTAGAAAGATTAAGATTGGCCAGAAGGTACGGGTCTGTTTTTGTCTCATATACTGTAGTGCGATCGGTTTCGTATTGCAGTTCCACTGCTGTATCGAGATGCTTGAAAAATGGATATACCAGTCCCATTTTCATTATGTGGCTGGGTGAATTAGTTAGCTTTTCCTTCGAGTCAGCGTCTTCCGAGTTTTGAAATATGTAGTTTACATATCCCCATAATCCCTTTTCCATTCGGGCGCTGAGCTCCAACTCCAGCCCACTTGACCTTACTCTATTGACATTCTGAAACTGTGAAAGGGAGTCTGACGGATCGATTATCTGGTCAATTAGATCTTTCATCTCGTAGCTATAGAGTGAAACAATGCCGAACAGCTCGTCGCTTAGACGCTGTTCCCATACTATCTCGCTGGTTTTGATTTTTTCTGATTTGAGATCGGGATTGGCTTTTGCCACATCTGGGTCCTCGTAGTAAACTTCGTATATATTGGGGGCACGGAATGCTTCACCATAGAGGAGTTTGAGAGTGCCGGATTTGATGGGATTATATATAATCGCGGCCCTTGGTGTGGTGAAGCTTCCTACAGTCGAGTATTTATCCCAGCGGGCTCCGAGAGTCAGGGAAAGGCCCTTTGTCACCTGGTATTCATCTTGAAGATATAGTGAGAGAACATCAAAGGGAAAATTTTCATCGAAATAAGTCGTGTCTTCATCACAATTCCGGTAGTCTGCGCGAAGGTGATTCTGATACTCTGCGCCAACAGTCAGCCGGTTATCCTCTCGGAGGTCCCAGCGAAATTGAAATTCGCTTCCCAGCCATTCGCCGTCGTTCGAATCGAACCAATTGATGTCTTCATAGGGATATGTCCCCCTGTAGAGGTAATCATTAAAATAAGCCCGCAGCATCATATTCTTATCAGGATTGATCCTACCGTTATATTTGAATTCAACAAATTTCCATTCATCCAGAGATTTGGCATCGTGGTTGTTGAAAACCATTTCCCATGCCCCGGTTGGGACCCCCTTTTCCCGGGAGCTTATAAGCCCGTGCAGTGTGAAATCACCGTATTTTATCTCTGCAATTGCTCCGTAACGCTTGTCCCAATTCAGATCTTCAGCGATACCTTTATTTGTAGATGGATCATCATATTCTTCAAAATATAAGTCTTGGCCTTTGATATCACTCCATATACCAGAAGCAAATATCTCAACACCATTGCGGAAGCTTTTACCAAGGACTATCGAATTCTGTATCCTACCATAACTACCGGCCTCCACAGAGGATCTGATTCCATCAATCACGTTCGCTCTTTTTGTAATGATATTAATAACGGTAAACATGGCATTGTTTCCGTACAGCGCGGAGCCGGGCCCCCGAATGATCTCGATCCATTCGATAGCATCCAGGTCTATGGCAAAATCTGTGTCAAGGGGGACTGACTCGTAGACGTTTTCGTTGAGGGTATGTCCGTTGATCAGAAGTAATATCCGATTGTTATAGTCTCCAGGTCGACTGAACCCACGGACTCCCAGATAAACATAATTCCGATCGTTTCTTGTGTAGAATCCTCGTACGCTCATTAGCGCTTCATCGAGGGTTCGGTAGCCATACCGATCAATGTCCTCTGAAGTAATGATCGTAACCGAAGCTGGTGCTTCACCAATGCTCTGCTTGTATTTTGCTGCTGCACTAATCTTAATATTTAGAAGCGAGTCCAGGGAAACGTACTGGATATCTCGGGTATCCTCTTGTGCAATCCCACTATGTGGGATGGCGGAAATACCGATAAAGAATGGTAGCAAGAGCAGATATAGGTATCTCATGGCAAGCCTCCTTTTTGCTCCCAACCTTTTGTCCAAAGCTTATGCCCTTTGTCTATCTGACTAAATTAGATGATGCTTCCTTCGCATGACTGCAGAGGCATGTCTCAATGGCGCTATACAGTTCAGCTTCTTCGAAGGGTTTAGTTAGATACCCGGACGAACCCGTTATCTTAGCTCGCCGTAGTGTGTCCTCATCTGCATAAGCAGTGAGATAAACCACAGGGATATCGAAGCGATCACGGATCTGTTGAGCTGCTTCGATACCGTCCGTATCACCTTTCAGTCTGATATCCATAAGCACCAAACTCGGACGAGTCTCCTCCGCTTTTCGAATCGCTTCCTCACCTGACGAGACCACGCCAGCAACACCATATCCCAGACCTTTCAGCCTGTCTTCTATCTCCATAGCTACAATGCTCTCATCCTCAACTATCAAAATTTGTGGGTTTGACATTATCTCTACCCCCTCTTCCTGTGTTCGATTTCTGCAAATGTAATCCTGAATTCGGTTCCACCATTTTTATCAAGATATATCTCTCCATCAAGTTGACCAGTTAAAGTATTTACCAATTGCAGGCCTAATGATTGCGTGTTTCGAAAATCTAACTCTTCGGGGAAGCCAACACCATTATCGCCAACCACAAGGTTGAACTTACCATCGTCCGAATGAAAACCGATGTTGATTTCACCTTCCCTGCCATCTGGAAATGCATACTTAAGGGAATTTGAAACAAGCTCATTTATAATCAAACCGCAGGGGATTGCGGTGTCTATGCCCATTGAAGTCTCATCAACTTTGATCTTTAGTTCAACTTTGCTTGAACTGACTTCATAAGATCGGAACAGAGAATTTGTCAGGTTACGTATATATTCGGCGAAGTCTATTTTTGCGAGGTCTTCGGATCTATACAATTTCTCGTGTATAAGTGCCATTGATTTGATACGGTTCTGGCTCTCTTTGAATATCTGAAATGAACCTTCATCATTAATCTTTTTGGATTGGAGGTATAGCAGGCTTGAGATGACCTGCAGGTTGTTCTTGACCCTGTGGTGAATTTCTTTCAAAAGCACTTCTTTCTCTTTGAGTGATTCCCTGATCTGCTCCTCTGCACGCTTGCGATCAGTGATATTATTGCTCATGCCTATAACGCCTATGATCGAACCATTGTTATCATACAGAGGTACTTTAGTGGTTAAAAACCACCTACTTCTCCCCGAGTGATCTATTACTGGTTCCTCTCGGTCAAGCAAGGACTGACCCGATTGGATTACCGCCTGTTCATCGGCACGGTACTGTTCTGCCAGTGCCTGTGGGAAAAACTCGAAATCTGTCTTGCCGACGACCTCTTCCAGGCTTCCAGCACCGAGTGCCTGGAGATGGGAGGCATTGGTGGTGACAAACCGGCTTTCGATATCTTTGACAAATACATAGGAATTTGGCAAGTTATCCATCAAGGTGCGCAGAAGATTGCGTTCCTTCTCAAGGGCCATATCCCGCTCCTGAATCTGTGCCAGCATTTCATTGAAACGATCAATGAGTATACCTAATTCATCCTGGCTTTGTTTAACCGCTCTAATGGAATAATCCTTCTGAGCCGAAACGAAGCTCGCCGTCTCTGCCAGGTGTAGAATCGGCTTGGATATCAAGCGTTGGAGCCTTGACGATAGTAAGAAAGCCACTAAAGATGAAGCCAATAGGACAATGACAACGATTACAGCGTAACGCTTTAAACGGGCATACAACATTTGTAGATCTGACTGTATGTAAATCACTCCGGTCCTCTCGCCATCAAGGATAATTGGTCGAAAGACGGTCAAATACCCACCCTCTAAGTAGGATGCCATGTTGGGTTCCATGGAGTTATCATCCAGGTCGTTCAGTTGGGATGCCCCGCCGGACCGTTCTTTAGGATGGGAAGGGAAAGAATGCATCTTCTCCTGAAGCATGAATTGACGGGGGGCCTCTTTTTGCGATCCTTGTGGAAGGGAATTACCTTCCCGAACCTCACGTTGGTAAGTGGCAAACACCTTCCCTTCCTCAGTGTAAATATGAGCCGAAACGATCCGAGAATCTGCTCTCAGAGCTGACAGAATCTCCTCTCCTGCTTTAGGATCTTTGAATTCCAGGGCGGCTGTGCTGTTAGATCCTATAATTTCTGCCATGCTAAGAAGCTCTCGCGTCATTGCGTATCGAAAGCTTACCAACTCATATAGGGCAAACGCCGCACAGGCAATCAATAAAGCCACACCACTGGTGAGCATGATAATCCACGTCAACTTCTGCTGAATCGAAACATCCCGTAAGAAGCGCATGCTACTTTTTCTCCCGGAAGATCCTCGCCAACCTCAGTAGCTTGGAGCTTATTTTCAGATTTGCCTTCTCTGCTGCTTCAATATTTATTTCAAAACGGACTTTGCTCTCGACGATGATGAAGTTGATCATACCCCCAAACCTGGGAAATTCTTCTACTTCACTGATGGTCAAGGTGCTCGATCCCTGAAGCTTCTCCAGAACTTCATTCAAACTCTTCCTCGCTGATTGACTGATGAATAGAACATGACACAATTCCAGATCCTTGTGCTTCTTAAAGTGCTTAATCACCAGTTTGTGTTTCTTGACCCCCTTATCCTCTATGGATTTGAGAGCAGCACTTATGGGACTTTTACCTAAGATCCCGATTGTAATGGTATTGCTGGTATCCTGTAGTGCCTCATTGGGCCACTCTACGAACTTGATAAAATTGTAAAGGAAAGCCGCCTTGACCTGATATTCAGGGAGAAGGAGAGGGTCTGAATCCATGGAAATCGCCTCGTTCGCCGTGGCGCAGACTGTTATAATGAGAAGTAATTTCAGAAATTCACCCTTCATGAGGAGTCCCCTCTCAACTTTTGGGGAAGATTTTTGTGTGCCATTCGTGTGCATTTCTGCCGTGCGTTTCATCCAGCTTTACTCTATGGATCAGAATCTATATTCAATTTTCCCATACACGCCGCGTCTCACCTCAGTGGGAACAGTAAGGATGAAATTCGGCATACCGAACTCAAGATGGTGTTCATCGAGCAGGTTTTGACCCACTATGGAGAGTTCAACATGCCTTTTCGGTTTCCAGCCAAGACGGGCGTCAAGGGTTAGATAGCTCTCCACACTTTTGCTCGGGAGATCATCTACGTATCGGACGCCCAAGTCAAATTCCAAATCTCTGCGTAGGTCCATCGAAGATCGTATATAGACCTGGTGGCGGGGGCTTACTCCTGCCAGTTTTTCCGAAATCAAGTATCCATCTTCACCGCCTATTTTTATTTCTTCATTGTGCAGCTGCATCCTAAGATAGGTGTACGCTGTTTGCATTCGCCACCATTCCAATGCCTGCCAATTGACCACCAGTTCTCCCCCGTAGGACTCTGCCTTTGCCTTATTTACTCCATTTATAGGGACGATGATATATCGCGGTGTTGAAGAAGTCTTGAAGGACAATTCGCCCAGCTCAGGGGCACGGAGATTATCATAGACATTATAGAAAGTTGCCATATCCAGTGAAAGCTGATCTATCGGTCTGGCACGGCATCCGATTTCGTGACTGAGAAGCTCTTCGGATTCAAAATTCTGGTTGCCGCACAATACTACCAGGGCAGGCAGAAAGGTTTGGTTAGCGGGGGTGCGGGGAGAGATCGTATCCACATTGATTCTTACATCTCTGTCGGTACGGGCAGGTGTCTTGACCGCTCGAGAGATAGCTGTCCAGACAGTATATTGGTCATGAGGTGTCCACAGTAGGCGGATGTTAGGTTGGATCTCCATCCCGGTATAATTATTATGCTCGAACTTAGATCCCAACGTCAGTCGGAGCCGGTCTCGGATGATTGCCATGTCATCCTGCACGAATGTGCTGAAGAGATGCTGATCGCGGCTATCCGGTTCGAACCAGACAGTAGAGGTGCTATCGATGTCATCTTGGCTGAGACGGTATCGAAATCCCCATACGATTCCCTGTTTTTGGCCCAGAGTGAACGAGTGTTGCAGGTCAACGTCGAAGATCTTCTGCTTTCCTACGAACACATTGTCACTGCTCTCGCTTTGATCGTAGTACAGTTGTAGAGAAGTGTTCGAAGATTCTGAAAAAGAATGCTTCCATCGAGCCAGAATATTTGCTCCAATGACATCAGTGATCTCGTTGAGCATCTGAGAGAAAGGTTCGAGTAGTGAAGGAATAACAACCGTTTCTCTGATTAAGCCGTCGTAGACGTCCCCCTGCAAGTTCAGAAAATCACTGGCTGATATGTTCCAATCCAGCCGGAACCCGCCACGGAGGATTTCCCACGCATCGACTATGCCATTGCCGGATGGGTCAGTGAAACTGTCTCTCTTAAAATATCTTGAATAGATTCGATAGGTGGCCTCATCACTCAACTTTCCTCCATAGCGAAAGCTGCCGAAGCCCTGCTCCACAGAACCAGCACCCACGGTCAAAAGGCCACCTTCGGTGTGCTTGGTATTCTTGGTGAGGATATTGATGACACCGTTGACCGCATTGGCACCCCAGAGCGTGGCTCCAGGCCCCCGGATAACCTCGATGCGTGCCACGTCTTCCAGCAAGACATCTTGTATTTCCCAATATACCCCAGCAAACAGCGGTGTGTAGACACTATGACCATCGATCAAAACCAAAAGTTTGTTGGCAAAGCGGCCATTAAAACCCCGAGAGGTGATAGCCCACTTGCTCGCATCGATGTGCGCAACTTCAAGGCCTGGTACCATTCGTAGCGCATCGGCAATACTGGTCACTCCGGAACGGCGAATATCTTCTCCAGTGATCACAAAGATGGCCGCTGCGGCATCGGACAGCTTCTGAGGTTTCTTCGCTACCGAGGTGACCTCAATGTTCATCAACTCCTCAAGGCTCAGTTCCGTCAAATCGATATGGTACTCCTCAGCTTGTTTGTCAACCCAGCTAACTGCCGTGGCTAACAATAATAGCAGCATACATATAAGCCTTTTGAACATAAGTAACTCCTCTCCCTGCTGATCAAATACGAAGGTTGAATATGCTCTGAAATATTGATTTTCGCAAAGACCGTGCCGGGGACCTTAATTTTATGAAATACCTATATTTAAAGTAAAATTTACCTTTATCTATAAATATTGCAAAAAGTGTGCCGAACAGCTTGTTTAGATTGTATGATATTGTTTTTTAAAAACTTACTGTAGAAAGGCTTAAAGGTGGGGCTTTCAAATTGTGTGCGGTTGCGTCACAGTCAGCAAATGGTTTCGAAGCTTTAATTATTTATTATCAATATCTTATAACGAAAATTAACGTAAATGTTACATGTGGCAATATGTCACATGTTCAACTTCGTAGCACCTCAAAGTGGCATGAGGGTTTCGCCTGAGAATGGTACTATCCGACGAAGCAAGCGTTCGGTTGCAGGCTTTCAGCTCTTTGTTTATAGCTAAATGCTAAAAACCCAATGGATGATATTTCAGTAGAGGCCGCTTCCTGTGAACAGGAGAAATAGTCTCATAGTCAAGTGGGATGAGCATAAGTAGATCACAGTGACAATTCAAAGCAGTAAGATGACGACAGTCTCAAGAGCCCATCCTACTATCTCCCCATGCTATCCTCCCCGAGTATCCGAGCGAATTTCTCCAGAAAAATCTGTCTACATTGTGTGTTACAGCAACTACATCTTAGTAAGCCCAGAAATTTACTTGACAACCAGAGTTTTTTCCGATACCTTAAGACTAAACCAGAGTAGCTCCCTTTAACTTGGTTCAGTGAGGCCAGAAAGGGGGTCATTTCCATCTCGAATGGTGCCCTCTTGCCTGCATGAGGGCGTTTTTCTTAAAGGGGGATCTCTGTGGAAGGCAAAAGCGGAGTTTTGATGGATAAAAAGGAGATGAAGCGTGCCCTTGTGAGGATGGCCCACGAGATCATAGAGAGAAACAAGGGTGCGGAAAACCTCGTCCTAATTGGCTTGAGGACCCGGGGAGTGTATCTGGCAAGGCGCATCGCGGAGATAATAGAAGGGGTGGAGGGGGTTAAGCTTCCTGTTGGTGAGCTCGATGTGACCCTGTACAGGGACGATTTCCGGACTCGATTAAAAGAGCCTGTGGTCCAGATTACGCATATCCCGTTCCCGATCGATGAAATGCACGTGGTCCTTGTAGATGATGTCTTCTACACCGGAAGAACCGTCAGGGCTGCGCTCGACGCATTGATGGATTTCGGAAGGCCGCAGACCATACAGCTTGCGGAGCTTACGGACAGGGGGCACAGGGAGCTCCCCGTCCGTGCGGATTACATAGGGAGGAACGTGCCGACTTCCGAATCGCAGGAAATAGCCGTCAGGATGGAAGAGGTGGATGGGGTGGATGAGGTAACGATAGAACCTATCCCTCGAAAGGAGGGGAAGTGAAACTTAAAAACCGCCACCTTCTCGGCCTGGAAGGTATGACAAGGCCCGAGATCGAGCTGATACTTGACACCGCGAGGTCGTTCAGGGAAGTCCTCGAAAGACAGATAAAGACTGTCCCGACCCTCCGCGGGATAGCTGTCGTTAACCTGTTCTATGAAGCGAGCACCAGGACCAGGATGTCGTTCGAGCTTGCTGAAAAGAGGCTCTCAGCCGACATCCTCAATTTCTCTGCCTCTGCAAGTAGCATCTCTAAAGGAGAATCCTTGCGCGACACGGCCCGAAATATCGAGTCGATGAAGACCGATATGGTCGTGATGAGACATCCTTCTCCCGGCGCTTCGCATTTCCTGTCCAGACATGTCAAATCGAACGTCATAAACGCCGGGGATGGGACACACGAGCATCCCACTCAGGCGTTGCTTGACATGATGACACTGAGGGAGAGGTTCGGCTCTCTGGATGGACTCCGCGTCGTCATCGTCGGCGATATACTCCATAGCCGCGTTGCCCGCTCCGACATATTTGGGATGAGGACGATGGGGGCATCGGTCGCGGTCTGTGGCCCCAGGACCCTTATGCCGCCGGATGTGGAAGCGTTCGGAGTGGATGTCTACTCCAAGCTCGATGAGGCTATAAGCAACGCCGATGTCATATACACACTCAGGATACAGAAGGAGCGGCAGGAGGGAGGGCTTTTCCCGTCTATCAGGGAGTACCACCAACTCTACGGCATTACGGAGAAACGTCTTGAAAAGGCCAAGGAGGACGCCGTAATAATGCACCCTGGGCCGATAAACCGGGGAGTGGAGCTCGCATTCGATGTCGCTGACAGCAGCCGCTCTGTCATCCTCGAACAGGTAACAAACGGGGTTGCCGTAAGGATGGCTATCCTTTACCTCCTGAGTGGTAGAGAGGCAAGGCAGGAGTGACAACCTAAAAGTTGAAAGTATCCGTTGATTGAGCTTTCATCGTCCAATTCTCGCTCGTTACTTTTCACTCTGCTTTATAATCTTCGTGGTTCTTGGATCCAATTCAAGGTTAACCGGGACTGGTGTTCCTCCTAAATGAGGGGGGTAAAATTGAGAAGTGAGAGAACAATCATAAGGGGTGGTCGTGTTATCGACCCGGCAACTGGATTTGATGGATTGGCTGATATACTTATAGAGGGCGGCAGGATATCCAAAGTCGGGAAAAAGATAAACGCTGAAGGTGCCGAGGTCTTCGATGCTTCAGATAAGGTCGTGACCCCGGGGCTCATAGATATGCACGTGCATCTGCGCGAGCCCGGGAGGGAGGACAAGGAAACGATAGAGTCGGGCACCATGGCCGCAGCAGCAGGGGGATTTACGTCCGTAGCCGCGATGGCGAATACCGAACCGCCTACTGACGATGCACGGGCTGTCCGCTCGATCATCCAGAAGTCAAAGGGTGTATCGGCACGGGTCTACCCGATAGGAGCCGTGACGAAAGGTCTTGAGGGAAAAGAGATCACTGAGATGGCGGATATGCTTGAAGCTGGAGCGGTCGCTTTCTCGGACGATGGCAAATATGTCTCGGACCTGCAGGTTATGCGCCATGCACTTGAATATTCACAAATGTTCGACGCCCTCATAATAGTTCACCCTGAGATGAAATCCCTTACCGCGAAGGGACAGATGAATGAAGGTAAGGTCTCTTCCATACTGGGACTTAAGGGGATGCCGCGTATCGCTGAAGAGATAGCGATAATTGAGGTCCTGAAACTCGTAGAGGAATATGGCGGAAGGGTCCACATCGCTCACGTAAGCACGTCTAAATCCGTTGAGCTCATAAGAAGTGCAAGGAAAAACGGGCTTAAAGTCACATGTGAAGTCACACCCCATCACTTCACGCTGACAGATGAAGCTGTGAGATCTTTCGATACGAATTTCAAGATGAATCCGCCGCTGAGAACGGCTGAGGATGTCACTGCACTGAAAGAAGGGCTTGCCGATGGAACGATAGATGTCATAGCTACGGATCATGCGCCTCACTCCCTGGAAGAAAAGGTGGCGGAGTTCATATACGCACCGTTCGGGGTTACCGGACTTGAGACGGCCCTTGGCCTGACTATATCACAGCTTGTCAGACCGGAGATCCTTTCACCCATCGAGGCTGTTGCCAGGATGTCCCTCAATCCTGCCAAGATATTGGGAGTTCCGGGTGGTGAGCTTAAGGTTGGAGCCCCTGCGGATGTTACGGTTGTAGATCCCGATCTCGAGTGGCAGGTGAAAGCGGAAGATTTCCTATCAAAGTCCGTTAACTCCCCCTTCATAGGATGGAAGATGAAAGGGAAAACGATCGCTACCTTCGTTGATGGGGAGATCAAAAGCTCCGGCGAAGCTGCTTAACTGCTCTCTCGATGGTATCTCACCCTTTTGATGCTATGACAGCCCTGTCAGTTTCAATCTTGACGGGGTTTTGTGTCTCGGGTAAATTATTCTATACTTCTTGGTTGACTGCTTATCACTGAACACTGAAAGCTGGCGCGACAAGGTTGATGTTGCTGTTTCTCATTGAAAGAAGAAATAGTCTCTTTATCAACTAAGATAAGTGTTATCAAGAGCTTCAGGACTTTTCTTGTGGAAGAGATGGGTATGTTAAACTATAGCAGAGAACAACTGAAAAAGCTGAGGAATAGATGGAAGGGGCACGAGGAGGAACTTGAAGCGTTGATCCCTATAATTAGGGTTAATTCGGAGTGGCATGAATCGGAGGAATATAAGAATATTGTGAAAACTTTGGACCCTCTTCCTGAAGGCTTGGAGGAGGTCTATCGGGATCTACGGGGAATTAGTTTGCGGGAAGCAGACCTGTCCGGGGCTGATTTGTGGAAAGCGGATCTGTCCGGAGCTTACCTCTGGAAAGTGGATCTATCCGGGACCTATCTTCGGGAAACGAATTTATGTGGGGCCTATCTTGGGAGAGTGAACCTACATAAAGCATATATGGGAAGGGTGATCCTGAACGGATCTTATCTGCTGGGAGCAAACTTATCTGAAGCCAACCTGAATGAAGCAGATCTATCTGAAACCAACCTGGGCGGAGCGAACTTATATAGAGCGAATCTACAGAAAGTAAGCCTCTGTAAAACCTATCTGGGTGAGGCGAACCTGTCCGAAGCGAATCTACGGAAAGCGGATCTGTATAGAGCAAATCTTTGGAAAGCGAACCTATCTGAAGCTAAATTGGTGAGAACAGGCCTGTACAAAGCTTATCTGAGTAAAGCAGATTTATCCAAGGCCAATTTGCGGGGAGCGAATTTATGCGGGGCCTGCCTGGCGGAGACAAGCCTATGTAGAACGGATCTAAGTGAAGCGAACTTGTCTGAGGCTAGTGGTTCTATTCTCAATTTCATATAGAGTTTTTATGTTGAGTAGATCGGTTA
>CAZTBA010000154.1:0-13006 GCA_964611725.1 uncultured bacterium
GTCCGAGGACGATATTATCCTGGCAAGCCTTGCCGATGCATAGATGGCATCATCGTATCCGAAGTAATCTTCAGCAAAGAACATGTGCCCCGACATCTCTCCGGCAATCGGAGCATTTTCTTCCTTCATCTTCTCCTTTATGAGCGAGTGCCCCGTTTTCCACATTACCGGAACGCCGCCGTGGGATTCTATATACTCGGGAAGGCCCTGGGAGCATTTGACATCAAAGATTATCTTAGATCCGGGCGCCCTTGAGAGGACATCCCTCGCATAGAACGCGAGGAGCCTGTCACCCCATATTATCTTACCGTTTCCATCCACAACCCCTATCCTGTCCGCATCTCCGTCGTATCCTATCCCGAGGTCGGCTCCCGTTCCCTTTACCTTTGCTATCAGATCCTTCAAATATTTCGGGACGGTCGGATCGGGAAGATGGTTGGGGAAACGACCGTCTATCTCGCAGAAGAGGGGGATGACCTCACAGCCGAGGTCTCGGAAGATTGTGGGGGCGATTTCACTCGCACAACCGTTACCGGCGTCCATCGCGATTTTAAGCGGGCGGGCGATTTTCACCTTGGATTTGACCATGTCCATATAACCGGGTATGGGGTCCTCAGAGGATAGACTGCCGTTTCCCGATTCCAGGTCACCTGTCTCGATCATGACCTTAAGCTTCTGTATATCCTCGCCATATATGGCACCAAGTCCCCTGCAGAGCTTGAGCCCGTTATACTCTATCGGGTTATGGCTCCCTGTCACTGCAACGCCGCCATCAGCCTTGAGGCGGACTATGGAATGGTAGAGGACCGGTGTCGGAAGCCGGCCGACATCTATAGCATCGCATCCGGTGGAGATAAGCCCGTCGATGAAGGCTTTCTGTATCCTCGGAGAGGTCAGCCTGACGTCGCGGCCGACCGTTACCTTTTTCCCCCCATGCCTGAGGATATATGTCCCGTAAGCTCTCCCGATATCCCTCACAACTTCATCCGTAAGGTCGGAATCCGCTATACCGCGTATGTCATACTCACGGAATATATTTGGGTTCACTTCTTACCTCCCTCTTCGCTTCGAGCTTTTCGGTGCTTCGACATCGATCTCAGATGAGCCTCTTACATATTCCATCACGGCACTGGAGGATCTCTCCCGCTCGATTTCCATCACGAAATTGAGCCCTCTGCTGTAGATGTCGGATCTCGCCCTCATCCTGTACTGCTCTTCCCTCTCGCCGAAGAGACCGAGGGCTTTATAGGCGATCCATTCCGCGAAGCCTTCCGATATCAGTTGGGCCTGGTAGCTGGGACAGTTCTCTGCCTGCCAGGCATGGGCATATTCGTGTGCTAAGGAATGTACGATCTCTGCCTTGGAAAGGCCTTTCAGAAGGAATATCCTGCAGTCATCCCCGTTGCGGTAGAAGTAGCCTGCGGATGCGCGTTCACCTTGTTCTGTAAAAACCCTGCTCCAGTTCACCGACTTCCTTATCTGTGCCATCTGTCTATGGTCTGTATATTCGACGGATATCGGGGACCATACCAGGAAGTCGAGGCTGTCGTTTAGAACCTTTACGATCTTTCCGAATATGGAATCGACCTGGGAACTCCTTATGAGGATGTTCTCCTTGCATTTCCCACAAAGATCGTGGTCTTCAGGGCTTCCGAGGGAATCCTTCTCTATCGGCACACCGCAGATCTTACAGAAGGGACCGTAGGTCTTGCAGTCGAAGCAATATTTCCCATCGTGCCCCTGGAAGGTGTAAACAAGGCCGATTATAGTTTTACCACAGGAGGCGCACCTCGGAAGGGTCTCATAGCACCTGTCGCATAGGAGCTTGTAGCTGCTCTTATCCCTGTTATATACCCTGTGGTCTTCTTTGTCTCTAAGGGGCCTTCCGCAGGTGTAGCAGTGTTTTATATCCCTGTCTTTGACACAGTGCTCGCAGAACCTGGCGCTGTCGCCGAAGGTATATAATGGGCCCACTATAGGAAACCCGCAGTATGAACACTTTTCAGCTCTATTGAAACATTTATCGCAGACCACGTGTCCGTGGGCCTGATGGGCTTTTAATGCCGGCAAGTTGCAGATAGTGCAACGCGGAAGCTTGCTGCACTCCTCACATATGTTATATCCCAGATCGACTGTATATTTGCCTTCTGTTATCTTCTCCCCGCAGATATCACAGTAGACAGATTTCGAAGGCTCGAAGATAAGCTCGACCTTCGTCTCGGCAAGCACCTTGCCTGCCAGCACGAATGCGAGTCCTGTCAGCAGTATAAGGGATATACAGATTAGATTTCGGCCTGAGCTCATTTTCTTGATTCCCTTAGAAGGTATACTAAACTTCCGGTTACAGCCAGGGAGGCGATGATTTCCATCTTCTTTCCTCCGCTTTCTATATAGCGCCTATCGATGGGTCCCTTGGTTTCAAGCGCCTGGCTGTACTTTTCCGGTATGGAATCGGTGGCGGAAACCTTCACCCAGTCGGCCCAGATTACCGGTCCTTTTTCCCCTTTGGTAAGCTGTAGGAAGCAATTAGCTCTCAGTTGCCGTTCGATCTGATGTCTTAAAGGTATACGGCCCTTTCTGAAACAATTAAGCGAGATTTCCACCAATCTGTAAGAGAGTACCCGGCCAGTTTCAGGAGTTTCATTCAGGCTATCCGGGTTGGCCTCAACGACTCGATAGCCCCTGTTCAGGAGTACCCGTTTGAGGCTCCCTTCCACCAGCCAGTTGCTCTTCCCTTCGGCCATCCCAACGATCGAGATCTTCCCAGTCCTCGTCTTATCGAGCGATGGGATCGAGTGCTCAAAGGAAGTTTCTATCTCCCTCCTGACAAAATCTACGTCAGTCTCATAGCTTGTTACTTCCTTTGCCCCGATGGGCAGAGGAGCAGCCAGAAGAGCTGTCAGAAATAGCCTAACATAAGTTCTCATATCAGCTTCCTCCTTTTCCAAAAATAACATATAACGGAACCCTCGGTCAAGCGAAATCTTGCCTCGCCTCGACCTTCCATTGATGAAGAGATCTTTGGTTCAGGCACTGGAATCGTAACTTTTCCGGGAAATCCTTGCGGGAAAATCTGTCACTTCCGAATGGGCCTGCTGGTCCTTTTTCGCTTAGGAGATCTGACTCCAACAGATAAAAAAACTCTTGACTTTATGCTTTTTTATTGCATATATGTGTTGTATATTTCTCATATGAACCTCAGTTTCTCGATATGATTTCCTTCAACGTAGATTCCATTTTGGACGGAGGGGGTCCTGAAGATGAAAACCGGGCTTTTAGCAAGGGTTTTCCTTGGTCTTGCGCTCGCTTTAACTTTCTGTAGGGTTCCATTGTCTCAAGAGAAGATAACACCCGAAGTAGCTCCCCCTGTTGTTGAGGTACAAGGGGAAGTCGGCGGAGTATGGAATGAGGCCAACAGCCCCTATATCGTCGTTGGGGATATAGTCGTACCCGCTGAAGGCACGCTCGTCGTGGAGCCTGGTACAACGGTCAAGTTTGCCGGGTATTACAAGTTTAGAGTCGAGGGGAAGCTCAAGGCTTCCGGAGATAATGACAGGAAGATAACCTTCACGTCGGGGAAAGATAGCCCCGGACCGGGCGACTGGGCCGGGATCGAGTTGGCCGGTAGTTCTTCCGGAGAAGCCATATCCAGGTGTGTGGTGAGCTTTGCCCATATAGCGATCTCCCTGGATGGCTCCGGACCTGTTACCATAGCCGAGAACGAAATTTTCAAGTCAAGAGCAAGTGGAATAATCTGTGAGAAGGTAAACAGCTCGGTCCTGATAGAGGGAAACAAAATCTATGGCTGCGTCGATGGGATCGTCTGCAGGGAAGAAGCAAGCCCCAAGATATCGGGTAATACAGTTATCGATAACAGCGGGGTTGGTATCCTCTGTAAGAACTCTTCGAGGCCCATGATAGAAGCTAACTTCCTCTCGCGAAACAGGTCCTCCGGTATAACCTGCAATTTCGATTCTGATCCCTCAGTTGTTCGGAACGTTATAGCCGGAAACGGCAATGGGATGAGTTGCACAGAGTCCTCACCTTCGGTTATTAGATGCGATATACTTGAGAACGAGTTTTCCGGCATAGTATGTTTCAAACTCTCCTCCCCGTCCATATCAGAATCGAATATCTGGGGGAACGGCCTTTTCGAGATAAAGAACAGTGGGGCCGATCCTGTAACAGCTCGCGGCAACTGGTGGGGGGAGGATACCGGACCGAAGTGTGTTCCCCTGAAAATTTTCGATTCTGAAGACGATCCGGCAAAGGGCCCGGTCGACGTTTCAGATCCGCTTATAGGTCCTTCACTCAAAACTCCGGGGCAGCCGGAGTTCGTGAGCTCCATGGCCCTTTTCTCTGACGAGGAAGGGAGTTCTCCCCTTGTTGATAAGGTGAGCGAAGGGCGGGAGATCTGGATCTTTCTTGAAGGGACCGATGGGAACCCCTATGTTGCCGACAAGATCAGCTTGACCGTAAGGAGGAGTATCACTGATCCATCAGGTAAGAAGGTAATACTTACGGAATACGGGCCTTCAACCGGTGTCTTTACAGCTTTACTTATACCTTACAGGGAAGCCAAGCAGGAGGAGAAGTATCTCAAGGTAATTAACGGAGAGGTCATATCGTTTTCCTGTGATCTCGATCCATCGAAGGAGATTTCAATAAAGTTTGTCAGCCTCTCTCCGACCGTCGAGAACCTGCTTGTCCAAAATGAAAGTGGAGTGGTCAGGGTTCAGGTGACCTCCCCGTCATTCTCATGGCAGTACTCCGACCCTGAAGGGGATCCGCCGGAACAGTTTCAGATCGAGCTTGGAACCGACCCCGAATGGTTGCAGCCGCCGCTCTGGCAGCTTTCCCTGTCAGGAGACACCTTTGAAGCAAACTATGAAGCAGAACTCGAGAGGGGCAAGGACCACTACGTGAGGGTTAGGGCCCACGATGGATTTGGATGGGGTGAGTGGACGGTCGCCAGCTTCAGGGTTAATGCTATCCCCCCGGTTCCCGTACTGATATCTCCTCCAAACGGAGCTATGGTCACAGAGACCCTCAGACCGCGCCTTACGGTCCGCAACCCGGTTGATGTCGATGGTGATAAACTCAGCTACCAATTCCAGGCTTTCTACGACAGCGCGATGACAAAGCTCGCACTCGAAAGCGACGGGCTTATCCCTGAGTCGGAGGGTGAGACGTACTGGCGCAGGATGCGACAGCTCCTTGAGAATACCAAATATTATTGGAGGGTAAGGGGATACGATGGATATGCATACAGCGATTGGTCCGGGCTCTCAAATTTCTCCATAAATACCTATAACGAAAGAGCATACCCATTCTCGCTTGTCTCTCCAAAAGATAATGAAGTGATCACAAATCTCAGGCCGAAATTTGACTGGGAAGACACGATGGACCCCGATCCCGAAGAGGACATAAATTATGTCCTCACCTACAGCACTGACCCAGATTTCAAGGGGGCTACTGTGGTTGAAGGGATCCCTGGAAGTATAAGCGATTTTGTACCCGAAGCAGATCTCTCCGACAACACCGTCTACTACTGGAAGGTTGCAGCGCTCCTCGACGGACAGGTCCAGGTGCGCTCGAACGAGACGTGGAGCTTCTTCGTAAACCTCTTTAATGATCCCCCCTCGATCAGCGAAATATCCCCCATATCGATCGACGAGGATTCAAAGTATAGCTTCGACCTCAACGAATATGCGAGTGACCCGGACCATCGACTGGAAGAGCTCAGTTGGGAGGTCAGTGCATATCCCGACATAGCTGCTGAGGTAAGCGGCAGCATACTTGAGCTGACACCTTCCAAGGACTGGAACGGTGGCCCCGAAGGTTTCACAGTAACGGCTACAGACCCGCTTGGGGATTCCGGTAGCGGGAGCTTTACGGTAACCGTTCGCCCTGTTAACGATCCGCCGGTTGCAGAGGCCATCCCCGATGTGGTGGTGGAAGAGGATACCTTGTATGAGCTTAACTTGAATGACTATGTAGGGGATGTCGATAATTCCAAGGAAGAGCTTACATGGACTGCCGATGCCAGTGCGAATTTCAACGTGGAAATAGAAGGTGGCATTGTTAGGATAAACGGAGTCCTGAACTGGAACGGCGGTCCGGAGCAGATAGCTTTTACCGTGTCAGATCCTGAAGGGGGATCTGATAATACAGGTGCCAGTGTGAAAGTCCTTCCCGTGAACGATCCTCCTGAACTCTCCGAAATACCTCCTGTCGTTTTCGAAGAGGATGAAACCGCCTCGCTCAGACTTGATGACTACGTTTCCGACCCCGATAACCCCAAAAGCGAGCTCGTGTGGGTGGCTTCTCAAGATCCGAATTTAAAAACCAGGATAGATCCTGCATCCCATGTGGCTTCTTTCTCATCTCCTCTCAACTGGAACGGGGGCCCGGTCAATATCGGTTTTTCCGCTTCCGACCCGGATGGTCTCAAGGACGAAGTCAGGGTCGATGTGACGGTCCTTCCCGTGAACGATCCCCCTGAGCTTTCCGAGATACCGGGAGCGAAGTTCGATGAGGATACGAAGTTCTCCTTCGACCTGGACGATTACGTAGGCGATGTCGATAATTCCCTTGAGGAGCTGAATTGGAGTGCATCCGGGAATAAAGAGATATCTGTTGAGATAGATCCCGAATCCCATGTGGCAACCCTCAGCGCCCCGCACAACTGGTACGGTGGTCCTGAGACCATAACCTACCAGGTTGTCGATCCTGCGGGAACAGGAGATTCGGCGTCGGCACAGTTTGAAGTCCTCTCGGTGGTCGAGCCGCCGGTCTTATCGAAGATCCCCGATACCTCTTTCAGAGAGGATGAGACTACATCGATCGCCCTCGATGATTATCTCTCAGACCCCGATCACGATAACTCGGAACTCAAGATCTCGGTAACCAGCTCGCCGGATGTATCCGCAGAGCTTGATGAGACGACGAGGGTAGTGACCTTCAGAGCACCGAAAGATTGGAATGGTGGCCCTGAACTTATTGCTTTAAGTGTGACTGACCCAGATGGTGCTTCTGCTCAGGGTAAGGTGAATGTGACCGTATCCCCCGTAAACGATCCACCGGTGCTCGAGGATATACCGCCGATCGCCTTCGATGAGGACGGGACTTTTTCGCTTGATCTCCAGCAATATGTCAATGACGTTGACGATACGAAGTTCTCGTGGACACATTCAGGCGAAGTGAATATCAAAGTTAAGCTTGATCCGTCCTCCGGTGCTTTGACCCTTAGCGCCCCGAAGGACTGGAATGGTGGCCCTGAAATTATCAGCTTCACGGTGAGTGATAATTCAGGTGCAAGCGATTCGAAGGATGTGGAGTTAACCGTTCTGCCTGTGAACGATCCACCTGTTGCGTTGAAAATACCTGATGTAAAATTCGACGAGGACACAAATTTCACGCTCGATCTTGATTCTTATGTGGAGGATATAGATAACGCCAAAGATGAGCTATCCTGGAGTGCGAGCGGTGGCGCCAATGTATCGGTGAAGATAACTCCAGAGCGTCAGGCCGTGATTAGCGCATCAGCCGACTGGAACGGAGGCCCTGAGGTTATCACCTTCAAGGTAACTGACCTGGATGGTGCTTCCGCTGAGGGCAAAGTGAATGTGACCGTATCCCCTGTGAACGATCCTCCGGTCGTGCTGCAGGTGCCTGATGTAAAATTCGACGAGGATACGAGTTTCACGCTCGATCTTGATTCTTATGTGGAGGATATAGATAACGCCAAGGATAAGCTATCCTGGAGTGCGAGCGGTGGCGCCAATGTATCCGTGAAGATAACTCCGGGACGTCAGGCTGCAGTGAGTGCATCAGCCAATTGGAATGGTGGCCCTGAAGTTGTCACCTTAAGTGTGGTTGATCCAAGCGGTGCTTCTGCTGAGGGCAAGGTGAATGTGATCGTATCCCCCGTGAACGATCCACCTGTTGCATTGAAGATGCCTGATGTAAAGTTCGACGAGGATACGAGTTTCACGCTCGATCTTGATCCCTATGTGGAGGATATAGATAACGCCAAAGATGAGTTATCCTGGAGTGCGAGCGGTGGCACCAATGTATCGGTAAGCATAACTCCGGGACGTCAGGCCGTGATTAGCGCATCAGCGGACTGGAATGGCGGCCCTGAGGCTATCACCTTCAAGGTAACTGATCTGGACGGTGCTTCTGCTGAAGGCAAGGTGAATGTGACCGTATCCCCTGTGAACGACCCTCCCGTGCTTGGGGATATACCGCCGATCACCTTCGATGAGGATGGGTCAGCCCTTCTGAAGCTCAGGGAGTATGTGAACGATGTTGACGATAATACCTTCTTCTGGAAAGTTGAGCCTGTAGGTAAGATAGTTGCGGAGTTAGACGGTGTGTCGGAGGCCATCACCTTTAAGGCACCTCCCGACTGGTATGGTGGACCTGAGGAAGTGAATGTGATGGTCAGAGACCCCTCGGGTGCAAGCGCAGCCGGTATTGTGGAGATTACTGTCCGGCCTGTGAACGACCCACCTGTTCTCTCGAAGACACCGGAGGAGATCGCATTCGATGAGGATTCCGGGACAGACCTTGACCTGGCCGATTATGTTTCGGACATAGATAACGATATCTCCGAACTGAGTTGGAGTTTTTCGGGTGGGAAGGAATTGAAGGTCAGTGTTTCCGGAAGTCGTTTCTCATTCAGTGCTCCCGAGAATTGGAACGGACAGGAGAGGCTCAAGCTTACTGTCAGGGACCCAGCTGGTGGCGAGGCAACATCTACCGTCAAGATCACCGTCCGGCCTGTGAACGATCCTGTCTCGATAGCCTCGTATTCACCTGAAGGAGGTGTTTCGATACCCGAGGGGGAGAAGGTTGCCCTGGAAGTGAAGGCCAGCGATCCGGACGGGGACGTAATAGGTTACAGTTGGACTGTGAACGGCAGCAAAGTTCCGGAGAAGGGTTCATCGTACACATATGAAGCGGCGCCTGGATCGGCTGGTTCCGAGGTGAGCATAACTGTGACAGTTTCCGATGGTAAGACGAGCGATTCGGTAAGCTGGCCTGTGCGTGTTGAGGCGCTCCCAGAGCAACCTCCTGAATGATCATCACAGGGCGAAGGGCGATTTGACTGTAGTTCTGATTCTGATTTCTGCACTGGCAGTGCTTCTTCTGCTTTTTATATTCTACCCTGTCGTTCTCAGGTTAGAGCTGGCGAAAACTGGGAAAGAGAAGGCCGCTGAGATCTCCCTTCGGTTTGTCGGCGGCCTTTCGGGAATGTCGCTGCTGATCCAGGATCGGGAGATGCTGATTTTTCTCCTGTTTCTGAGTAAGAAAATAGCTCCTATAAAACTCAGTGGTAGGAAAAAAGTTCGGAAGGAAAAACCCGAGGAGCCTGTAGTGGCCGAAAAGGGTGCCAGGAGGAAGCTTGAATTATTTATAACCAAGATCCTGAACACCTGGGTCGGCAGCTCGAAAAGGCTATCGCTTGCGCGCCGTTTCAGAAACTCAGTCCTTTCATTTCTCGGGTCTTCATTTAGCTCCTTCAGGTTTAACAGGATAAAGTGTGATCTCGATTTCGGGACCGGAGATCCGGCTTCCACAGGCATGGCCTTCGGGTACGTGCAGGCGCTGGACTCCCTTGGGCTGCGCGGAGTTGATCTGAAGGTAAGGCCGAACTATATGGAGAGGAAGCTTGAAGGAACGCTTATCCTTCATATATATATGAAACTCTACAAGCTTTCGGCTGCCATCCTGAGGCTCGGGGCCAGCCTCCTGTGGATCTGGCTCGGGGGGTATCTGGCGAAGCTCAGGATTGGGAATTTGCTTGCGGGGGGAAAATACAGGAGGTCAGGATGATAGCTCAAGAGCTCATAAAAACGCTTATGGAAGAGCTGCAGGGAATAGCCAAGACCGACACGGTTGTCGGGGAGCCTGTAAAGGTCGGCGATGTCGTTATACTTCCGATCTCCAAGATATCAATCGGCTTTGGTGCCGGAGGTGGGGGAGGAGAGAAGGGTGAGGGCGGTGGTGGAAGCGGCGGCGGAATTATGATGGAACCCGTCGCCTTCGTCGTGATATCGAAAGGAAAGACTCGGATCGTCCCCATCGGTGGCAAGGGCATATCCCTGGGAAAACTGGTCGAGATGGCACCTGAGGTGGCAGCGAAGATCAAGAAGATGGTGTCCAGGGAAGGGGGTAAGAGAAAAGGGGTGAAGAGCGAAGAGGACAGCGAGGAGTAATTGCTCTAACTTCTATTTTCAGTGTAAAGTTGGCCGCAAGCAGCAGCTATGTTGTCTCCTTTGCTCTCCCTTATTATAGCCGTGAGGTTTCTGCCCCAGATGATCTCCTGAAAGCGGAGAACCCTCTCGTTGGATGGCCTCTCGAACTTCGATCCGGATACCGGATTGAAAGGTATGAGGTTGATCTTGGCGGGAAAGCTGAGCGCTATGTCCGCCAGCCTCCGGGCATCAGCGTCGGAATCGTTGAGCCCCTTTATGAGGACGTATTCAAAAGTCACCCTTCTCCTCGAAGCCCTGCAGAACCTGTGAAGCGACCTCAAGAGCTCCCCTAACGGGTATTTCCTGTTTATCGGCATTATCCTGTCTCTGACTCTGTCGGTAGTTGCGTTGAGGGAGATGGCAAGACCAACTCCGAGCCTTTCATGGGAGAGCCTTTCTATCCCCGGGATTATCCCGGCAGTGGATATTGTGATCTTTCTGGTCCCGAGTGATATACCGCCTTCAAGTTTTATAAGCTTGATGGCGCGGATGAGCTCTTCATAGTTTAAGAGCGGTTCCCCCATGCCCATAAAGACCACGTTTGTTACCCTGTTATCGGTGGCTGCATCCCTTATCTGGAGAAGCTGACCGACCATCTCAGCGGCCTTGAGGTTTCTCGAAAATCCCATCGCGCCGGTAGCGCAGAACCGGCAGCTTAGCGGACAACCGACTTGAGAGGAGAGACAGACGGTGCTGCGGCTATCATCATATATTAGGACAGCCTCAACCTTCATACCATCTTCGAGCTTGAAGAGAAACTTCAAGGTGTCTCCGCCGGGAGACGATACCGTTTTCTCAACACCCAGCGAGCTCACCCTTGCGGAGCAATCTAACTCTTCACGGAACCTCTTTGAAAGGTCGGTCATCGCCCCAAAATCGTTTATTCCCCGCCTGTATATCCAGGCTATGAGTTGCTTGGAACGGTATCTTTCCTTTCCGAAAGATGATACTAAACTCTCAAGCTCCTCCGGTAACATCCCCTTTAGGTCAACCTTATCCATAGCTAATATACCTCCTTAGATTTCAGACAGCGTAATTTTACGAAAAATCGGCTTTGTAGGCAAGGTGTAAGTGAAAAGGTGCTTGTGGGATGTTGCTGTTTTCGCCATTTTATACTTAATTTTAATTGGCAGTAAGACTATTCTTTCTGGCCATAGAAAGTGGCTACGGTTGAATTCTGTCTGTGAAACTGCTCAGCAGTCAGCGCAAAAAACTGAAAGCTGATCGCCTATATCTGTCAGTGTCATTTTCAGCTAAAGATATTACTTTCCACTTTTCGTTGTAAAAGGGAGCATAGCTGTGGAAGATAGGAGCTTTCTATCCCTTGGAAAACTTCCAATCGAGCTCCTTTCGGGGCTTATAGCAAGATACCCCGGCAGGAAGAGCGACAGGGTTGTCGTCGGTGCAAAAGTAGGTGAGGATGCAGCAGTTATAGATTTCAGCGAGACTTATCTCGTCGTTAAGACCGATCCGATAACCTTCGTCTCCGAGGATATAGGCTGGTATGCCCTCAATGTCAACGCCAACGATATCGCAACTATGGGCGCAGAACCGAGGTGGTTTCTTGCCACGGTACTCCTCCCTGAAGGATCATCGACACCTGAGCTCGTCGAAGAGATATTTTCATCCATACACAGGGCCGCGTCCTCGCTTGGCATAGCGGTCTGCGGTGGACATACGGAGGTGACGCATGGGCTCGACCGCCCGGTCATAGCCGGCACCATGCTCGGGGAAGTCCCAAAGGATCAGCTCGTGAGATCCGACGGCGCAGGTCCGGGCGATGTCATTATCCTCACCAAAGGACTTGCCATAGAAGCTACCTCTATAATAGCCAGAGAAAAGAAGGAGGACCTCCTGGAGATGGGATATACCCGGTCCTTCATAGAAAAGTGTGGCCGCTACCTCTACGATCCCGGGATAAGTGTCCTTAGGGAGGCGAGGGCCGCCTGCAGGACTGCCCGTGTGCGTGCTATGCACGACCCGACGGAAGGTGGCATAGCTATGGGACTGCATGAGATAGCGCTTGCATCAGATGTCGGGGTGGAGATATTCCGAGAGAAGCTTTTCTTAACTGAGGAAACCAACGCGCTCCTGAAAGGATTCGGACTTGACCCATTGGGATCCATCTCCTCGGGAGCCCTTATCGTAGTCGTCGATAAGCTGGATTCCGAGGGAGTCCTGCAGGCGATCCGCGCTGAAGGGATCAGGTGTGAGGCAATAGGCCGTGTAATGGAAAAGGACTTTGGTATAAAGATGAGAATCTTGGGAAAGCTGTCGGATATCCCCCAATTCACAGGGGATGAGATATCGAGGATCTTCGGCTGAACTTGCCGATTTACCGGAGTAGATATGATCAAATGCGTTATATTTGATATGGATGGGACGCTTACCAAGCCCTATATAGACTGGAGAAAGCTGAGATCTGACATAAGCGCCCCCGATGGTATGACTATAATGGAACACATAAACTCGCTCGATGGAAGGGATCGGGAAGGGGCTTTGTCGATCTTGGAGGACCGGGAATATGAGGCAGCCCTCTGCTCCGAGCTGAACGATGGACTTTTGGAGCTTCTGGAACACCTCAGGGAACTGGGGATGAAGCTTGTGGTGGTTACAAACAACAGCCCCCGTTCAGCGGAGAAAGTACTCGAAAAACATGGCCTCTCATTCGATCTGGTCCTTACGCGCGAGGACGGCGAGGTGAAACCTTCCGGATATCTGATATCAAAGGCCCTCAGGAT
>CAZTBA010000155.1:0-13004 GCA_964611725.1 uncultured bacterium
CCATATACCAGGGTTATCTCACGTCTCGCATCACAGATATCCGAAAGTTTGTTCTCGATGATTATCTTCTTGAAAATGGGGCCCTCCTCGACCCACACCTTTGCGGGGTAGTCCTTCGAGAAAAGGGCCTGCCCCGTTGTGTAGAATTCGTGCTGGGTCTCGGGTCTGTCAGCAACCTCCTTAAGTATGGCTATCTCGTTGCCCGGCATTCCTTCCGAGAGATCGAGAATCTCCCGATCTGCCTTCTTATCGTAGATGGATCTCAGTCCTCCGCCCAGGGACGGGTCAGCTTCAAGCCTGTAATAGCGGTTCTCGACAGAACTCCGGCTGACACTTTTGGCTTTCCTCGCCGGCTTCTCCGTAGTTTTTGTAACGTAGTATGTTGAATATCCGAGCGAAGGGACACTCGCAGTAAAGGCTACCTCGCAGCTCTTAACAAGTCCGTTCTTATCCCTCTCTTCCGAAACTATCTCCGAAGGAACAGCTTTTCCCTTTCGATCCCTTATTCCGAAGCTCTCCCACCCGGATGGAAGGCTCAATTTAATTTGGCAGACATCCTTCCTTTCCCAGGTATGAGGGTTGAAAACCCTTAAGGGGATCTCGTCACCGCCGGATTTCGCCTCACATACCTTGCTTATAAATTTCAGAGAATCCTTGAGGACGTCTGAGGCCAGCTCAACGGATTCCCTGTACCCGGCCATGAGGTCCACGTATGAGATCTCGTTGTGAGTCCCGGTGATGGAATCGTGATGCTGTCCGCAGAGGAGCTGTCTCCACGCCTTGTCGAGCGGTTTCTCCGGATATTCTGCCCCCAGCATGGCAGCGACCGTGGCGAACTTCTCGGCACTTATGAGGAGGTTCTCACCGAACCTGTTCCCGATCTTCAGCTCGATCCTCGAGAGGGCCGTCCCCGCATGGTAGAGCGACATATCCCTGGAGGTCAGTGGTATGACGTTACCTTTCTCGGAATCTTCCTTATTGACAGCCGACTGGAAATCGCTCGGGACGGCGAGTTTCACTTCAGGAACAAGCTTTCCGAGCCAACCGGTAGGGGGCGTCTTGTCCGTATGTCCCAGGAAAGATGATATACCCATAATTGAGGCTTCCTGCCGCGAAACCCGTCCTCTTCTGTGAAGGAGATATGTTCCATCGGGAGAGACATGCCTGAAGAGGGGAGGAAAGCCTATTATGAATTTCCCCCAGCTTACACCCATGCATCCCCCCTTGAGGGATATCTGGGACATCTGGGCCGGATGGCCAAAGACATCCCCCGGCCCATAGACCATGCACCTCCTGCCGAGGACATCACCATGGAAGAGCTGACCGTAGATCACGTTTCTCACAAATCCCTCACCCGAGGCGTTCATTTCCTGGGGCTGGTTGTACAGGACGTCCGCTTCAGCTCTTCCCTCACTGAAGGCCCTGATAAGGGTCTCCCTGTCGTTCGGAAACAGATCGAAGAATGGCTTCAGGTAGTCTACCTCCGAGAGTATACCTTTGAAGTTAGGGTCATCCCTGAACTGCTCCATATAGCGGCGGCATATATCGAATGCCCCCATAGCGTAGACCCTCTGTTCCTCGTGATACGTGGTATCGAAATGGAAATCGGAATATACGAAAGAGGTCCCCTCCTCCTTGGGCGGATCATCGGGGGTGTAGGTGAAGCTATGGGAAGACTCGGCGCCGTCCGAGCGGAGCAAAAGCTTTGCGGCCGCCTGAGCCCCTGGAACCACACCCTTGGAGGGAAGGCCCGCCCTCACGAGGCGCAGCTCACCGGGGGCGATTGCCTCCACCTTTACGCTATCGCTCTCGCCGGAGAGGTTTTTCAGGGCGATCTCGATCGTCTTCTCCGAATCACCGTAGTTCGCGACCCTTACAGCGAAAACCTGTTTCGGGGAGGAGATCGGTCCGAAGAAAAGAGAGCTCTTCTCAGGATCTGAGACGTAAACCTCGCCGAGCTGGGCCACAGCAGGATAAACCCTGAAATGGGAGAATTGGAAATCTATGCCGTCGGCTATGTAGCCCGGTCTTATCTTAAGAAGTATGATGTTTCGACCTTTGTTAAATTTAACCGGAACACCGGGCTGCCTCATCCATAGTCCCTTCGTGAGCCCGTACGGCTGGTTCAAAACTTCCACGCCGTTTACGAACATCTTCGCTCCGGAATGGGAAAACTCCACAAATCCATAGCAATCATCATCGCAATCCAAATAGGTCGCGGTATACCAGACAGCATTCCTCTGAACGGTTGCGTAGAGTATCTCACCGGTCATTCCCGTAAAGCCTATCCGATTACTCCTGATCCTTGACCAACGGAGCCTGTCGCTCCCGAGGTAGGGGTTCTCGCACTCCATCCCATCGGACGGTCGCACAGCACCCTCCCCTCCAGAGTTCTCAAGATAATCTATCTCAAGGATCTTCTCCCTCTCATACATATACTCCCTCTCGAACGAGGCGCCGGTCTTGACCACGAAAGGTCCGAGGACCAGCCAGTCGTCGATAAGCGGATTGGATTTCAAGGTTTCAAAGTTCCGAACTGGCAAAAGATTTTCCTTCTTTTCCATTCTTTCCCTCCTAAAGGTTCAAAACTTGAGATGCAAGCGCCCGGCTATCAGCAGTCAACCAGATCTGCAATCTACAACTCATACATGCTCACATCGTTCATTCGGAAGCTAAAAGCTGATGGCCGATAGCTCAATGCTTGAACTGAGATTAACCTCCTATCTTTACCTGATAGGGTGTCCTGTCTTTAAAAAATGTTATCTCTTCAAATCCAGCAGTACGGATCTCATGCAATGCTTCAGCATAACCCGAGCCGATATCACCGACCCTGTGGGCGTCCGATCCCACGGTTACCATCCTCCCTCCGAGCTTCCGATACTCGAGTAGCATCCCCGAGGTCGGACAGGTCTCCCTGGAGGGATACCTGAGTCCTGAAGTGTTGACTTCAAGGGCTATCTCCTGCTCCAGGATAGCCTCGAGTACAGGAACTACGAGGCTCCTGTAGTCCTCCAATCGGAAAGGCCCGTAGAAGTCGACAGCCTTGCGTTTGAGGAAGTCCACGTGGGCAAGCACGTCGAATCCCCCAAACTTCACCATTCTGAGAACTTCACTGAAATAGGCCGCGTAGGCTTCGTCAGGAGGTGTGGAACGGAAAAAGCTTTCATCCTCGGGATACACAGGAACGCCCGGAAGGTAGTGGATGGCACCGATCACCACATCCAGCGGCACATTCTCCAACAGGTCCTCGAATTTCTCCCGGTATATGTGCGGCTCCGATACCTCGATCCCTATCCTGAGCTCAATGTTTCCCTTCCAAAGCTCCTTCTGTCTCAGGAGCTCATCCCTGTAGGTGATCGGGTCGAGCTTCCCTTCGCCTCTGTCGAGAGGGTTATGATCGAAGTGGTCTGTGACGTATACAAAACTCATGCCGAGCTCGGCTGCGCGCCTGCAGATCTCCGCTACCGATTGCCCGGCATCGACTGAAAAGTTGGAGTGGATATGGGTATCGCCCCAGGCCTGGAGCCTGGATTTTGAGATCAATCCACCCCTCTCGGATATGTCAGACATCAACCTCCCCACTACAGCCACTATTAAGAAAAAAACAACCGAAATTCAAGCCAGAGAAATTAAATCTAAAACCCGCCAAAGTCAAGGAAATTCGACTGGTATGATGTCTTATCAGATTATGGATGTATGGTAGTTCTGGATATCTCCCTCCTGGCAGTTTTCAAGAATTCTTCCGGCCGATCGCTTGGAATGTCAGCGTACAACTGAAAAGCAAAAGCCTCATCCGAACACCTATAATCCGGGTTCCCCTGCAATCCGGAATTCGAGAAATTTATCTCAACTTCACCGTCCTCCCCGTACGGTGAGATTTGTAGGCGGAGTAGAAGATCTCGGTCGATTTCCGGCCCTCATATCCATCCACGGCCACCTTGGTTCCTTTTGTGATCGCGGAAACCATATCTTCTATTATATTATTTGGTAGTAAAGGATCTGGGACGAACTCGTCGAGCGTGCTTTCGGGGTTATCCTCGCAGTGCCATACCTCGACATCTCCATTCTTCCACAAAAGCGCACCGTTATCGCCATTTATCTCGAGGACCGTTCCAAGCCTCGGAGTGCTGCAGGTGGTCGTGACTATCGTCCCCCAGGCGCCGCTCTCGAACTCGAGAAAGGCGAAGGCAGTATCCTCGGTCTCGATCTTATGGTTCAGCGTGTCTCTCCTCCCTCGAACCGATACTACCGAGCCGAGGAACCACTGCATAAGGTCAACGTAATGCACTCCCTGGTTGGCCATCGATCCACCTTCGGTCTCGAGCCTGCTCCTCCAGCCTGGAGGGTACCCTCCGTCGTAGTATTCCTGCGCCCGGAACCACTTCATCCTGAGATCCCCGAAAAATATCCTGCCGAGCCTCCCCTGATCGAGCGCCATCTTTATCTGGCGGTTCAGCTTCGAATAGCGGTTCCCGAAATCGACACCCAATATCACACCCGCCTTCTCAGCCTCATTTATCAGCTTGTCACATTTATCGACCCTTATATCCATTGGCTTTGTAGTGAAGACATGCCTGCCCGTTCTGGCAGCCTTTATCGCGAGGTCCGCGTGCGTGCCGCTGGGGGTAAATATGCCTACAGCATCAATGTCATCGCGCTTCAACACTTCATCGTAATTGGTATGCCAGTCACAGTTCAGGGATTCAGCCAGTTCCTTCACCCTCTCTTCCACAAGGTCACAGACACAGACAAGCCTTGCCCCTAGAGTTTTAGCTGCTGTCTCAGCACGTCCCTTCCCTACACCGAGTCCGACGATCGCGAAACGCACTTCACTCTCAGCCATATCAGTCCTCCTGTTTCGTCCCACCCTTCAACATTCAGAGTATAATGCCACCGGATAATCTTATTGACCTCAAACTATTTCGAGATCCGAATGTGCCATCACCAATGGAGAAAATACGAGATTTGAGCCCTTTTGTCAAACCATATCTCGGACCTCAAATCCGGGTGATATAAAGTATTTGATTGCAGGCGATCGGTCGCCAGCTCCCGGCTTCGACTGGCTGCTGGTAGCTGAATTTCCCTTGATGTCCCTTAACATTTGCAATATATTCGGATCACGGCTCGGGAACCACGATACTTGAACCCTCCGTGAGGCAAAGAAATGGTCATATCGGTTGTGCTCAATGCATCCTGGGACAAGACCCTCGTGTCCAGTAACCTCAAAACCGAGGGCGTAGCCGTCGCCGAGAAGGTCTATGCCTATGCCGGAGGCAAGGGTGTAAACCTCGCAAGGGCGCTCAGGGAGCTGGGTGACGATTCATTAGTTCTGGGATTCATAGGTGGTGTCACGGGAGAATTGATAAAATCAGCCCTCTCTACCGAAGGTATATCCCACAGCTTCACCGAAACGGTCTCCGAGACGAGATCGAACCTGACCGTATCCGATCCCGTTTCGGGACGTGAGCTTCACATCGTCGAACCCGGGGGAGAAGTCTCAAATCAGGAGCTTTCGGAATTCCTCACGACTTTCAGGAAGCACCTTCGCGAGGCCACATTCGTAGCACTTGTCGGGAGCATACCTCCCGGAGTGCCCAGCAGGATATATGCAGATCTTGTAGGCGAGGCGAAACGTTCAGATCTGCCTTGTGCTGTTGACACACGGGAGCTTCCCTCGTCGAAGCTTTGGAGGCATGTCCCTGGCTCCTGAAACCCAACAGAGAGGAGCTCTCAATCCTTGTCGGGAGGGAGCTTTCCGGGGAGCACGAAATCACTCAGGGAGCACGAGAGATACTTGACAAAGGGGTAGGAGCGCTGGCTGTTACCCTGGGAGAAAACGGCGCAATTCTGGCTACGGAGCGCGCTATGTGGCATGCCACAGCACCGACAGTCAAACCGGTGAACACTGTCGGCTGCGGCGATGCCTTTCTCGCCGGAATAATACATGCCAAGCTTTCCGGGCTACCTCCAAATGATATGCTCCGATGGGGAGTTGCCTGTGGAACGGCGAACGTGCTCCTTGAGGTGCCTGGAGGAATAAGATATAGCGATGCAATGGATCTCATGGGAAAGGTCGAGATAGAAAAACTCTGAACGGAGGCATGATATGGAAGCGATATATCGCCTTGGAGATGATCCCGTCGTAGTATTTGCTGCGCGAGAATTCGCAAAGTACGCCAGAAAGGTGGCATCTGTGAGCCTTCCGATAAAGAGAAGGGTCCGTTACGATCCAGATGCTCCGGGGATATGGATTGGTGTGTGCTCCAACCTCAGTCACGAGGGATGGCCGAAACTCGAGGAATCTAAGTTGGACGATGGATACGCCGTACTCAGGAGCAAAGGGCAGCTTCTGATCGCCGGAGCAAATGGCAGGAGCGCCCTGTTCGGGGTCTACCGCTATTTCTGGGAGCTTGGTGCGAGATGGGTGCGTCCCGGGCCTTCCGGGGAAGTGCTCCCTTCTCTCGATGGCCTGCCCGAAGATCCCTTGGATATTGTAGAACATCCATCATATCGCCACCGCGGGATATGCATAGAGGGGGCACCGTCTCTGGAGCATACAATCGGGATAATCGATTGGATGGCAAAGCGTCGTATGAATACCTTCTTTCTCCAGTTCCAGCATTCGGGGACATTCTGGGAGCGGTGGTATTCGAGGGAATATAATCCATATTTTGGGAAGCCAAAGGCACTTTCCGAAGACGATTTTTGTGCACTCGACGAGGAGGTAATAGGCGAGGTCAAAAAGAGGGGGCTCATCCTACACAGGGTGGGTCACGGATGGACAGCAGCAGCAGTCGGTATGCCGTGTATTGGCTGGGAGAAAACGGACATCGAGGTACCCGAGAGTAAGAGGAGATGGCTGGCGGAGGTCGACGGCAGAAGAGAGCTTCACGATGATATCCCGGTAAATACGGAGCTATGTTATTCCTACGGCCCGGCGTTTGAGGCACTTCTGGATGAGGTCATTTCATATGCAAGGGAACATCCTGAATCCGACGTTATACACTTCTGGCTCTCGGATGCCATGAACAACAAATGTGAGTGCCCGGATTGCAGGGAGCTTTCGCCGCCTGACTGGTATGCAAAGCTTGTGAACGCCCTATCTGCGAAACTTCACACTCTCGACCCGGAACGCCGTTTCGTATTCCTGAGTTATTTCGAGAGCTGGTGGCCTCCGGAGCACGAGATCATCGACAGTAAATACGGCAATGTGATACTCATGTTCGCTCCGATATCGAGGTGCTTCCGACACGCCCTTACGGACAACAGATGCTCCGACGGTTTCGACCTCGACAGGCCAAAGCTCAACAAAGCCGAATCACCAAGGTTCAACAGGGAATTCATTGAGCTATTCGGAAAATGGTGGCATGTCCATTCTGGTGATAGTTTCCTCTTCGACTATCACCTCTGGTCCGGTGTGCATTCCCAGGCATCGGACGGCAAGCTCGCAGATGTCCTGCATCAGGATATCAGAGATCTTGGAGAGCTTGGGATCAACGGGATAGTAAACTGTCAGGTGCTCCGCATTTTCTGGCCCACGGGGCTGCCAATGGCCGCAACGGCAGAGACTTTGTGGAACAGGGATATCTCCTGGGAATATATCATGAAGGAGCATCTCAGGTCGTCCTTCGGAAGCGATGCTCCCTGGGCCGAAAATTACCTCACGGAGCTTGAGGAGCTTCTGATCGGTGGCCCGGGGCATGAAAAGCCCCTGACCCTCGACTCCGGAGACGTTAGAAGGATTGGCATGCTCCGGAAATTCCTAAAGGAAAAGCAGCCGGAGATTCCATTGAAGTTAAGGTTGGCTTCCAATAATGTACAAAGGACATCCCTCAGACTCCTCTCCCACCAGAACCACTTCCTTATGATGGCATGCGAAGCCCTTGAAGACAAGGCACGGGGAGATACCGGGAAATTCCGAAGTAAGCTCGATCGTCTCGAGGGATGGCTCTTGAAGAGCGAGAGGCTCGTACATCCCTATTTGGATATTTCTATACTCAGCTCGAGATGGATCTCAAGGTTGAGAAGAACTTAAATAATCCTCGAAAACGCTTTTGTGGCTTGTCAAAGCTGCCTCCTTTTGGCCTAATCTCCGTCTTTTCTCCAGGCAAGGGTTAAAAAGCTCCCCTCTCCGCGAGCGGAGAGGGGACGGGGGTGAGGTTGTAGGAGCAAGCAACAAGAGCTTCGCAGAAATTACTTGGCTTTATATGGTGTTCTGATCAGATATATTCGATAGTCGCCGGTGGTTTGGAGGTTATGTCATATGCCACCCTGGTGACCTCAGGTATTTCGTCGGTGATCCTCTTCTGGAGCTTTTTGAGGGTGTTCCAGGGTACCTCGGTGACCTCGGCTGTCCTGGCATCGGTGCTTTCGACACACCTTACCACCACCATCATACCGTAGCTGCGCTCTCCTTTCCTGCCAGGAACTTTCGACGTTGCCATATCTTTCATCAGAGCGGCGAAGCACTGGAAGGGCTTTAACGGCGTAAGCTCCTCTTCAACTATGGCGTTGGCCTCTCTGGCGATAGCAACCCTTTCGCGCGTGACCTCGCCTATGACCCTGCCGACGAGCCCGGGACCCAGGAAAGGCATCCTTGCATACCTGCTCTCCGGGAGCCCAAGTGCTTTGGCGACCTCACGTACTTCCCACTTTACGAGATCTCTGAGCGGCTCTACAACTCCGAAGCCATATTCTTTCCGGGGATCTATACCTATCTGCGAAAGTATGTTGTGCTGTGTTTTTATCCCGGCCTGAGTCTCCTCGATATCGGGCTTTATGGTTCCCTGCAGGAGAAATTTCGCTCCGAACCTGCGGACGGTTTCGCCGAAGACCTTGTAGAAAGTGTCCCTGAATATCTTCCTCTTCTCCTCACCATCCTCCACACCCTTGAGCACATCGAAGAAGCGATCAACCGCATCTATGAGCTCCACCTTTATCCCGAGCTTCCCGAAATCTGAGATAACCTCTTCCGGTTCGTTTTTCCTCATAACTCCGGTATCTATGAAGACGGAAATAAGCCGTTCATCCAATGCTCTATGCCCGAGGACTGTTACGGCGGAGCTGTCAACGCCACCGGAAAGGGCACTTATGGCAGATTCGTTTCCGACAGCACTGCTTATCTCCTCTACCTTTTCCTCTATGAATTTCCCTGCATCCATATCAACCTCCATAGTTTGAGATATCACCTCAGCGGCCTTCCAGGCAGACATTCCTCATAGCTTTGAACCTACCATGCAAATATGAATCCCTCTCAGCTAAAGGAAAACTTTCCTCCATCGATGGTCAGCTTCTTTTTATTTCCAAGCCCGACCATCTTCGAGCTGACAGCCCACGGGACATCGATTTCAGAGAAGAGCTTCTGCGATTTCGAGGCACGGTCTATTATCTCCACTATATCTACTACCTCGGTGGCGATGGATTCACCTTCTTCATATCGTTTCACGTACTTCGGAGGTATTGGCACGATTTTTCCTGCCGACCCGTAGGCACCGTTTGACACCGTGAGGAAATTCATCGTCTTCTCGAGCGGACAGAAAAGCTTCTTTTCCTTGCCTCGAAGTACCATCGCAAAGTTCCTGAATATCTTTATGTGGTGTCCATCAAACTCGGGCTCGGGGAAGGAAAGCTCCTCCGTAGTTGCCCCATCAAGGCCGATCCTGAGGGACTTATCCCGCCAGATCATCCTCCCTCCGCTTCCCACAGCTTCTATCGACGGTGCTTCCTGGATGGGACTGCAGAGAGTGACGTAGAAGTAGATCTTTACACCGTTCTCAAGCTCCGCCTCGAGACACGAAGTATCCTCACCCTCGATCGGATGCCCACGGTAAAGCTCAGCACGCACCGAAGAGGGCTTCAAGGGGGCACCATTTGCTGACTCCGCCAGGAAAAGGCAATTGTTGAGGATATGGGAAATGGCATTGTTTATCGGTCCATCGAGCACTGGTATGCCATCAACCATAAGCTTTCCCGCCCAGTATGTCCTCTCATAGTAACTATCGAGTCTCTTCCACGTGCCGACAGCTACTACATACTTAAGTTCACCTATGTCGCCACGTGAAACTCTTTCCAGCATCTCCCGGAAGGCCCTCACCGTAAGAAGCTGGAAATCGACACCACAGAGCTTACCTGACCTTTTCCGGACTTCGATCATATCCTCAAGATCCTGGATTACAAGAGCCGGAGGTTTTTCGGTCAACACGTGATATCCGGCCTCGAGAGTGTCCATTACCATGGGAGGGTGGAGGTGCATAGGGGTTGAGATAGTCACAAGCTCCACATCCCGCTCCTTCTCAAGCATCTCCCTGTAATCGATGTAGATCCGAATCCCTCTTTCCTTAAGCTCCCCTATCGTATCAGCCCATTTTGACGGGAAGGCCTCAGCGACGCTTACGAGCTTTAAAGTGCCTTCTCTCTCGAGATCCTCAACCGCTCCTATGTGTACTTTCCCGAAGCCGCCTACCCCTATAATAGCACACCTTACAGGATCCATCGCCAACCTCCAATTGAATCGCAGATTTGAGATTGGGAAAATCTGCGATCTGAAATCTACAATTTGTCCGGCACTATCTCAGTCTGCCTCAGCATCTCGTCATACCTCGTGAAGATATCAGCCTCATCGAAGCTCTCCAGGGAAGACTCTATGCACACGAAACCCTCGGGTCCTGCGACGCAGAGATGAGGGGTGTTGCAGGGGAGCAGGAAGGATGAACCGACCACCCCCTTAGATTCATCAAGGTGAAGCTCCAGGGAATATTTCGAAAACATCGTCTCGAAATCCCTCGCCGGAGGCTTAAATTCACCCTCAGAGGCGGGCTTCACACCCTCTCTCAATTCAGCGTATGCGCCTTTGCCATCTCCAACAAGCATACAGTCCAAAGTAGTATACATTGTCCCTTTCCCGTAGACCGGGGTAAACTTTTCCCACTTTCCCCTTATAACCTTACCCTCGATCCCTTCAGGCGGAATCTCGCCACCCCAGGTATCGGTCGGAAACCTGAAAAAAGGGTCTTCGGGAACGACATATATGCTTCCCACAGGATCCATGGGACGGGGTTCAAATCCTCTGGCATATTTCTCAAGGTTCTCGAATCCTTCCGGGATTGCAGAACCGGCGGGCAGCACAAGCACACTCTGATGTCTATGTTCGGGGAGTGTATCGAGTGGAAGCCACCCCAGGTATTTCATACAGAAAGGAGCAAGGTGTATCTCGAGTATCCCGAGCCTGTCAGGGGAATTCTTCTCACCGGGCTTTGAGAACCCAAGATCGGCTACGGCTATCTTCCTTCTGTCGGCCTCTGTTATTGCAAGCCCAGCTCTTTTAAAAAGCTCGAAATATGCATCCTGAAACTGCCTGCATTCGCTCTCATAAAGCGGCATTTTCAACCTCCGTTTTTCGGGTAAGCCTTCCTGCTGTTTCTCAAATTATAAAGAAGAGAGTTGGAAAAGGCAATAAAAAGTATAGGGCATGCATGGTGGATAGAGAAGATTTTTGCATGTTTGAGTGCAGACAAGAGGACTTATCGAAAAAGTATATGAGCCCATATTCAATTTCTCGTTGACGTACATGATAAAAAATCTGATATTACAACACTAAACGCAATTTGGATCTCGAGGATTTCCAGAAATTAAAATACGTTTGGTATGGAATTAGACATTGAGATCTCATTAGTCATGACCTATCTTGCATCAAAACTTTAATTTAATGATCAGACTTCAACCCAACAACATAACATACAACATTTCATAGTGGAGGGAGTCCCTATGGTAAGGTACAGTGTGGGGATAGTAGGCTGTGGAGGTATAGGCAGGGATCATGCCCAGAACTACCTCAAAATACCTGGGGTGAAGGTCGTATCCGGAGCTGAGCTTGACGCCGAGAAGTCGGAGAGCTTCCAGAGGGAATTCGGGGCCGAAAGGATGTACCCAAATTACGAGGAGATGCTGGAAAAGGAAGAGCTTGACATAGTAAGCGTTTGCACCTGGCCCACTACCCACTGCGAGGTCGTCTTGCGTGCGGCCGAAAGCGGTGCAAAGGCGATAATGTGTGAGAAACCGCTTGCCGTAAACCTCGACGAAGCGGACCGCATGGTAGAAGCATGTGACCGATCGGGGATCGTTCTTGCAACAGGTCATCAGCATCGCTTCGATCCCCAATTTGTTAAGGCGAGGGAACTCATAGATCTGGGGGAGATCGGCGATCCGGTACTATTCTGGAGCCACTGTAGTCTCGACCTCATGAACAACGGCAGCCATGTCGCAGATATGCTCAACTACCTGAACGGCGACCGGAAGATCGAGTGGGTCATAGGGCAGATAGATCGACGTCATAAAACGTTTGGCCAGGCCAACCACCCCGACCTGCCGGTTGAGGATACGGCTCTGGGTCACATAAAGTACGAGAACGGCCTTGAGGCTGTGATCGAGCTTGGAGAGTTCGCGCCCCAGAACTGGCAGTTTCACCTCTACGGCTCCGGGGGAATGATAGACGTCAACCTTCCCGGTGGCCCTCAGTTGAGGTTTATCTCAGAAAAAAGTGGTGGATGGGTCATTCCAGATCTTGAGCCTGTGAACTCGAGACTAAAGGAGATGGAGGAGCTTATATCGGCCATAGAGCATGGGAGGGAACATCTTTCGAGCGGACGAAAGGGAAAGGCGGCCCTTGAGATAGCCATTGCCATATTTGAATCTTCCCGCAGGCGTGCGCTCATAAACTTCCCGGCAAAGGTCAAGGATTTCCCACTTCAGGCAATGATAGACAAAGGGGAGGTGTGAGCTTCTTGTTCCGGAGAAATATATTCCGGGATACCGATCTAAGAAATTGCTTGATTTTCAGGCTCGTAAATCCTTTATTGGAATGGAAGATCTTCAAATCTCAAAAAGGGGGTTAAGATGCGCAACACACCCTTAGGTATAGCTGTTATGAACGACGTACGGGAGCATGTCTGGTCCCAGAACTCCGCTGAGTACTTGGCTATCATGAAGAGGTGGGCGGATCTCATAAG
>CAZTBA010000156.1:0-12947 GCA_964611725.1 uncultured bacterium
CCCTTCGAGTTACAGTGAATCTTCCTCCTTTATTACCAAATATCCTAACGGTTCCTTAGTATGGCGAGGAACAGCCCACCAAACCTCTAATGATCCATAGGCCCTCCGTGCTGGTATACCCTTCCTGATTCTTTCCTCGAGCTCATACTTGCGCTCAAGTCCCTCGATGTAGGCAAGAATTGCCTACGAGATTTTGCGGATCACTTCTATCGTTTCCCCTCTTTCCCGAATATCCGGGGCTACGTCGTGAATTATACCAAACGCAATTTAGTTTTGGAAATGATATTTTGTGTGGACCATAGGGGTACGATTTATCGCGTCCGTTGAAGGGCTTGCCGAATCAAACCCCTACAATTCTTCCCGGATTCTACGGAACACTGGCAGCAAATTCATAGATTTGATTTGGGTTCCGCATAGAAGAGATCCTGAAACAAGTTCACGATGACATTGAGATAATGCTACTTTTGCTTAGTTGCCATGCCGAACTTGTTTCGGCATCTCATAGAATCAATCGTCCATAAATTTTTGCGCGGATAAATTCTTAATCTTCATGTGAGGCGTCTCTACAGATGAATATCTGAAAGGGCAGTAGCGACTGAAGAATCCCGGGGGCCATAAGCAAAAGCCCAAGAAATCACTGAAACTTGCTTATAGTAAGAAATATGAGACTTCTTGTCAAGAAAGAAACAAATGACAGGAAATTTCATAATGTGTGGGCATTGCGTGGAAGTGACACAGAAGATGAAAAACCCTTAATTGTGAAGCCATCTGCTTATAACCTGCCAATCCATCCGTGCAGATAGTTTTGAGATTACCCCTCAATCCAGAAAGACAAACTGGCAAATCTTTTCGGCCATTACACCCATTTACTGCCTCCAGTCCGCAACGTTCTCCGACAGAATCTTTTCAATCGCCTTCAATTCCTCATCAGTGAAATCGAGGTTCTTCAGGGCCGCGACATTTTCCTCGATCTGACCTGTGCGGCTCGCACCCACAAGCGCTGAAGTTACACCTCTGTGGCGCAGCACCCACGCGAGAGCCATCTGTGCCATGGTCTGCCCCCGTGCCTGCGCGATCTCATTGAGGCTATGGACCTTGGCTAACTTCACTTCAGTAACGTGATCGCTTTTGAGAAAACCATGAGACTTGGCAGCACGGGAATCCTCAGGGATACCGTTCAGGTACCTTTCAGTGAGAAGTCCCTGTGCCAGCGGAGAAAAGGCGATGCAGCCGATACCCTCCTCTTCGAGCACATCGAGGAGTCCGTCCTCAATCCAGCGATTAAACATGTTATATGAAGGCTGGTGGATCAGGCATGGCGTGCCGAGTTCACGAAGGATCTCCGCCGCCCGACGCGTCTGTTCGGGCTTGTAGTTGGAAATACCTACATACAGCGCCTTCCCCCGGCGAACTATGTGGTCGAGTGCAGCCATGGTTTCCTCAAGCGGGGTTTCAGGATCGGGACGGTGATGGTAAAAGATATCCACATAGTCCAGTCCCATCCGCTTCAGGCTCTGGTCGAGACTCGCGATCAGGTACTTGCGTGAACCCCATTCCCCATAGGGACCGGGCCACATCAGGTAGCCGGCTTTGGTGGAGATGATAAGCTCGTCCCTGTACCGGGCCAAATCCTGTTGAAAGATCCTCCCGAAAGTCTCCTCAGCCGATCCAGGCGGGGGACCGTAGTTGTTCGCCAGATCGAAGTGGGTGATACCGAGATCGAAAGCCCGGTGAAGCATAGCGCGGGCATTCTCCAAAGGATCCACTCCGCCGAAGTTGTGCCACAGTCCGAGCGAAATGGCGGGCAGCTTAAGGCCGCTCCGGCCGCAGCGGTTGTAGAGCATATTGTCGTAACGTGTCTCGGATGGTACTTTAGTCAAGATCTCCTCCCTTCGAGCTATGGTTAGCTATTATCCCAAATTTGTTTCGGCATTCTCTTAGAATTACAGACTCTGCAGCTCCCGCCCTTAAATGCGTATAACCCCGAACTTCATCGCTTCGGCAAACGTTTCTATCTCCTCTCCGTGATCCCCGATACCGAGGGCAATATGGTGTGACGGCCCTTGCTGACACCAGTCGTCGATGAACTCGTGAATCGGACGGTTCACCCGGACCCGGCAGTTTGGATTGCCGATATTCAGTACTTCACCCCGGACGACTTCGGCTATCGTATAGATCAGCTTGAAAGTATCGCCCGCATCGAACTGGGCCAGGTTTAGCAGCGTTACAGGCCCTTTTTTCACCTCGAAATCGATCCCGAGTCCATGGCCGGATTTGCCATGGTGGACACCCAGATGCTGCAATCTTGGTCTACCTTCGCATACGTTGATATTGCTTGGCCCGTCGTGTCCCATGAGAATGAAGTTCTCATCAAAATCCATGGAGAAAAACTCCACAAACATCCCTCCTCCACCCAGCAGATCGAGAATTTTCATCGCCATCGCAGTCTTCACATCCCCCTCGGTCACACCCGGTCGGCCCAAAGCGGCCAGGCGGGAAACGGCGAGGGCCGACTGAGCGCGCAGTTGAGTGATCACATCCTCTACACCCCACCAGTAGAACCCAAAGGCATAGATGTTGTACTTGCAGATCACCTCTTCGTAGGCGACAGCCAACTGCGCGGAGAACTTCATATGTTCGTTGGTTACCGTTTCATCCACATCGTACATCCGGCGCAACTGACCGTACATGTCCTCCAACTGCTCCTGTGTGACTCGGTGATACGCTTCATCTACCTCTTCAACCTCCGGCCGGAAAAGGAGCTTTCCCGTAGCTCGAAGGAGACGATGTTCATCTATCGGCATGTCGACCATATTCGTGTAGGTCTCGCCGATCAAACCCACGTTCATAGACCGGAAGAAACGCGCTGCGGCAGCACCCTGACAGTCTGCTCGGACTTCGTCCCACAGGCGTTTTGAGTCGAATGGACCCGTACGGATCTTGAACTTCCTCCCCATGTTTATCAGGCCTGCCGAATATTCGGGAACGCAGCACACTCCCTCGTGATGAAGGTAGACTGTCGTATCCGCAGTCCTGTAATCGTAAGAGCTGTCCTCGTGTGCATTCAGGATGCGTATGGGAACATCCAACTGTTCCACGGCCGGGAGCACACACATACCGGGGGTATATCCGAATGGGAATATAAGCAGTATGTCTATATCCTGCTGCCGGAAAAATTCACCTGCCTGTCGGGCCTTTTCCATTGTATCGACTAAGTCCGGCGCGATAATCTCACCGATTTTCTCCAGATGTCCTCGCAATTCGGCGTACATCCGGAGTCCCATTTCCCTTAACCTGGGGAACTGATCCCAATAGTAAAAGTGTCCCGTAGGCAGAACCCCTATGCGCGGCCGTGGCATTCGAGCCGTGAGATCAACCATACCTTCACTCCTTCCCTACCCAAAGGATGTCGTATCAAGCCATTCGAATCCCTGAAAACTCGGTCTATATAGCAGAATTAGCATCGGATCTCGCAAGATTCTAAGTGCTTCGACTGCACTTTCTTAGTCAATGCCACTCTCACGTAGCCACTTCAGCGTATCTGTCAGGATGCCTTCCATCCCTTTGGCCAGACGGGCCGGTTGCCTGTACTCGTAGTAGCTTACCACTTCGTAGCCGCCTTCATCGAGCATCTGTGAGGTAGGCAGATAGAGCTGGGCACCATCCGTATAACCGAGAGGGAAGGTTATACCACCTTTGTAGAAATCCAGCATAAGGAGACCAAGTTCTGCCACAGCCTCGCCCTCGAGTCCCACGATCCGCAATCTCTCGCCAATTTTGATGCCGTGGGCGGTAATGGGCACCACCGTGGGGAGTGAGTAGCCGCGGTTCAGGCAGTCAAGCTTTTCCTCCGCCCAGAGACGGATGGTTAGATCGCTATCGGGATCCTTCAGAAGGGAATCATATCCGGCCCGATCTGTGCCGGGTTCCATCGGCCAATCCATTTCGAACGTGTGGGAACGGAGGCTGGGCTCTATCTGTTTGAGTCCTCCATCGAGGATACGGATAACTTCGTCAGCGACTATGGTCCCGGCCTCGGCCACATCATCCCATGTACCGCTGCGCCAGTGTTCCCCTGCGTTAATAACTCTGGGTTTGGCATCGCCGCCCGCACCCTGAAGAAAGAGGCTCGCGTTCCTACCGAGATGATCGTCAAGCAGATCCATAGCCACACCTGGATAATCGGCGGAGATTTCGAAGCCACTGATGGTTGAAGGATGGCAGGATATGGAAAAGAGGAGACAGATGGGTTCTCCCTTGAGATCCCTGAATAGACAGACAGGCAGCTCGTCGCACACGACGCCATCCGGATTTGGGCGTATGGCCCGGTCCACCTTCCCGTTTTCAAGTTTCACACGACGGTTCATCGGGAGGGAAGAGCATGCGGAGCCAGCCCAGACGGTGGCTTCAACCGCTGTGTCCCGGGCCTGGCGTGCGGCCTCCACTATCCAGTCTTCCAGTGCCTGCAGGTAGAACAGGTCGGAGGGGGGATCGTAGAGCCAGGTGCCGACTTTGGGTCCCGTGTGGGTATGGGAGGTATTAAGGAGTATCTGTCTGGGAGCGATGTCGATTTTGCGGCCGATGGCACCCTTGTAGCGGTCCGCCTCATCTCTGCTGAAGAAAAGTAGATCGAAACCCATGATGAGAGCTTCTTCCCCTCCATGTGCCAAATAGAGGGCCCGTGCGTAGATATCATCGTGGATGGCTTCACAACCATGGTCGCGATCACGGTTTCCGAAACCTGTCATCCTGGTGCCAACAGGTGGCGTGATTTTTACCCTGGAAAATCCTGTCTTCATTGCATGCGCTCCTTTTAAAACTCCAACCCAAAAATCTTCCCAGCATTGCGATGGCTGATATCTGCCAGAGACTCTTCATCCACGGGAAGGATCGCCAATTTCACGAGAGCGGGCCCGGCGTAGGAGAAAGGGAGGTGTGTGCCGAAAAGAAGGTGTTTTACACCACCCTGATTAACGAAATCCCCCAGATCCTTCATACGAAATACACTGTAAATCTCCGTAAGAGATAGATCGACGTACCAGGGCTGATCCCGCAATTCCATCCTCTGCCACAAGTCCATATCACCGATGAGGTGGGCGTTGGTGACGATAACAGTAGCATCCGGAACCGCGGCCACCAGATCGGCGACCCGGCTTAAATCGACCACCTTGCCGGGGTCCATCCAGTGCCGTTCCCTCGGGTCCTCCATTCTGTGTGGGATGAGAACAGGCAATCTCCGTTCCCTGCACGCCTCTACTACCCGCCGTGACTCGGCCCCACCCACTTCGTAACCATGGTACTGTGGGAACAGGCGCACTCCCTTCATGCCAAGCTCCTCATGGCATGCCTTCAGATCATCTTCCCATTTGACATATGCAGGATTGATGGTCGCCATCGGCAGCAGCCGATCCTTAAAGGGACGGATAGACTCCGCCAATTTCTCGTTGGCTGGCTGCACGTTGCGATGGAAGATCGCCTCAATCTGAGAGACCGCTGCCACGTCGATAGCGTCACGATCAAGCCGTGAAAGCAGACCCTCGGGCGTATTGTCTCTCAGGGAACGAAAGGGCCAGTTCCCCAGCCATGCATTCACGTCGAAGATCATTACCTACCTCCTCCCCCGGCCTGGTTGTCCCCGGATTCCGTCGGCACTTTACCCTGAACGGCGAGAATCCGTTCTGCATTGCCCCAGAAGATCAGCTCCCGCTCCTCTTCGGTCAGTAGCGCATCCAGCACCTTGCCGACGCTGCCTGCCATCGTGCCGTCTGTGCCGAAGAGAACGCGCTCGACCCCCAGTTCGGCAACGGCAAACTCTATCTGACCGTCATCCAGATTGCTGCCACTGGTACCGATATACACATTGGGAGAGGCATCCCGCATAGCACGTACTGTCCACTCCCAGTCTCCACCACCACCGATATGACCATGGATAAGCATCGCCTCCGGGTATCGCTGACTTGCGACCGCAAAGTCGGCACCATGCGAGATGAGCGGTTGCTGCGCCAAATCCTCAGGAGAAGAAAGGTAGCCAGCATGCTCCAGAATGGGGACGCATCGTTCTATCGCGAGTTCGATAACAGGCCATACAGCCGGATCACTGATCTTGTACTGGTTGTACAATTTGATACCGATCATGCCTGCGTCCAGACAACGTTCCACTTCGACGAGTGCCGCTTTGTAGTGGCCTGGGATAACAAAACACATCCCTCTGATCCGCTTCGGGTGTCGCTCCATCGCAAGCAACACTCTATCGTTCTGCGCACACACTTCTTCGACAGAGGCCATGCGACCGCCCACAACGGGGGAAGAGCACCAGATCTCCGTAATTCCCAGCATATCACAGCAGGCGACCAGATAATCGTCAGAGGCATCTTCGTCCGAATTGGGCCAAACGTGAGAGTGCACATCGATTTTCGGGCGACGAATTCCTGTTTTGATATCGATACCCATCCTCTCGCTCTCCTATCTATGAGGTTCCTTCCACATTCCATAGAGTTCTTCAGAGACTTCTCACCACGGATCCTATACGCCGCAATGGCAGTGGGAGGCATATTTCAGTTTATCAAACGCAGATCAGCATTATAGACTGTGATTAAACACCTAATTCCAGGTAATCTGGATAATAAAGATAAAAGGTGCCGTTGTCAAGACAGTATAAAAACAGACTCTTATTCTACACCCGTTATCAGATCGATAATTGATGACATCTGAAAGTGGGGGTAGTTCGCATAACTGTATGAGAATCCAATTATCAAATGCACCTCTTGAAACGCAAAAAACTTCTTGCTTTTTGGAGCAGAGTATACCATAATCGTTAGGCAAAATTTAGGTACTTAACTGTCAGTAGAAGGTTTCTGAGATGAAAGATCGAAAACGAACCATATATGATCAGGGAGGTTTTTCATGTATGAAGCGGACTTTGTAAATTCATCCGAGAAGTATCGCCCTGTCCCCTGGTGGGTATGGAACGGTGGTATGGACGAAGACAAAATGGAACGTCAATTGAAGGAATTGCTCGACAAAGGGATACACGAATTTTTCATATTTTCTTCCTGGGGATTGGAGATCCCCTTTAACGAGGGCATATGGTGGGATAAGGTTGACTTTACTCTCCGCAGATGCAAAGAACTGAGTATGAAAGTATGGATATATGACGAATACACCTGGCCCAGCGGTGTCTCTGCCGGAAGGGTATTAAGGAACTATCCGGGTACACGAAATGTAGTCATGGCATACTCTCAAACCAGAGCGAATAAAGGCAAGGATGTTTCTTCAGAATTGCATGGCCGCCTGCTTGCAGTTCAATTGGTGACACCGGACGGGCAAGCGTATTCAGTAGAGGATTACGACATAGAGGAGTACGAAAATGGCAAAACATTGAGATGGACAAATACCACGCATTCCCCCGTCACCCTCTTAATATTCAGTCGGGTCATTACTGCTGAAAAAGGGATGCCATATGCTTTCGGCGCCCCCTGGACATGGAGACAGGAAGGATACGTTAATACCTTGGATCCGACGGCCATCAAAAAATTCATCGAATTATCCTACCAACCCTATGCAGATCGTTTCAGCAATTATCTGGGCGATACACTGGTGGGGTTCTTTACCGATGAGCCTGCGATCTCCTATTATGGTCAGGCAATGGGAAAATTGCAGCCTTTCCCCTACACCCCGGGATTATTTTCCATCTTTGAGCAACGCTACGGCTATGATTTAAAAGGACATTTGCACGAGTTAATAATGGAGGTGGGAAATTTCCGGAGAACCCGATATGATTACTGGTCATTGATAACCGAACTCTTCGCAACTGCATATAGCCGTCAATTGCGAGATTGGTGTGATCGCCATAATTTACTCTTCACGGGACATTTCTGTGGGGAAGAGAACGTACATCAGAATCGATTCTGGAGTGGTGATATTCACAGCTCGGCCAAGTGGATGAGCGTTCCCGGATTAGACCTTCTTGAAACTGTTACAAGCTTTGATGAAGGTCGTTCATCAGACACTATATACGGTCAAGAATCGGGCAACAGGAGCTTCAATTCAACAGTTAAGCTAATTACCAGCACAGCCCGCTATTCAGGTGCTAAAAGGGTTATGTGTGAGTCTTACGGGGTATCTCCCTGGTCCCTTGCCCCGGAAGATCAGAAGAAAATGACCGATTGGCTTACGGCCCTCGGGGTGAACCTCATCAATGATAATTTAATCCCCTACGCTACCCACAGTATCAGGCCCTATACTATCTGTGGCAAGGCGTTCACCACTCCCTGGTGGAGGTACTACAAAATTTTCACCGACTACGCAGGGCGGGTTTCCCAATTGGCAAGTGAGGGAATACTCCAGTCCCATATAGCTATTCTCTACCCAACCGCCAGCTCCTGGTGTGAGGACCCGCAGGGGGATAGCTGGAAAACTATGCAGGAAAGCATCTATTCTGCCACTGACGCGTTGCTGCGTAAGCATTGGGACTGGGAATTCATCTTCGATTCCGTTCTGGAAAGGGGCAGTGTAAAGGAAGGTAGAATAGATGTTAGAAATGCCAGTTATGAAGTTCTGATGTTACCTGGGTTACCCACTTTAACGAACCAAGTTTCAGAGGTTATACTGCGATTTGTCGAGAACGGGGGAAATCTCATAGTGTGCGGGCAGTGGCCCCAAAATACTCCCGAGGGGAATCTGAATTTTGAAGGTGAGATTTCCAAAGTTGCCAATTCTGAAAATGTGAGTTTCCTATCCGATCTCGATGGGGAACAGTTTGCCAGGAGAATGGACAAATTCCTTGCCAGGAAAATTCCCCGAGCTTTCGTAATAAAGGGATCCGGTGCCCGGAATATCATTTCTGCATTAAGGCGATTGGATGACATGAATGTGATTTTCCTGTCCAATCTAAGAGATGATAGAACTCGTGCAGAAATAGAGCTTCTTCTCGCTGGAGAAATAGAAATCTGGCAGACAGAAACAGGTGAACAATTCAGCGCGGATGACAAAATCATCACGAGATCCGCTTCAGGATCGAGCATCCTGCCATATGATTTCGCCCCCCATGAATCAATCCTGCTGGTAATACGCACAGATAGGCGATCTCAAATTCCAGTTTTGGCAGAAAATCATCCCGGCTACCAGGAGGCTATAGGAGAGATTCCTCTATCTGATGAGTGGATTTTCCACACAGAAAGGGAGAACCACCTGAGACTGGATATATCGGTAAAGGCTGATCCCGAGGGAGAGGGCGTTCAAAAAGAATGGTATAAAGGGAAAGGGAGGGATTGGTACCACGCAGAAGATGGCCACTCTCCGGTAGCGATCGAGTCTGACCTAAGACACTACTGGATTAAAGCCCAGGTTAATATTGAATACATTCCCGGCGAGTTGAAGGTGATCGTGGACAACGGTCAGGAAGTAGAGGGGGTTTACGTAAACGGACAGGAGATCAAAGAGAAGGGCAATATAGCTTTATGGAACGAAGAGAACCTGGCTTTTAAGGCCACACAGGCTTTCCGTCTGGGACTTAACACTGTTGTAGTAAAGGCCAAACCTTCACTGTTTCACAGTTATGAAAATGGCGGGAATATGGTAGATCGAAGTTATATTCCCCCTTTGGTGCTTGAGGGATCATTTGCGGTCAAACGGGTCAGAAACAAGACTGTTCTGGTGAAAGAAGCGGGTAAAATCCAAAGCGGTTCCTGGCATACTCAGGGATACCCGAATTATTCCGGGATCGGTACTTACACCCAAAGCTTTTCGATAGGAAAAACCGTTCCTGGCAGCCCTCAAAAGTTCTGGTTAGACCTTGGCAAGGTTCGGGACACTGCCGAAATCTATATCAATGGACAACATGTAAGAACGGTTATATGGTCACCTTATAGGGCTGATATTACTCGATATCTTCACCCTGGTCTGAATCAACTCATGGTAAAAACAGCTAATAACCTCGGTAATCTTCTACCTCGTTACTATATGGGATGGCTGCCTGGCCCGGTCCCAGCCGGCTTGTTGGGTCCGGCCAGAGTGATAATCACTCAGGCTGAACTATAATAACTAAGGATATGATTTTGGGGTTTATCTGATCTCGAGCAGTTTCACCTGGAAGAACATGAAAGGAGGATATTTCGATGAAGTTACGACCGGATGGCTTACCCCGTGGACCCCTGACCTACGTTATCACATACACCGAAGGTCTGACCACCAGCGATTCCTGGGCCGAACAGATGCACGAATCGCCGCCGGACTTCCTGCATCACGGACATGATGTGCCACTAAACAACCTCTGGGGACCCACTAAGGGCTTTTCAGGTTGGATACCTGATCACACCTGCAAACCAGCCGACATTAACCGCAAAATCGATGCGCTGCGAAAGGGCATCGACCGCCTTCACGGATTCGGGGTTGGGAGGGTGTTTCCTTATGTAAACGCATCAATTATCGGCGGCAGCATTGATAAGCGCACAACCCATAACTTCTTCAGCTACAGCGCTGACACGACCACTGCGCAGGCTTTCTTCCACTTCTGGCGGCGACTGGATGAGTTCGCTGAGTTCGGATGCGACCGTATACCCAAGGAGGATCCGCTTGACTGGATGCAGCGGACGTTCTTCCACTTTGAGACGGACACGCCGTATCTGCGATACGAGCCCTGCCTCCGGCGCGAGTCCTGGCTGGAGTTCCTCGAGATAGTGGTCGGTCTCATCGCGAAGGCTGGATACGATGGGGTTTTCTCCGACGATAACCTCGTACAGTGCTTCTGCCCACAGTGCCAGCGTGACTTCCGCGAGTTTCTCCGCGAGGAGTATGCCGATCGTGCCGCAGAGCTCGAGGCGCGGGTTCCGATCGCCCAGACAATGCTCTACAGCGATGATGGCAAAGGCACAGGACCGGCAATGCGCCGACCTACCACGGGGAAACTCAGCGTCGGACCCGATTTGACTGAGGATGCACTGCCGATAGATCCATGGGCTACGCTGCTTTGGGAGGCAAGCCAGGAGTTCTGGGGGCAGACGATCGGCGATATGCTCCTCCGGGTGCGCGATGCCGGTCGCAAGCACAACCCCAATTTCTTCGTTGTTCCCAACTGGGGTATGTCGATGACAGTGAAGGAGTACGCCCACCGCCGCCAACTGGGACATCACTTCCTGAGGTGGCAGCCGGGTGGTATCTGGCAATTGATGGAGGACGGCGGAGGTCACGGATACATCGCACCCGGATTAGCAGAAGACTTCTGGACGCTGTGCCGTGCCTACGTGGCGCACGGTGCCGAACCTGCACTGCTGGCCTATACCGGCGGAGATGAGAAGCAACAGCTTCTGGGGTTCGCCGAGGTTGCATCGGTTAATGCCGGCGCCTGGGTTGAGTCGGGGAATAACTTCGCTGAAACGCGCAAGGCTTACCGCACATTCTTCGAGAACCGCTGGGAGCTGTTCGATCAGGCCGAACCATTCTGCCATGTGGGCGTGCTCTACTCCATGAGCGACATTCTGAGAAACAATGACCAACACCTGCGTCTTGTCTACGCCATATCTCGTGCCCTTGGACGCAGTCATATCGCCTTCGATCTCGTCATCCCGGAAAACCTCCGGCAGCACCGGTTCGATCTGTTGATCAATCCCGGGGCCCGCGCGGTTTCGGCCAATCACATGGCAGGGATGCCCGTCCTCACGATCGGTCCCGGGGGATTGCCGCCAAACCAATTGATCGATCAGCACGAGATCGAACTCGACCATATGCTTGACGTTCCGTTTGGGGAAGAGCAGAGGAAAGCTCTGGCTGACTGGGCATCGCTCGATCTCTCCGGACCTGCCCCATTGGCCGGGTTAGTCAGTCAGATTATCGGCAGGGACTTGAGACTGACCACTGCTCGCGAGGCCCACTCGGTGCGGCTTCGACCGTTCATCGTAGGACCGGATAAACGGTTAGTCGTCCATGTGGTAAACTACGGCTGCACATCGATGTCCACAGCACCGGCCCCTGGCACGGCTCCGGCTTTCCCGCTGCGTATCCCCGAGGTTGATGGTTGGGAGGTCGAAGGCGCCTGGACGGAAGGGCCTGAGGTGAAGCGTGAGCAGTTGTCCGTTGTCAAGAGGGAAGCCGGATCGGAGGTGATGGTACCGCCCACCGACATCTATCGGATCGTCGTGGTGCAGTACAGGTGATAATGAAGCAGCGAAGGTCTTAAAGCCTTTGTGAGACATCCCAGGCAAATTCAGCAAAATAACCGAGCAACTCTTGGGGCAATGATTGTTATAGTGTCACGTAAAAGGTGTGTAGGGGCAGGGCAGGGCATGCCCTGCCCATTCTATGTACCACCTATCTCCAGACATTAGGGAGACTCTCTATCTCTTTGTCGTCAAGGGTGTATCTTACCTTTCGGACTTTTCTGGTCATGTTATACTTACCTCAGGGGCAGCGGCTGGCGATCCCTGTTATTTGATCGTAGTGGCGATCGTAGGTGCAGATATCGCGGATGCTATGATTCTCCATTAATGCAATATGATAAGCATCTATGAAATCTATGTTTGTCGCGGTGTAGAGCGGAATCGCCTGCTCCAAAATAAGGCCGTCCATTACAGGAGGATGGGGACGAGTCCATCGGCGAAATCGGCACTTTCACTATCGGGAACAACTACCTCAATTTTATCAGGCGAGTCAACACCTATTCCCAGTTCGACGGCCCGTCTTATCTGCTCCTGGTCGAATATCTTACCTGCTGAGACTGTGGGATTCGTTCCCATGAGCCTCAACACGGCAACTCCCACAGCATCCACGGCTACCCTGTCGGCTCCGGCTATCATCACGCCAGGCTCAACCAGCTTCCCGGCTTCAGGACCGTCGTCCACGAAAGCTTGCATCCCGTCAAGAACGATGAGATCCGTTCCGTAAAGCAGGTTTATCTCTGCTATCATCAGTCTCTGATATGGCGAGGAATGAAGTTCTCTCATGAAGTTATAGTT
>CAZTBA010000157.1:0-12937 GCA_964611725.1 uncultured bacterium
TTGTATCAGCGCGAAGAGATGCTACAGAATATCCAGCCGCCCGAAGCGGAACTTCATCTGGATGATGGAGCGCTGGACTTGTGGAAAATAAGGTGAGATTCAGGTTAGGACATCGTACCTCCAAGGGGTACTGATTGAACCTGCCAATCAGCACGTGCACTCCGAAGCGGAATCACTCTCGGCTGAGGATTTGTCACAGCGCAGACGAGAAGGCACACCGCTGGAGTTCGGCCACACACTCGAAGACCTGATCGGCGGCCAGATAGACTCTGGGTTCGTTATCGTTGGATTCTACAAGGACCGTTACTCTCAAGAGGATCATGATTTGCTGGGACACTACATGTCCACGTCCATGGCGACGAGAGCGTACAAGAGCGGAACCGACGAGAAGGATGCCGGGCCACTGGCTGCAACCGACGCGGACAATTCCCACCGCTGAGCCACACGTTATAGCACTTAAACTGGAGGAAATGAATGACGCGACCAATATCGCATCCTGTCGAGATTTTTATTGACATAAACTTGGAATTATTATATATCCATAACACAAAGGTCATTTATAGGATTAATAGCTATGCTTGGTGCAAATAAGGTCCTGTAGATTCAGATAATAGAACTGACCCATCGATATTAGGTTGTATACAAAGGTGATACCAATTTCCCAATTAGTGAGTGCATAAACCAAATCAACAAGATAGCGATAAGCCCCGAGTGTGATATCTTATGCACTCCTTCATTCGGGAAATGGTATGACATGGAGGTTATCGACTTACCCTACCGAAGCATAAGATTGAGAGACTTGAAAATGATAAAAGTTGAAGAGGCTCTGAAGGTGATACTTGAATCCGCAAACATCCTCGATTCGGAAGGTGTGAAACTTACCGAGGCTCTGGATAGAGTGTTGGCGGAAGACATCTACGCTGATATTGATATTCCTATGTTAGATAACTCAGCAATGGATGGCTATGCGGTTAGGGCCTGTGATACCCTGGGAGCATCTGAAGCCGTCCCCAAGATCCTTGAGGTCGTCGAGGACCTGAGGGCAGGTTATTTGGCCGCCAAATCAATAGGGCAAAATCAGGCAATAAGGATTATGACCGGGGCGGCGATCCCTGATGGTGCAGACAGCATAGTAATTGTTGAGGATACGGAACGGGAGGGTGATAGCGAAGTAAAGGTTTTCAGAGAAGCGGATGTGGGCAACAATATAAGGAGAAAGGGTGAAGACATCAAAAAGGGGGAACTGGTAATTTCCCATGGGATTCTCCTTAATTCCGCCCGCATAGGTTTACTAGCAGGCCAGGGGAAAGCAACTGTCAGGGTTACAAGGAAGCCGAAAGTGGCTATCTTGGCTACCGGCGACGAGGTAATCGATATAGGTGAGAAAATAGAGCCGGGAAAACTGTACAGTTCCAATACCTATACCCTGTATGGTCAGATTCTAAAATGCGGAGGAATCCCTGAAAATTTGGGTATTGCCAGAGATAACCCAGAGGAGTTGAGGGGAAAAATAGAAGAAGGTCTTGACTGCGATCTAATGGTTACCTCCGGGGGAGTCTCGGTAGGAGACTACGACTTGGTGAAATCCATCTTGGCCGAGATGGGCACGGATATAAAGTTCTGGAAGGTGGCTATGCGTCCGGGAAAACCTCTCGCGTTCGGGACCATAAGGGGGATCCCTGTATTCGGCCTTCCGGGGAATCCGGTTTCCAGTATGATAAGTTTTGAGACCTTTGTAAGGCCAACGATCCTAAAGATGCTCGACCAAACTACTGGCGATAAAAAAGAGATAGATGCCATATTAGAAGAAGATATAAAGAAGAGGAAAGGGTTCAAATATTTCCTGAGGGCACAGACGAAGTGGAAGGACGGAATGTATCTCACCCGCACTACAGGTCCACAGGGCTCAGGGATATTGAGATCTATGGCCCTTGCCAACAGTCTGATAATCTTACCGGAGGAAGAAGAGAAAGTAAAGAAGGGAACAAAGGTGACCGTAAGATTCTTAGATTGAGGTCTATCATCCTCAAGTTTTGGCAACTTAGTGTGGAATCTAAATCTGGGGTCATTTTAAGATATGTATGAGATTACCGGAATAATTCTTTCAGGCGGCAAGAGTAGCAGGATGGGCAGGGATAAGGCATTCCTGCCATTTCCACATAAACCCCTGATTGAAATTATGATAGATAAATTATCAGTTTTATTCAACGAACTAATAGTTGTAACAGGTAATCCCCATCTTTATAGCAAGTATGGAATTAGAACTGTTAAGGACATAATCCCACAGCGCGGTCCTCTGGGAGGAATATATACGGGTTTACTTTTTTCCAAAAACCATTATAATTTTATTGTAGCCTGTGATATGCCATTCCTAAACCCTGATTTAGTTCATTACATGGTTCAGAAAATCAAAGGTTATGATCTGGTGGTTCCTGAATACGGAGATCAGCTTCAACCCTTATGCGCGATCTACTCCAAAAATTGCATTGAGTCAATAAAAGAAGAGTTGTCAGGGGATAACCTCAAGGTCACGTGCTTTTTCAAGAATGTCAAACAGAAGCTAATAACCGAGGAGGAAATTAAAAAAACTGATTTTCAAGGGCTTAGCTTCGTAAACATCAATACGCCGGAGGAATACAAAAGCTTTAAAGGGAGTTTATAGCTATGGACATCAAATACGTATTAACCACCTGCCCTTACTGCGGAACAGGATGCGGTATCTATCTAAAAGTAAAGGATGGTCACTTAATAGGGGCCATGCCCAGTAAATCCCACCCGGTCAATAAAGGAAGGGTATGTGTGAAAGGGCTTAACTCCTGGGAAATTGTGGAACACAAGGATAGATTGAAAAAGCCATTGATCAAGAAGAACGGCAACTTCAGAGAGGCAAGCTGGGATGAAGCATTGGATTTTGTTGTCGAGAGGCTTAAAGGTATCAAAGATAAATACGGCCCACAGAGCATTGGCGTCTGGGGTTCCGCACGATGCACAAACGAACTGAATTACTTGGCCCAGAAGTTCGCCCGCGCCGTGCTGGGCACAAATAACGTCGATCACTGCGCACGCACATGTCACTCGCCTACCGTTTCCGGTCTGGTGCGCTCCTTCGGCTCTGGGGCGATGACAAATTCCATAGATGAGATAAAGGATACGAAGTGTCTATTTGCGATTGGCTCTAACGCACACGAAGCGCATCCCCTGATTAGTTGGCGGGTAAGGAGTGCCAAGGACAAAGGAGCCACAATTATAGTCTGCGACCCCAGGAAAACTGATATGGCAAAGTATGCCGATGTCCATATTCAGCATTACCCGGGATCAGATATTGCACTGCTAAACTGTCTTATGCATGTGATCTTAAAGGAAAATCTGCAAGATAAGGATTATGTGAAAGAAAGGACAGAAGGTTTCGAGGAATTAAGGAAAACCGTTGAAAAATACACCCCTGAATATACATCTAAGATCACAGGTGTAGACAGACATCTGCTCCATAAGGCAGCCGTAATGTACGCCAGTTCTAAACCTGCCTCTATAATTTATACATTAGGGATTACCGAACATACCACCGGGACGGAGAATGTAATGAGCGTAGCCAACCTCGCTATGCTAACGGGAAATGTAGGGATAGAATCGGGCGGGGTCAATCCCCTGAGGGGACAGAACAACGTTCAGGGGGCATGTGATATGGGGGCCTTACCTAATGTATACCCCGGTTATCAGAGGGTTGATGATCCAGACGTTCATAACAAGTTTGAGCAGGCATGGGGGAGTGAGCTCGATGCCAGACCAGGCCTCACAACCACCGACCAGGTAATCCAGGCAGAACAGGGCAATATAAAGGCGCTGTATATAATAGGCGAAGATCCGATGAGGAGCGATCCCAACATAAATCTGGTGAAAGAATCTCTTGAAAAACTGGAGTTTCTGGTCATCCATGAGATTTTTATGTCCCCGACCGCGAGCATGGCCGATGTGGTCCTACCTGGCTCAAGCTTTGCGGAGAAAGACGGAACGTTCACAAATTCCGAACGCCGGGTTCAGTTGATAAGGAAAGCAATAGATCCCATCGGTGAATCCAGGCCCGACTGGCAGATCGTCTGCGATGTGGCAACACGGATGGGCTATCCCTTCAATTACAAAGATACAGCGGAAATAATGGATGAAATAGCCTCGCTCACCCCGGTATACGGTGGCATTTCGTACGAGCGAATCCATGAAGTGGGGCTTCAGTGGCCGTGTCCGGATAAGGACCACCCGGGTACCAAATTCCTGCACAAGGGCAAATTTACGCGGGGGTTGGGCAAGTTTCACGCTATAGAGCACAGGCCCCCGGCAGAGGTCCCCGACGATGGATATCCATTTTTCCTCTCGACCGGTAGGATGCTCTTCCATTACAACGTCGGAACTATGTCCAGGAGAACGCATATCCTCAACAGGGAATTTCCCGACATGTTCGTGGAGATAAACCCGGAAGATGCCCGAAGGGCGGAAATCGAGAACGGCAGCGATTGTCGGGTTGCAACCAGAAGGGGGAGTCTGGTTGTCAAGGCGAGGATTAGAGATGAAATCAAGGGCGGAGTCCTGTGGATGCCATTCCACTATCAGGATGCGCCAGCGAACCTCTTAACTAACGATGCCTTTTGTCCGATTGCGCGTACAGGAGAATATAAGGTCTGCGCCGCAAGGCTTGAGAGAATTTAACTCATAGATTGCGAGGTTAGAGGTCATGGAGAAATCAGTCAAAATTCAAAAGGAATATGTGATCACCAAAGACAGACTTATTGATCTGCTAAATGAACTCAGTAAATCCAAGACGATAATTGCTCCTGTGAGGAACGAATTTGATGATGTCCTGTTCATACCGGTAAAAGATGTGGGAATGATAGAATTCGACTATGAAAATACATCAAACAGTGTCAAAGAATACTTCCTGCCGGATTCTGAGACACTGTTTTCATTTACAGGCGAAACGGATCACCCATCTTTTTCTGCGGATAAAGATCCGGAGGAGGTTCTGATATTTGGATTGAGGTCGTGCGATACAACTGCCGTATCGTTGCTGGACAGGTTTTTCAGAAGAGATTTCGAAGATGATTTCTATTTCCAGAAGAGAGATTCCTGTCTGATAATCAGCTTGGCCTGTCCCCAACTTTGGGAGGATTGCTTCTGCAATGCAACCCGATCAGGTCCGATTCTGGAAGGGGGTTTCGATTTCCAGCTTGTCCCGCTCAACGATAGATTCCTCTTGCAGGTGGGATCAGATAAAGCTGATTCCTTACTGGATGCAATGTTACCTTATTTAAGTCAGGTAACCGATAAGGATAAAGAGGATCTTTCGAGTTTAATGGATAAAATCCGCGAAGACAAGCCAGAATTCGATCTGGATAAAGTCTACAAGAATCTGAAGCTCGATTCCGTAGACTATGAGATCTGGCAGGATATCGCATCCCGCTGTCAGAGTTGTGGATGGTGCCTCTTCATATGTCCGACCTGTTCCTGCTTCACCGTTATAGACCGCCAATGGCCGAACGGTGAACAGAAGCGCACGAGGCAATGGGATTCCTGCTATTTCATGGGATTTACAAGGCTGGCTGGTGGGTTAAATCCCGTGGAAAATAAGGAAGAAATGGTAAAAAGGAAGTATCAGCATAAATTTGCGCAGCAGGTAGATGAGTTCGGCATGTCCGGGTGTACAGGATGTGGTAGATGCGTTAAAAGCTGTGTGGGTAACGTGGACTGGTTGGAAAACATCATAAGGATGGAGTAACCATGTATAACCGTGAGCTTTACATCCCCAGGATCTCCACTATAGAAAGTATAAAAGAGCTTACCCCCGACACAAGGCTTTTTCGGATTGTATTCAAAGAAAGGGACTCGGAGCTTTCGGATGAGCACGAATTTCTGTCAGGACAATTTGTCCAGATCTCCGTATCTGGTGTGGGAGAAATACCGATATCAATCGCATCTTCACCTGCAGAAAAAGGATATATGGATCTATCCATAAGGCAAGTGGGCTTTGTGACGGATGCGCTGCACAGATTAATGCCTGGTGATGAGATAGGGATCAGAGGACCCTATGGCAATCACTATCCGATAGAAAACGGCCAACACAGGCATTTCCTGTTCGTTGGAGGTGGTTGTGGTTTAGCCCCCCTACGTTCTTTGATGAAGTATGTAATCAATGATCGCAGTAAATATCCCAGGTTGACGATATTACATGGTGCCAGGTCTTTGGATGATATCCTATTCAAAGATGAATTGTACTCCTGGAGGGAATCCAAAGAAGCTGATGTTCATTTAAGCGTAGACTCGGGGCCAACAGGTCCAGGCTGCGAAGTAGGCTTAATCACTACATTGTTTAAGAAATTTGATGATCTGAAAGATAGTATAGCTTTTGTATGTGGACCACCGAGGATGCTCTATTTTACAGTCAAGGAGCTTATGAATCTGAACGTCAGGGAGGAAGATATCATCCTGGGTTTGGAAAGATACATGAAATGTGGAGTGGGCAAGTGCGGACATTGTTACATAAAGGACAAATATGTCTGCATCGATGGCCCGATCTTCTCCTACAAGCAGTTGAAGGACTTAGGGGCTGAGTTTTGAAGACGATAGTAATCGCCGGTGCCAAAAGCGGTATCGGGAAGACCTCGCTTGCTGAGAAGCTACTATGCAGGTTGCCTGATTGGTCCGCATTAAAGGTTACGGTAAAAAGGGGGACCGCCTGTCCACGTCAGCAGTCTAAGTGTAACGCATGCAGGGAATTAAAGAAAGATTTCGAGATAGTTGAAGATGAAGAGATAATAAACCAGAAGGGAACAGATACTGCGCGTCTCAAGGAGGCGGGTGCAAAGAAAGTTATCTGGTTGAAATCAACTCTAAAAGGACTGGAAACAGGATTAGAAGGAGCGCTTAGAGGATTGAATGGTTCCAAAGGAGTTGTAATTGAAGGCACATCCGTCGTTAAATATATCAAACCGGATCTTTTAATATTTATAAAAGATGATTCTGAAAACTTAAGGTCGGGTGCCCGAGAGGCGTTTGAGAAGGCAGATGTGATAATTGATGTAAGTGAATGATCGATTAATATCGGTGCATTTCATAAGATGGATATGCCTCGCCGAGGTGTCTCTACACAAGCAGAAGGCAAAAGATATAAAGGTTTATTCGGATTAAATAATCTTCGAAATGCTTTTGTGGCTTCCGATACCCGTTTCTCCTGGCATAACTCCTGTGGCTTCCCCAGGCAAGGGCTAAGTCTCCCCTCTCCGCTTGCGGAGAGGGGGCGGGGGTGAGGTTCCAGGAACAAGCAACAAAAGCTTCGCAAAAACTACTTAAATGGATGAGTGAGTCGTGTATCAACTAAGTAACAACCCCAATAGAGAAATAGACTATCTGCGTATTTCGGTTACGGATAGATGCAATCTGAGATGTGTCTACTGCATGCCTCCAGACGGAATAGAAACCGTTGCTCAGCAGGAGATTCTGACATTCGAAGAGATAGTCAGGCTTGTAAGAATTCTTGCAGAGTTGGGCATAAGGAGGATTCGACTTACCGGCGGTGATCCCTTAGTCAGAAAAGGTATAGCTAACCTGGTGAAATCTCTGGTGAACGTGAAGGGAATCGATGAAGTCTCATTGACGACAAATGGGATTCTTCTTCCTTTGCATGCCCGGGAGCTAAAGGATGCGGGACTTAAGAGGATAAATATCAGCCTTGATACATTGAGCAGAGGGAAATTCAGAACGATCACAGGGAGTGATTGCTTATATGAAGTTTTTCAAGGTATAGAGGAAGCGAAGAAAGCGGGTTTTTACCCACTAAAGTTGAACACCGTCGTAATCAGGGGCATAAACGACGACGAGATAATTGATTTCGTAGACTTTGCTCTCTCCAAGGGCTTAATTCTAAGGTTTATAGAATTTATAAACGTTACACCTCTATGGAAGCAGAAACATTTCATCTCCACGGAAGAAGTAAAGGAAATTTGTGCCGGAAAATTCAGACTGAAGAAAGTAAACTATTCGGATTCCGGACCGGCGGAATATTATAGTGCGGGCGGGGACAGTATCTTGGGGTTTATAAGAACAGATCTGAATAACTGCAGGATTTGCAGCAGATTGAGGCTTACCTCAACGGGAGAGTTGAAGATCTGCCTGTATGAAGACCGGGGACTTTTCCTGAAACAGTCCTTAAGGAACGGGGTCAGTGATCGGGAGATAATGGACATTATAAAAACAAAGCTCAGGGCCAAACAATATGCCGATTATACTAATTGGGAGCCCTCCAAGACCTACATGTACAGTCTGGGAGGATAGGCCATTTTTCTGATTACAGCGAAGATTGAAAAATGAAAATGGTAGATATAAGTGAGAAGGATACAAGTGAAAGGGAGGCTATCGTTGAGGGCCTCGTTTTTCTTGGACCAGAGGTTGTCCTCGCCATAAAGGAAAAGCGGATACCCAAAGGTGATGTCCTGGAAGCATCGAAGCTTGCGGGTATCTTAGCAGCGAAAAAAACTCCCTCTCTTATTCCCCTGTGTCATCCGATCCCCATAGATTATGTTGATATAGATTTTTCATTGGGAAAGAAAGAGATCAGGATAAGGACGACAGTGAGGGGAAGGGCAAAGACAGGAGTGGAGATGGAAGCTTTCACCGCTACCGCAGTTGCTGCTCTCAACATCTATGACATGTGCAAACCTTTAGACAAGGAAATTACGATTTCGGAAATAAAACTTCTAAGAAAAAAGGGCGGCAAAAGCGGAGACTACAAAAGGAAGACAGAATGAAAAGCGGAAATTTGGTCGCTGTATCAATTTCTGAAAAGAAGGGGACGAAAAAGGTAAATGTCGAGTCTGTGGAATTAAAAGAGAATTTCGGCATCATTGGAGATGCCCATGCCGGCGAATGGCACAGGCAGGTGAGCCTCTTAGCATCCGAGTCTATCGAGAAGATGCGGGTGAAAGGGCTGAATGTAGGTCCTGGAGATTTTGCGGAGAACATAACCACAGAAGGGATAGATTTACCAGGACTACCTGTAGGAACGAAATTGAAGATCGGTAAAGAGGCCATTATAGAGATCACCCAGATAGGTAAGGAATGTCATGACAGGTGCAAAATTTATTATCAGATTGGCGACTGTGTTATGCCCAGAGAAGGGGTATTTGCCAGGGTTCTGAAAGGAGGAACCGCAAAGGCGAGGGATGAGATAGTTGTAGTCAGCGATCAGTGAGGTAATATGGGATACAAAGTGGCAGTGCTGACGATAAGCGATAAATGCTCCAGAGGAGAGAGGGAGGATAAGAGCGGGAAAGTTATTCTGGAGTTATTGGAGGACCATTCTTTTGAAGTGGTAAAATATGAAATCGTACCAGATGAACCGGATACGATTAAGGAAAGGATCATTGATTATTGTGATATTTCGAGAGTAGATCTTGTTTTAACTACGGGTGGAACGGGTTTCGGGCCCCGCGATTTTACCCCTGAGGCAACGAGGGAGGTTATTGAAAAGGAAGTCCCCGGAATACCCGAAGCGATTCGAATAGAGTCCCTGAAATTTACGAGAAGGGCGATGCTTTCAAGGGCGGTTGCAGGAATTAGGGGCAGGACATTGATAATCAATCTGCCCGGGAGCTCCAAGGGGGCCAAGGAATCTTTGGAGGTGGTTTTGGATGTTTTACCCCATGGTCTGGAAATGATCGAGGGGAAGGAGCATTGAACACGATTTCAGTAAAACTATTTTTGTCACTGTAGAACATCGAATACCAATTGGGATTTCGTAAAGTAGAATACTTTTGCCTCTTATGATGCATGTTATTAAGCGACGTAGGGGCGGGGCATGCCCTGCCCCTATATTTTTAGGAAAATTGAAAACCGGCCCCCTTGTACCCGAGACATCCGAACCGAACATAATCCTCCCCGGGCCGACATCACTTTGTCGTAGCATTTCGTTTCTCTATTATCTCCGCAATGTGTATGTGCATCGATGACTCTTTCATTTACGAACTCCCTTAGATGGAATTCACCATATCCGAGATGATCTTCACCCGCTCAAAGTCCGCATCGGGGGGCACGTTATCACCCATACCGAGCACGAACCACTCGCCTATAGGAACTTCCCGCAGAAGCCCTTTCATATAAGATCGAAGATCATCCCTGGTTCCACCCTGCTCACACATAAAGATTGAGGGTACTCCTCCCTGGATCACCACTTCCCCCTGCAGGATCTCCAGCGCTTCATTCACGGTCAGATCCGTCATGGGGGCGGTCACAATTGCCTCGATAACGTCTATCCCCGTCCCGTGCACAAGCGGAAGCAGGCGTTTCGTCCGACCACACCAGTGAACCTGAAATATCTTACCTCCCCCGTGAAGTATCTCTGAGATCCGCTTGAAGTATGGCACAGCGTATCTTTTGAAAAGGTTCGGAGGCATCGTAAGCTCGTCCATGTTATCTCCACTCTGAACTACCTCGCACGGGCCCTGGCCAAGAAGCTCGGCAGCCTCCACAGCTTTCTCTGTATACACTTCGAGAAGTTCCTCCACCTCTCGCGTATGATCGTTCCAGAGGTAAAGTCCCTGTACCCATCCGGCATCGGTCTTCCCAAACTGTATGAAGGGCACACACACAGGAAGGCCGACAAGCGAGATACCGTCATCGCCCACATCCTTCTCACACTGGAAAAAGGGTTCAGCATCTAAGGTGTATCTGGTGTCCTGGACCATAAATTTGACGACTTCTATGTCCTCTACCCGCTTTATCATGTGTTCTTTGAGAAAGAGGGCCCGTGTAAAATCAGTAGCATACTGATGGAGGGTCTCAACACACCCTGCAGGTGTTTCGTAAATTGTGCGGATATATTTCCCGGTTTCTTCCTCACTTCTTACGTGCACATTAGGTCGTTCCGATTTCAAAACACCTGTCCTCGCCCAGATGGTGGCACCCACCGCTCGCACGATATCGTTGCGGGTCATATCCTTGTACTCTTCGGGAAGGGTACCGTTGGCCCTGTTAACGCCCAGCCAGTGATCGAAGTTAGGTGCCCAAACTATAGTATCTGCTTTTCTCTTACGAAGAATTGTAAGATACCGTTCACGATGCGTCACAACTATACCTCCGGATTACCAATCTACAGTCTAAAATCTACGGTCCTACCCCTGTACTGCTACTGCGAACTTCCCATTGCCGAAATTCAGAATCCGAGCAGGGACATCCTCGTCCACGTGAGCGGCCACGACCCTCCCCAGAAAGATCGTATGGTCGCCGGCATCGAGTTCCCCCTCGAGCTTACATTCGAGGTTCACTATACAACCCGAAAGAATAGGAGGAGCCACTTCCTTCGCTTTCAAGGGCTTCAACCCAGACCCTCTGAATTTGTCCACATCCCTCCCCGAACACGAGCCGGTATATGCTACCGCTTCCTCTAAGCCGGGACCAGGGAAAGCTATCACAAATTCCTTCTGACCGCGGATAAGTTCGTGGGTGTAACGCCTATGACCAACGGAAATTGCAGACATAGGCGGGTCACTCGAAGCCACCATAGCCCAACCGGCCGGCATAACGTTCGGTTTTCCGTCCTTGTCAACGGTCGTGATCAACACAACCCATTCCGGGTATTTCCTTTTCATAGCTTCCGAAAAAGATATTTCCTTCATTTTCGACCTCACTCCCTTGGTAGCTGGCTACGTTTCACGGATGAAACCGGATAGCGTATGCCGGATTGCCGAGAAACTGGGTCAGGTTTCTTGCCACTGATGTGCGGAAGAATGTATGGATTGGGATTTATGATGGTTTGGCTGTCTATCGTGAAGGTGGAGAAATTCGGCGATCTCCTCATCCGAAAGAGTTACCTCTTCGGGCATGGTGAATGGTCTTTTCTTCGGCTCCTCCTTAACTGGCAAATCTACCGGATCGAGAAAGAACCCTTTCTCTCCGTTAGTCTCTAAGTACTGATAGGTGAACAGGTCGACTTTGGTGAAGTCGAAATAGGCCACACCGGCTTTGAGCTCAGGTGAGAAACCGGGGGCAATTAGGACGATTCGAGGTGGGAAAGAGGAGTCGATCTGATGGCGAAGGAGCATCTTCCTGATGTTATCACGGTTCTCGTCGGCCCACTGGAAGTGGTTCAAACTCTCGATCCACAGCCGGTTGTCTTCGATCAGAGACAGATCAATGACCACCAAGCGCTGTTCTTCATCAACACCCAGGAGGTCCAGGAACCCATGGCTTCGCGTTCCCAACTGCCGGGCTAGGATCCTCACTCCCTTCCCCAGAAGACCGGCGTTTTTGACCACCAGATCCTCTAAGACAGCCTTGTCCTCGATCCTCAATCGTCTACAGCTCATGAAGCTCATTCCGGTTGAGGGCCATCATAACCAGAGTTGGGCTCCGGTTCTTGAGCAACTCCCTGGAATTCGGCTCCCGGACTCTCCGTAATTGGAGGGATGATGTCCTTCTCTTCGATAATTCGCCGGGCGATGTGGCTGAAACACTTCCCAACCCTGGAGCCAGAAGGGAGACGGGTCAAGGTACTTCTCTTCCAGATCCACCAGGGGATGTTGAGATCGTCGAAGACGAAGCCCCAGTTATCGATAGAGGCACCAAGATGCTTCCCGGTCACGGCTGCCATCTTCTCGTATACCGTCTTGGCCTCCCCCATCGTCCTCACCCGGCAAGCAACCAACCCTATACGGGCGCTTCGATTGCTGGTCAAAATGGCCTTAACGACCCGATAGGCGTTGAGCAGCCCGGCCACATCCGGGGAAGTCAGGACCATTACCTCGCGAGTCGCCCAAATCATCGGTTGAGCGATCGAAGTAGAGAAGGGCTTTGCATCAAGAAAGAGGAATCCGCTTCTATCCTCCAAGTCCCTCAACCACCCCATCAGGGCCTTTCGACGATCGGCCCTGAGATGAACGAGGTCCGAGAAGTCTCCCCC
>CAZTBA010000158.1:0-12909 GCA_964611725.1 uncultured bacterium
TGGAGATCAAGCCCGAAGGAGACCACGTCCCTCTCTTTGTGGAAAGGGTCGATATAGGTTACAGTCTCTTGCGATTCGTAAGGTGGGGGTTCGATCCCGGAACGAGTATAGAGAGGGTCGTCCTTCGCAGACCGGTCCTTACCGTGAAGGTTGTGCCCAGAGAAATTACCCCTCAAACCATATCCCTTCCAGCGTTCCCACATATCAAATCATCAAGGCTAACGATCGTCGGCGGTTCGATCTTCCTGGACTTGCCAGAGGGCAGGGTCAGGGCGGTAGAGGAAATCTCAGGCCTGATCGACCCGAGTGATCGGGAAAGCATCTTCCTGAATCTTGAAGGAAAAGCATTCGACGGAAGCGCTTCCTTGGAGCTACAGGGCAAGATAAGCTCAGAAGATGGTACAGGTGAGGTTGGACTTGAGTTCTACGATCCTGACATATCCTGGGACGGATGGGAGCTGATCTCAGGCAAGCTGGTACCGAGAAAGGGGAGATTGAAACTCTCCGGTATTCTCGATATAGATCAGAGGGTGAAGTTCTCGGGCGAGCTTTTCCTCTCAAATGGAGAACTCTTCCTGCCCCGGCTCGGGGAATCGATAAGCTCGGTGGACCTCTCGGCCGAGATCTCCGAAAGCTCCATTGATTTCAAAAGTATAGCCGGAGAAATCCTCGGAAGTCCCATCAAGGCTTCCGGTCATGTATCCCCTCTTATCCCACCCAAGATAAGTCTTGAGGCTCGTTCAGATGATATGGATCTCCGAAATATCTTACAGGGTTTCTTCACGGGAAGGGAAGTCCTGCACGGAAAGGCCACCTTTGAGTCTTCAGTCGGCTTCGAGGACGGGCTTCTGGAGCTTAAGGGGCAACTCCTATCACCATTCCTAACCTATGGCGATATGAGGCTCAGTAATTTCCGGACCGGATTTCACACCTCCGGTTCGAAACTCAGGCTCGAAAATCTCTCCTGGGATGTTGAAGCAGGATCAGTAAACGGCTCCGGGAGTATCGACCTGGAAGATCTCCCTGACGGCATAAGGTTAAACCTGCAGCTCCGAGATGCAGACTTCGGGAAGTTCATAGGAGACCTTTCAGGGTCTGAAGGGAATTTCGATATCAACATACGCGGCGGCACCGATCCGGGATCGTGGAAGGGAAATCTGTCCTGTGATTCGGGGAGAATCGCCGGAAGGTATGATATATCCGGAATGAACGGAGATTTCAGTTACACTGATGACGGGTTGAGCCTAATACTCTTCAAGGACCACATCAGCTTGTTCGGTGTCTGGCAGGATATGGCAAGGAAAGGCAAATTCAGCCTTACTCTGGAGCTTTCAGATTCTCCATTCGAGCTCAGACATCCTGTCGACGCCGGGACAATGTCCCTCTCCGGGAGAGTCCTGCTAAAAGGAACTCCCACCTCTTTCAGTTCATCCGGTCTGATAGAGATCCTCGGGGATGGTCCGATCGGCGGACCGCTATACCTGAATTCTTCGAACGGCAGTGACGTTCAGATCTCTTCCGACAGACTTCACATAGGGAACATCGTCACAGATCTCGAGATTGCCGTCTCTCCGGCATCTTTCGGGAATCTACTGAATCTGAGAGCACAAGGAGGGAAGCTTATTATAGCAGGGACCATAAACGAAGACGGCAACATGAACCTGATGTCCTCTGGCCAGAAGCTATCTCTGGCCGACTTTCTCAGTGCACTCTCTGTGGATCCTACAGGCCTCGGGGGAACCATCAGCCTCAGCTCGGCTATCTCAGGAAACCTGAATTCACCTGAGGTCTCGGGAAGCTTGGAGATCTCGGGGCTTTCGGTTGGAAATGCCGACTCACTGGAAGGATCGGTCGATTTCCAATGGAGCAGTGAAGGATTCAAATTCGGCTCAGCTTCGATATCCCGAGGTGGACGAACCCTCCTCCAGGCCTACCACAGGATCGCACCCGGCCAGGATGATGTGATCAGGGCTATAGGTAAAGATATAGATGCGTCGCTCGTATCGTACCTCCTGCAGGACAGAAGCGAGAACCGGGAGCCCCTGCTCAGAGGAAAACTCTCCTGCGAACTCAACATAGCAGGTCCGGAAAGCTTTGATGGGACCGTAAAGATTTCCGAAGGAAGATTGGGAAGGGTCAAAATCGATACCCTATCCTGCGATATCTCCGCCGACAGCGGCGGGATCAGGATCGCTGACCTCAGGTTCTCCAAGGGCGACAAGTATACCGGGATGGCCGAAGGCAATATCCCGTTCTCAGGCAGCGAAGAGTCGATGGACCTTAAACTGACACTTGAGGGGGACATACTATCTTTCCTTCCCGAGTTCATTGGATCGATAGAGAGTGCCTCGGGGAAAGGTGAGATATCTGTCCACCTGGCCGGATCACCCAGCTTTCCCGTCCTGGTTGACGGGAGAATCAGCTTTGAAAATGGGAAAATCTCCCCTTCCGTATTAGCCGAAGAAATATATGATATTAAAGGCTTTATGGAAGTTGAAAGAGGGACTAACTTCATTTCCATAAGGAGTCTCGGAGGAAAGATCAGGAAGGAGAGGTTTGAAATAGGAAACAGGCCTTCTTTCAAGATCGACGGAAGGGATACCGCCCCGATAGAGATCCTCAGGGGTATCCTGAGCCTTGGAACACTGTCCATAAGAACTCCGGAAAGAGGCATCAAGCTCAACTTCCCACGATTTATGAGGCCAGGAGATAGTGGACGATTCAGCTTCCTTGGAAGAAATCCTGATGAGGAATTTATCATATCTGGACCGAATAGCTCACCCTATGTGAGAGGTGAGATCCAGGGGAAGGACTTCGAGTTCACCTACCCTCTCATAGAGGAGAAATCCGGTGATCTGCCTGGAGTTATCTACAACACAGTGTGGGATCTAAGAGTGGTTACAAGAGAGAACGTCCACTATTTTCTCGAGCCTGAGATCGCAGGCGCCGAATTTGATCTGACAATAGAAAACGGAAGCTGGATGGATTATCACGGGTCTATTTCCGATGGAAGTTTCTGGGTGGAGGGGGATTTCGCATCGCGAAGCGGCAGTCTAATTTACTTCGGGTCTGAATTTCAGGAAGAGGAAAGTACGGTAACCTTCAACACAAAGCTTAAGAAGAAGCCGAACATCTACCTCCATGCGAAGACCACTGTCTACGATTCAACAGGCATGCGCACCGATATAACGATGGTCGTAAGGAGCCCTGCCCAGGATGAGATCCCCGGGACCGATGAGATGCGCTGGGGCGATGTAGCACTCAAGCTTGAGTCGAGCGATCCGTCCGACGATTCATACGACAAGATCCTGGTGAAGCTCGGGGTAGCTCCCGGCGAGTACGAGGAAAAGGCGATAGCGATGTTGTCCCAGGGAATGGAAAAGCGTATCTTCAGGACTATAGTCCGCCCAGTGGAGAAAAAGATAGAACGGGCCCTTAACATAGACGTGATCAGGCTGAGACCGACGATAGTGGGAAACATATTGGCCGGGGGGGTACCCATATTCGGGATAACAGACATACCCTCCCAGCTCACGCTCTTCAAGGGAAGCGAACTCACTGTAGGGGAATATCTTATGGACAGATGGTTCCTGTCTTACAAAGGGAAACTCGAGTATGGTGAGGACAGCTATCAGAGATTGAGCCTCGGGGTCAAACATAATGTCGGCCTCGAATATTATATGCAGCCCGGGATGAGTCTGGAGCTCGGATATTACTATGATAGCCTCCTGAGACAGGACGATATGCGTACGATGCTCAGGTACAGGTTCAGATTCTGAGACCGGTTTCCATTTTTACCTCAAACTTGACGATGATGTGATTTCTCAGTGGAAAGGATTAAAGGTTGAGCCAAGGTTTGGGGAGGCGTCCCCCGTGGCTTCGGGTAAAGCTCCCAGGCGGAAGGAAGTTCAGGGAAGTCGATAGGATTCTGGCAGAAAACAGGCTCCATACGGTCTGTCGCAGCGCCAGATGTCCCAACCTGGGAAGCTGTTGGGGAAGGGGAGTCGCGACCTTCATGATCCTCGGCGATATCTGCACCAGATCCTGTCGATTCTGCGCGGTCACATCAGGGAAACCCTGTCCTTCGGACCTCAATGAGCCCCTGAGGCTTGCCGAGGCCATAGTTAGTCTTTCCCTCCGGTACGTCGTTATCACATCGGTCACAAGGGATGATTTGGAGGATGGCGGCGCATCCCTCTTCGCAAATGCAGTCCGCAATATAAGGAAAGTTGATCCACGCTGTCGAATTGAGCTTCTGATACCTGACTTCGAGGGATCGGACAGGGCTATCATGGAGGTTTTAGAATCCCGGCCAGATGTTGTGGGACACAACATCGAAACGGTCAGGAGGCTCTATCCCGCTGTGAGGTCCAAGTCAGATTACGAAAGATCCCTCAAGGTTATAGGTAAGGTCACGGAAGCGGGGATCATCTCCAAAAGCGGGTTTATGGTCGGGCTCGGGGAATCGGTGGATGAGGTTACTGGGGTGATGCACGACTTACGGGATGTGGGGTGTGCTCTGCTCACAGTTGGGCAATACCTTCAGCCAACTAAGAGATCTATCCCTGTCGAAAAATACTATGCTCCCGAGGAATTCGAAATCCTTAGGAATGTTGGATACGAGCTCGGATTTAAGGGAGTCGTATCGGGACCCCTTGTGAGGAGTTCCTACAGGGCCGAGGAGCTGGCATGTACCATTCTTTCCTAGAGGTCTGCGGCCTATGTTCAAATCTTTAGATTCTAAGGACGTTTCCAGGAAATACAGAAGGTTCAGATATCTGGAGATGCTCATATGCGGCTGCATAGATGGGGAGCTCAATATAGGGACCTTAAGGAAAGCTACGGGAAAGGGGGATTTTCCGGTACTGGATGAGCTTGTACCCCCTTACCTTATGAACATCTGGGGAGAAGCGTACGACAGACTTGTCTATTTCTTGAGAGAGGCAGGGTTTGACAGGGCCAAGATAAAGGAACTCAGGAGCTCAAACGAATGGAAGAGTGCCTTTGCAGCACATATACTTGGGCTCATGAAACACAAGCCGGCTGTACCAGCCCTCATAAAATCTGCAAAAAGCAGCTCATATCTGGTTTCCTTTTCGAGCATGAGTTCGCTTGTAGAAATGGGTGAAAACCCCATATTATCAGACTCTCTCAGTTATGCTGGAGTAGCTCGGCACGGAGGAAACCTTCCCGAACCCTTGATTGAAATGATTGCCGCCATGGACAAGGATCTCATATCGGCAGTTGAGGATAATGACCTGGGCTTTCGCACGAAACAGGTCGCCATGGAGGCACTTTGTGCGATCGGATGCTACAGGGCAGCCAAACCGATATTGAAGATAGGTCGCGACACGGAGAGCTATCCTCTAAAGGTAGCCTGCATAAGGGCACTCGGAGAGCTATGTTACCTCAAAGGGGTCCCATTCCTCCTGGAATGCCTGGAAGATGAGAGTTGGACCGTGAGGAGTGAGGTGGTAAAAACACTTGGGAGGATGGGTGGAATAAGTCTTACGGCAGTTGCAGCTGGTAGGTTATCTGATGAGAACCAATGGGTGAGATACAATAGCGCCCGAACCCTTTCCAGTATGGGCGAACTGGGAATCAAGACCCTTAACGAAGCCCTTTACAAAGGAGATAAAAACGTAGTGGAGGCCGCATACATGGCCCTCTCCGAAAAGCAGTATTTCCGGACGACTATCTGAAGCTGATCGGTCTTCTCTGCAGGGTCATGCTGTCAAAGACGGTCCCATCCGAAAGGCGTGCCTCAAGCTTCAGCTTCTCTCCGTCTATGTCTACCGTGCAGAAGTGATACACAAACCTTGAGATAATTATATGCTCAAATCCCCTGTACCACCTGTCGAGCGGCGCGCCCCCACCCCCGGTTATTATGTAGTGAACCCCGTTCATGAAACCCCTTTCGTAATCGTGGGTATGTCCCGAAAAAACAATATCGACCCCATATTTCTCAAGCAGAGGCACGAGATACCTCCTGACATCAGGTGACCCATCGTACCCGGGATGGTCCCATCCTTCGCTATAGGGCGGATGATGAAAAAAGCAGAAAAGCCATGCCGCTCCCTGAGCGCGCTCGGAGCACAGATCCCCCTCAAGCCACTCCCGCTGAGGGCTCCCTGGTCTGTAATCCTGGTTGGTATCGACTACCACGAAGTGTGAGTTCCCGTAGTCGAAGGAGTACCAGTTCTCCGGCTCGGGTGCCGAAAGATATTCGTAAAACCACTGTGAGTTCCTCTCGTGGTTCCCTATCGCCACGTAAAGGGGTATACTCCTCATGAGCTCCGTCGCCGGACGGAGGAACTCCCTCCCCCACTCCTCGTAATTATCACCGTTCCCGACGACATCGCCGACGTGTATGACTATCCGGGGATTAGCTGCTACCATGCCGGTTACGACCCTCCTGTGACTATCGGGATCCGATCTGCTGTCACCATAGACGCCAAATCTGAAGGGGGTGGAGCTGTCTACAGCAGTCTCGAAGGTGCTGTCATCGCTTGAGACAGGGCCGGATGTGACCTTATAGTGATAGGTAGTCTCCTTCTCAAGCCCGGAGATGCGTATTTCATGGATCTTCACCTTCTCCGGATAGTATATATGGGATCCATAGTCCTCGGTAGGTCCATAATCCACCCTGGAATCCGCTTGCAGGTCAGTTTCCCACATTATGGTTATTCCATCCAAATCCACATTCTGTACATAGGGACCTTCCTTTACAGAGACCTCAGCATCTCCGGCCCCTGAAGCGAAAGAAAGAAATACAACTAAGACTAGCGCGAGCAGAAGCTTCCCCATCTTTCTCCTCACCTGGTTTACAATCTCAACATATAACATGTGAGAAATTGAATCCTGTCCATTGAGCACTCAGCGTTCAGTTATCAACAGTCAGCAAAAACTGAAGGCTCATCTCGATGCCATATACTGACAACCCAATAAATCAACAACTTAAACTGGCAACCCCAAAAACAATTCTCACTTTCCATTTTGAGTTTTTCCCCAAGCTCTGACCTGCCATTAGATTACCTTGCCACCTGAGCTTTTTGCCTTCCGCAATTAAAGAGGAAGCTTCACCTCCTCCATCCTCTCCGCAGAGAGGTATGCCGCCTGAGCCACCTCGACCGCTTTCCTACCCTCCTCTCCAGGTATGGGAGGCTCGGTACCGTTTATAATCGACTCCGCAAAGTAGCGAAGTTCACGTCTTACAGGATCTTCGACCTTAACATCATCCTTCCCCAATATCACCTCTTCTCCATCGAACGTTTTGTAAACGATAAAAGCATCTCTCTGTTCAAAGAATATCGAGCCCTCACTGCAGAGTATCTTGCTGTCCCTGATGCCCATAGCTGAAGACTGTCCTGCGAGGAGTGAGCCTATCCCACCACCCACAAAATGGAGAAGTATCTGGATTGTATCCTCATAGTCGATATCCTGATGTATATATCTTCCGGCAAAAGCCGCCACCCTTTCCACATCCCCTGCTATGTACCTCATAAAATCTATCTCATGTACGCTTATTTCAAAAAGTATTCCGCCGACCTCGGACCTCCTGTGACGCCATGGCCTCGACCAGCCCCCCCATCCCCCACCCACACGGGCCATTGATATCAAAAACGGCCTGCCCAGGATACCAGAATCTAAGATATTTTTAACTCTATCGATGACCGGTATATATCGTAGGACCTGTCCGATCATAAGCTTCACACGGTGATCCCTCGCTGCCTCTATCATCCTATCGCAGTCCTCCACGGAGAGGGCCATTGGCTTCTCACAGAATACGTGCTTACCGGCAATGGCTGAATCGACCGCGTGTAAAACATGCATGTTCCCGGGAGAGGCTACTATGACAGCGTCTAGATCAGCTTTGGAGAGCATCTCAGAATGGCTTGTATACCCATCCGCGCCAATCCGTCCCGCAAGCTCGCCTACCTTACCGGAGTCCACATCACAGATAGCTGCCATCTCAGCGTTATCGAGTGTCCTACATGCATTCGCCAGACTCGATCCCATTGTCCCACATCCTATAAGTCCAAACCTTACCTTATCCATATGGATATACCCCTGCTCAAATGATAAGAAACTACCCCATAATCAGGTCGGACAGGCACTGAGCCCACATCCTACCATTTCTCCCTTCTCAGCCTGACGTCGAATACTTTCACGAAACGTCCCTGGAACTCCCCTATAAGGTCTTCCACTCCATCTCCATCGACATCGAAGGCCTTGATCTCCTCACCGAAAGGCACAGCCGATTCCCACTCTACGTCGTAAAACCTCGAATCGAGGACATAGCCGGTGTTGAAGGCTATCTCCATCTGGCCGTCACCGTCGAGATCTCTGATGAGTATCGATCTTACATCACCGAAATCCTCCTGGCCCTTCCACTCTTCAAAGCGCGTTTTGGCATCATATATGTATATATCCGACCCGTCATAGAACACAATCTCCGGTTGGGGATCATCGTCCACGTTCCCGAGAGCCATAGCTGTTATGCTGCCAAACTGGTCGTTGCTCCAGATCGTCTCGGAGGAAACAGGATTTATCACGACTATCTTGCCATTTGCAGAATAGGCAAGGACTTCAGGATTGCCATCGAGATCGAGGTCTTCCGAGAAGACCCCTCCGATTGCACCACCGAGCGACAACGTTTTCCACTTCTCAGAGAAACTCCCATTGTATCCTTTCCCCAGGAAATGGAGGTAACCCCTCTCATCGCCATAAACTACCTCTTCAGCACCAGTGTGGGGGTAAAGTATCACATCGAATGAGGAAAGGCACTCAGCCAGGATGAGATGAGCTGGTATTTTGCCTTTTCCCTCGGCAAACGTATCTGCTACCACAAGATATACCAGGATAAGAACCAGAAACGGAGCTTGGAGGACACACTTTAGAGATCTCACTTTTCAAACCCCCGGGTTTAAAATCTCGTCCGATCGTTCTCATTCCGAAGCTCCCTGTAGTATAGATCCCTTAGGGGCTCGGAGTCTATTTTCCTCTGAAGAGCAATTACGTACATCTTGAGGATTTTCTTCTCATCACCGACCTTCTGATCAAGCTGATTTATGAGATGCCTGTAAAGGAAGACAAGTTCCCTGAATTTTTCATATGTCATAAGCTTGAGTCGAGAAATCCCATGAAAAGGCTGTCCTGCGACACGGAAACGTTCCCCAAAATCACCTATAAGGAAATAATTGTGAAAGCTATCTTGCTCTCGGATTCCATCCTAAATTTTACCATAATGCCTCGTAATTGTCAAGGAAATTAATTCTGAAGATATCATCTAAGAAATTGTGATTCATTGTCTTATCTCTACACTTTCTCTAAAGCAAATGACAGTATTGTCTGACTTTATGGTTGATTTCAGCAGATAATCGGTGTAAATTTACGGATAAGGATGAAGACCTCAAATCTCAAGACCCTTGAGAAAGATGCCGTAAGGAGGCATTATGAGTAACATCAGCGCTGTTTTCGGATTTGATATGGAAACAGATGTAGGTAGCTGGACTCCGTTCTACGAAGGGTTAGTCCACGGTACACCAGTTATCCTCAAATTGTTAGATAGATACGATATAACCGGCACTTTCTTCTTCACAGGTGACGGTGTTAGAAAACATCCGGAAGTAGTCGAAGAAGTCAAAAATGCAGGACATGAGATTGGCTGTCATTCTCTTTTCCATGAAACGCTTGGGGATCAACTCTTTGATATCCCCGGGATACTTCCGCTTCTACCGGAAGAGGTGGAAAACCGATTGAAACTGGCAACCGAATGGGTCGAGGAATCATGTGGGATAAGACCTGTCTCTTTCAGGGTTCCACGTCTTTTTGCTTCCACGGCCGTAGTTAACGCCTTGGAAAGGCTCAATTACGTGGCTGATGCAAGCTATCCCATGTATTATTACAGAGAACAGCTTAGACCCTACCATCCTGACAGGGACGACTGGACGAAACAGGGAGATTTGAAGATCGTGGAGATACCGAATTTTGCTGACCTTTCCATGGAATCGAAGGACCCATATGGCCGTGACATGGACCAATGGCCCTTGTTCCGCACCGAAGGGGCAGATGAGCTGATGAAGCACATAAACGGTTTTGTCTCATACTGTCGCAGCGAGCGAAATATCGAACCTTTCCTGTGTTTTTATTTTCATCCCTGGGAGTTCCATCCCATGCCACAGGGTGACATACATTATGGTGAAGGTTCGGTCAGACCAGATCATTTCATTGTCAAGAACTGCGGACCTTACGCTGCTGAGCAGTTCGAGCTATTGATACGAAGGCTCCTGGACATGGGAGTTGAATTCTTTCAGGCAAAACAGCTCGGAGGATCAGAATGAATTGTATTCCGGATGAAGATTACAGGGAAAGGATGGAGAGGTTCCAGCAGAACATCAGGGCAGCGGGCCTGGATGCTGCGCTGGTTCACGGGAACGAGTCAGATTTCGCAAATATTCGATATCTATCCGAATACTGGCCAACCTTCGAAACAGCGGGGGTATTCGTTCCTGCGGAAGGTAGCCCTGTACTGATTATAGGGCCGGAGAGCCTCACCTATGCCGAGAATAGAAGCAAGATAAAACAGATAGAGAAGATGATAGAATACCGGGAATCAGCAGAGCCGGATTACCCGGGTATACCGGTCGCCACATTCAAGGATATAGTTGAAAAGGCTATCCCGGGTGGGAAGATAAAAGGGCTGGGGCTTGTAGGCTATTCAATTATGCCAATTCCCATCTATATGAGTCTCAAAAGAGACCTCCCCGATGTAGATCTGGTGAAAGCTGATGACACACTGATTAACCTTAGAATAATTAAAGGCGATAATGAGATAAACCTAATGAGGCAGGCCTTCCAGATAAGTGAGAAAGCCATTGACGCGATTATTGACGAAATTGATCCCGGTATGACGGAACTCCAGGTGATCGGTATTGCGCAAAGGGAGATATATAAACACGGTGGGGAATACGAAGGTCATGCCCTCTACTGTTTTGGAGGACCGGCTACCAACAACGCCATATCGCGCCCAACACACAGGAAGCTGCAAAAAGGTGAGGTAATACAGCTCAACATCGGTGCACGGGTCGGCGGATATTCCTCCAGCGTTGGAGTGCCTGTCTCGATCGGTTCCCTTCCGGACAGGCAGAAAAAGCTTGTGGAGTTTGGACTGGAAGCGCATCTTAAGACTACGGAACTCCTGAAGGCCGGTAAACCCGCAGCCGATGTTGCCAACGAGTACGAGGAATTCGTGGCCAAGAGAGGCTTCAAAAAATACATGCTCTACGGACCCTGCCACGGTATTGGAATGATGGAGGTCGAGCGACCGTGGTTGGAATCAACTTCCGAGTATTTGCTGCAGGAGAATATGACCTTTCAAGTGGATACTTTCTTCTACGACAAAGATTTCGGACTTCGCTGGGAAAATGGAGTAAGAATAGCAAAAGATGGTGTTGAAAAGCTCTCAGAAAAGTATACGAGGCTGATTGAGATATAGTGGTCTCCACTTCGAAAAACCTGAAAGGATATTGGATCTAAATATTATATCACGTGATTGATCCTGTAGACCTGGATAAGTGTACGCCAATTTAGGGGCGACTGACCGGTCGCCCCTGGATAAAGGCACAAAGCCCCCCAGGGAATCTAAACGTATTTGGTTTAGTTCTCCTCATTGTTTCCACAATTTCACCCCCCTATCCGGCCCCACTGCTCGTCATACGCCCAAACAGGGCTACCCGACCCGGGTAAGTAAACTCTTTATTTCAGCCAATACTGGCTGAAGGGCCAGAGTTCCGCAAAAGCGTTGTTGGTCAAGCAGTCGCTTTCCGGGACATACAATCGCAGGGGGGTATACAGATGCGTAAGGTAGATTCGATCAGTGAGGAACTGGTATGCTCCGTCTGGAGCGGGCAACATTTCAGGGTAAACGATCTTGTGGCAGAGGATGGAGGACCTGTTCACGTCAGCTTTTCCGGGGAAAGGAACCTGTCAGATAAGGGGCCTGACTTCCGAGGTGCGGAGCTCACGATATGCTCCCTGCCGGTGAGAGGTGACGTGGAGGTCCATGTAAGGCCATCCGACTGGTATATCCATGGGCATAACAGGGACAGCGATTACAATGAGGTCGTGCTCCATGTCGTGATGCTCAGGGACAGGAGTTACAGGAGAGTTGCAAGAGCCGATGGAATTGAGATTCCGACACTTGCCCTCGAGAGTTACCTCCTGGAGGACGTAGATGAGCTTATGAGGGCAATGGGGCCGGAAGACACTTCACATCTAAGAACTGACAGGGAAGTGCCCTGCAGGGTCTGGGGAAAGTGGCGTTTCAGGGACGAAGAGGACCTCGGAGCTAAACTCGAAAGGTTCGGGATCGAGAGACTTGCGATGAAGGCCAACCGTTTCAGAAGGAGAATGCGCGGCAGATCCGCAGATCAGGTCTTATACGAAGGACTAATGCAGGCGCTTGGCTATGAAGGAAACAAGCCCGTTTTCCTCAGGCTCTCGGAGGTGGCAAATTTGGCTGCAATAGAAAACGTCGCCGTAAAACTCGATCCATCAGCAAGGCGTGAAGCGATACAGGCTATGCTCCTGGGGGCAGCGGGGCTCCTACCATTGGAAGGAACGGAGGAACTCGACCTCGATTCCGAGACGGAAAGGTACCTGGGGAAACTGAGGCATCTTTGGACGAAGTTCGAAGGAGAGATCGGCGGATCGAACCTCTCGAGGTCCGACTGGTCATTCTTCAGGGCGAGGCCGGCCAATTTTCCAACCAGGAGGATAGCTGCCATATCGGGGATACTTTCGAGGTATATCGATCAGGGCATATTCAGCACCTTCCTCTCGGCATTCGAGCCACCTGATGTAATCGGTCCCAACGAGGTCCTGAACCGTCTCGAAACGTTCTTGAGC
>CAZTBA010000159.1:0-12893 GCA_964611725.1 uncultured bacterium
GGTTTAGCTTATCAGAATATTGTTCACTACCATTTTTTCGATTACATTCTCAACTAAATACCTTTCTCAATACACCATCAAAGTGGCGTTTATGTCGAAGGAAATGTGGAACGAACATATGCAACGACGAAAAGGAACCGTCCGAGAGAATCATCCGAATCGAACCCGCCGTATACGTGACCCGTATGGTAGTGTGACAGGGAAAGCCCATGAGGGTCTACCTATGTCGATTATGCCATTATGGACACGCTTCTTACTCATCTGAATTCTACTGGATGAACTGAAATGGCGCACGGTCCTAATGTAATTGGTGATATGTTCAGGAAATTGTTCCCAGAACTCAGCAGGACAGTTCTCATAGAACAGGGAACCTGGGGCAGATTGAAGTCAGCTTTCCAACGATACTTTCAACTGCCCGCTCAAGAAAACTCTGGGAAATACCTCTGAGTCCGAAGGCAGATCTTAACCAACATCAGCATTACAGGGACCTCAATTAAGACACCAACAACAGTAGCCAGGGCTGCGCCGGAGGAAAGTCCAAACAACATTACCGATGTTGCAATCGCTACTTCAAAATGATTGGATGCGCCGATCATGGCTGCTGGGGCTGCATCCCTGTACTTCAGCTTTAACAATTTTGCAGATCCATACCCCAACCAGAATATCAGATTCGTCTGAATGAAAAGCGGAATGGCGATCCAGAGAATCGTTAACGGATTGGAAAGAATAATCTCTCCCTTGAAGCTGAAGAGCAGCACCAGTGTAACTAAAAGTGCAACAATGGTGATTGGCGTCAGTAGATGGAGAAACTCTTTCTCAAACCATGGTTCACCCTTCGCGGCAATAATCCACTTACGGGATAAGAAACCAGCTACAAGAGGCAAAGCTACATAAATCGAAATAGAGAGAACCAGTGCCTGCCAGGGTACCGGCAATCTCCCGACATCTAATAGAAATCCTCCTAAGATACCGTAAAGAACAAGCATGGTCAGGGAGTTAATAGCCACCATAACCAGAGTCAAACCATCATTGCCCCGGGCCAGATAGCCCCATACAAGCACCATGGCCGTGCAGGGCGCGATGCCCAACAAAATACACCCGGCGAGGTAGCTGCGCCAGAGCGGAATTTCGAGCATTTTGACGCCATTATGAAGGACAACTATCCCAGCGCCGTGTTGCGCGCCCACTGGCAGATCGAGGCCAAAAGGCATTTTGACCAGATCCATGGCTTCAGTTCCAATCAAGTTACGGAACAAGACACCCAGGAAAAAGAGAGAGATGGCATACATGGTAAAAGGTTTGATCGCCCAGTTTACAAAAAGCGTCAGACCGACAGGTTTTCCGCTCTTACCCGCTTTTATCACTTCCGAGAAATCAATCTTTACCATAATCGGATACATCATAAAGAAAAGACAGATCGCGATTGGGATGGATACGACCGGTGCATCACCCACATAAATGGCCATGCCGTCCAGAGTAGATGCCACCGAAGGGGCGATCTTACCGAGAATGACGCCGCCGACGATACATAGTGTCACCCAAACTGTAAGATAACGTTCAAAGATATTCGCCATCTTTCTTTCATCACCAGGTGATGGTTTCACGGGCATTTTGACGTTCCTCCATTGTATTCAGAATCCTTGATCCATACAATCAGGCAGCGCCTCTACGAACGCTTTGATCTCATCTCTCACATGGCAGAGAAGGATAATTTCGAGATTTGTCTCGTTGTAATGCATTCTCACTCCGGACGGCAAATTAATCCGTTTGTTACTTACCCACCGTAATCTACAGGCTATTTATAGTGATGACGGATTTCTTCAGCCCTTCAGTTTGGCATATAGGGCATTCAGCTTCTCTCGGTAAATGGACCGTATCTGTTCCTCAGCGTCTTGAAGAGGTTTTACTGGTATCAGATCCGTCACCTCTTCGTAAGTCAGACCTGAATGATAGAGTGTCTTCACCACACCCTGAATCATATTTTCCATACCTTCCGCTGACTTTTCCTCCGAAAGACCGAATGATCTGAAAAGCTGCGTCAATTCGTCGAATTGGAACCAAAGATAGGTCGGACCCATGGCCGTGATAATGGCGTAGGCTTCAAGATCGGTTTCAGGGACTTCTGGACAAGACCCAAATACTTCGAAAAAGGCAAGCAGGGATTCTTTTTCGGTGGCTGGGAAATCCGGCGGAAACGCGACCGGATTGTAGCCTTCGTTTATTATGCTTGGCGCATTGGGTATCATCCGCACAATCCTCCGATGCTTGCCCAACAGTTCGGACAGGGCCTGGATTGTCCATTTTGGCGCCAGTGAAATTACAGTGGTGTTTTCACGAACCCGACCGGACATTTCAGTCAATACGGCTTTCATAACAGGTGGGTGGACAGCCAGGAAAACCCAGTCCTGACCTGCGGTTTCTGCCATTCCATCGGTCTGAATGTTGGGGAACCTTTTCCTCAATCGGTCTAATGTCTCTCTATCCGGATCATGGACCGATATGTTCTCCGGAAGTACCTGTCTGCGTTCCAATGCGGTCAGGAAAATACTTACAATCCGCCCACTACCGATGAACCCCAAAGAATTATCTTTCATAACAGACCCTCCTCTCCGGTTAAGTCGGTAGCCCTCTTCGAGAAGGTTACCGTTCCCTTGATCATTACACACTCCAGATGAGATAGACGCCTCCCAGAATCACCAGCACGCCGCAGGCCTTTTTCACGATCACCGCACCTCGGGACCGCTCGTTCCAATTCAAGTATTTCTGAACAAGACCTGTGGAAGTCCCTGCCAACATTATAACAGAACAATGCCCGATAGCATATGCGAGAATCAATGAAACTGCAAATAACAGCCGGGTTGAGGCTATATGGAATGTAATACCCAACATGGGTGCCATATAGGCAAACGTGCATGGACCGAGGGCTATCCCAAACACAAGACCGATAAGAAAAGCAGCGAAGAACCCTTTCCTTTTCAGAGATGGTTGACCCGAAACACCCAAAAAAGGCAACTCGATGACTTCTATTAAGTGGAGACCTATCACAAAGAAAATAATGGCTACGATATAGTTACCATATGTACCGATATCCCCCAACATACGCCCCATGAAGCCGGTTATCAAACCAATGACTGCTATGGTAATCAGGATACCCACAGAAAAGAGCGTCGAGAGAGCAAATGCCCTTTTCGTGGAAACTTTGCCCTGTCCATCTATGAAACCGACAATTAATGGGATGCCCGAAAGATGACAGGGGCTCAACAGGATGCTGAGGAGACCCCAGATAAACGAGCCAAGAAGGGCGACAAGTGGAGTTGATTCCATGGCACCGGACAGCCACTCCAAAATCGTTCTTATCACCTCTATTCTACTCCCATCTCTTTCAGTTTCTTAATGATCGCATCTTTTGAAAGAAAACCCTCATGGCGCCAGTAGACATTGCCTTCTGTATCGATGAATATCTGGGTCGGCATCACTCTTACACCATATTTCCTTGCCAGATCCCTATGATCGGAAATCTCCAGAAGAATGATATTAGCCCGTCCTTTGTACTCCTTTTCCAGTTCCTCAAATATCGGCTTCATCATTTTGCAGGGTATGCAGGTTCCGGCGCCGAGATCAAGGACAGTTGGTTTTCCGCTCTTTAAGGCTTCGGTAAGCGGATTTTGCGGTTTCGACGCTCTCTGTGTTTCCACCCACTCTTCGTTCAGGATAAGTGTGGCATCATTTCTAAGATTTTGAATTAGCTGATCCATAGTTTCTTCCTGCTTTTGCTGAATGAGGTAGTCCTGTATGCTGGATTTCACCTGTTCAAAACTTGCTCCCCTCATCTCGCTTTTCCGGTCGTTATAGAAACCTATCATTTCATCTTCCGACACCTCGATCTTTTTATTAATATCCTTTATTAACTCCTGTATAGCCGACTCCTGCCGCTGTTCGACATCGACTATGCTGGTATCTTTTACTAATCCCCTTTTTTCTGCCTCCTGATACAGGAGTTCTCGTAGTATGAGTTGGTCTAAAAACCCATCTTTGTCATTCTTGAATTCTCTCTTGTATTGGGATGGCAATGATTCGTATCTCTTTTCCAAATAATCTTTCGTAATAGTGAAATCATTGACCACAGCGAGCGCATCTCTATGTAGCCTCTGAGGTTTCTTGGAAATCGTCAAAACTCTGGATTCTGTTTCGTCTTTTTCCCTAGACTCTGAGGAGGTTTGATGATCACTTACTTTTCCTTCTGCCAGATTTGCTGAAGAAAGAGCGTTAGATGTCTCTTCACGAGCCGATTCTGAGATCCTTATTTCCTGTGTTTTCCGGTTTCTTATGAATAGAGCAATGACAACAACCAAAATCAAGACACTTATGGTGATGACCTTGCTCAGATTATTCTTCACTTCTCCTCCTTTTACCTTTTATTATGTGCCATTCTTTTTGGCATGTCATTTCTTTTGGAAACCTCGAAGTGGGTCGTTTTTGGCCAGTTTTTCAGCTTCTTTTCGTCTTAAAATAGCTAGAGTATTTTTGCCGTGTGAATTCTTAATGGCCTTATTGCTTCTACTATTCCGGGGTAAATTCAGTTTTCGTTCCGCTATTCATCGTTTCTTTCCCTTAAGCCAGCATATCCTTGATATCCTCGACACTCGGAACTTTACCAGCGACCTTGACCTCACCGTCCACAACCAGTGCCGGTGTCATCATGACGCCAAACTTCATGATCCCATCGATATCGGTGACCTTCTCGATTTCGTATTCAATTCCCAGTTCCTCAGCAGCGGTCTCAGTGCTCTGTGCCAATTTCCGACATTTGAGACATCCGGTACCCAGAATCTGCAGCTTCTTCATCTTTCAACTCCTTTCACTTACTGGGCTAAGATCTTTAAAATTAATGCCAATACGATTATCTCCACAACGCAACGAACACTCTATTACTCTTATCCAAACACTGTACCATAGAATACACCGGAGGCCGTAGCCATAACCACCACGAGCGAGATATACACTACCGTCTTTTTGGTGCCGATCACGCTCCGAATGACAAGCATGTTGGGGAGTGAGAGTGCCGGGCCCGCCAAAAGAAGGGCAATCGCAGGCCCCTTGCCCATCCCGCTGCCTATGAGGCCCTGGAGGATCGGTACCTCTGTGAGTGTAGCGAAGTACATGAAGGCACCTGCCACCGAGGCGAAGAGGTTTGCCCAAATTGAGTTCCCTCCAACTAATCTGCTTACCCATTCAGATGGAATAAGCCCCTCCTCACCCGGGCGCCCCAGAAGTGCCCCGGCAATCAGGACACCGAAGAGAAGAAGTGGCAAAATCTGTTTGGCAAAGCCCCAGGACGCGCTAAACCACTCTTCCATCTCTCCCTCCTGAGTGCTGGAGATCACGGAAAGGCCCATGACGCCCACTGCGAATGCTATCATCGGTTCATGGGGAAACGCCAACATCATGAAGGTGGTTGGAAGCGCTGCAAAAACTAACTTCCACCACTTCAGGCCAAACCACGCAATGAGGACAATGCCAAGGATCGCAGAGACTCCCCCCGTAAGGATCCACTTAGCCGCGTGAATTGTGTACCATACGCCGGTGGCCTCATCGGGCTTACCCCAGTTGGCGAAGACAAGAATTGCTATCATCGCTGCGAAATAGAGCGTGTTCTGCCACAGGGGCCTGGCTACCTCCACATCGGGCATGCCGGCCTGTGCATTGGATTTTTCCAATTCTTCTTTTCGAAAGATAAGATGCATCGCGATACCGATTACCAGGCTGAACAGGACTGCTCCGATCGCCCGTGCAAGGCCGATTTCCAATCCCAACACACGGGCGGTCAGGATGATAGCCAACACGTTAATCGCCGGACCTGAATACAAGAAGGCTGTAGCCGGTCCGAGCCCTGCTCCCATCCTATAGATTCCGGCAAACAAAGGCAGCACCGTGCACGAACAGACGGCGAGCACGGTCCCGGAAACAGAAGCTACACCGTAGGCCAATGCCTTATTGGCCCTGGCGCCGAGATATTTCATCACAGAAGCCTGGCTAATGAAAACCGAGATAGCACCCGCGATAAAGAATGCGGGGATCAAGCATAAGAGCACATGCTCCCGCGCATACCATTTGGCCAGTTGCAGTGCTTCCAGAACAGCTCTATCGAAGCGTGATGTACCCACCGGCAGATAGAAAAACCCGAGAAACACAGCGATAACAACAAGGAGCAGTTTCCATTCTCTTTTCCAATCCATGTCAGGCTTCCCTTACGAACTATATGTCAATTTGGCAAAATAAACAAATAATCTCTCAAAAAAATAAAGCTCAGGTCTCCCGGCTGGCAAGTTCCAGTTGCTCTTCGGCGGTAGATTTCATCACCGTCTCCACGCACTCGAAGAAGTTCAGGATACACGGTACCCTCAGTTTATAGTACACCTGAGTACCACGTTTTTCATCCTGGACGATGCCCGCACCCTTAAGTACGGCAAGATGCCTGGAGACAGTCGATACATCCACTCCTATCATTTCCGTGAGCTCACATACACATCTTTCCCCACGAGACAATTCATCCACGATGAACAGACGCGTGGGATGCGCCATCGCTTTTATAATCCTGGCACGCGCTTCAAACCGGGCCTGAGTTTTAGGGTCCATTCAGATCCCCTCCAATCTTGTTTATTTGTTAATATAAGCAATTAAGCAAATATCATCAAGTCCTATTTCATCAAAATCTTTAGGGCGGGAGGAAAAATGGCAACTTCACCTCAAGAGCCCCCTCACCACCGTCTCCACAGCTTCCTCCTCCGAGAGCCCCCTCGCCATAAGGGTCTGTACCTGCCTTTTATCGACACTCCCTATCGCCGCCTCATGGGTGAGCTTCGAGGATTCATCGACCACCTGGAGCACTGGAACCGCTTTTGCCGTGGCCTGGTTCCCCTGTATGATCTCCACACAGTCGATATGCCCCCTCGAGAATGGACCCTTCCCCACAGCTTCACCAAGGACCTCGCTGCTCGCCTTATCCGAAACCACTACCCGGCTCCTTATGAGTCCCCTTGCCCTCTTTCCGTTCAGATAAACGGATTCCTTAAGGCTTATTACATCGTTCCCTCTTCCGTAGACTTTTGCCTCCAGATCGGATACCGCCTCTTCCGCGAGGTACGACCTGAGGTCAAGATCCAAGTGTCCAACCCTTCCGACAGTCAGCCTGAATTCGTTTCGGAAAATTCCACCGGCGCCAATGTGCGCCTCAGTTCTGGGGATCACCTCCGTCCCACCCTCCTCACCGTGGAAATGCGACTCCGAATATACCATCTCCGCTCCAGGCCCCACGTGCACTTTGGCTTCCATTACGTGCTTCACCTGGAGTGCGTTGGGAAAAGAGCAATGGGCCAGAAACTTCACCTTAGCTCCTTCACCGATCTCGAACTCAGGCAATATCTCCTGGAGTCCCTCCTTTGGGATGACGCCGAAGCAGAGGTGAACCGGATGTGGTATCTCAGTTCCCGGTTCCACGGAGATCTTAGCGCGGACACCGCTTTCGAATTCCTCCCCTTCTATGGAAATCCCCGGAATCGACTTGGAAAGCAGAATTTTGTTTCCGCTGACAACGAGGCTCGCGAATTTCTTGTCCGAAAGGGCTTCTATGTCTCCGCCGCTTTCTTCGTAGGATCTGGCTATGATCTCGAACTCCTTACCATAATTATACATCTTCTATAAGCTCCTCCTCAGGCCGGTTGATGTGAGGGCATTCCCTGCAGTGGTTCCGGAAGAACCGTGCCACCTCTTCAGGGCTCCCGGTCTTGAGAATCTTTCCTGCACAGAGCGAAGAGGCCCGATCGGACATCATGGCGATCTCCTCGTGATGAGTTATGAGTATCACAGAGCCTCCCTCCCTGGCAAGCGTCCTTATTACATCCATAACCTGGTCGAGGGAAGGAGCGTCTATCCCGGAATCGGGCTCATCAAGTATCGCAAGGTTCGGCTTCATAGCGAGGACGGATGCAAGCTCCACACGCTTTCTCTCCCCGCCGCTGAGCGTCTGGTCGACATAACGCTCAAGGTACAGCGAAGGGTTAAGTCCCACCCTCTCGAGACAGACCCCCGGGGAAAGATGATCGCCATTGCCCTTCAGGCTAATCCTGAGGTAGTCCTCAACTGTAAGCCCCTCAAAACGTGCCGGTTCCTGCCAGGAAAGGGTGATTCCAAGCTTTGCCCTTTCGTGTACGGGGAGGTCGGTTATGTCCTGCCCATAGAATGTAATCCTGCCGGAAGACGGGTGGTACCCCTCAAGCCCCATAAGGACATAGGCAAGGCTGGACTTTCCGGTACCATTTGCCCCAAGGATCGAATGGATCTCACTGTTCAATATCCTGAGGTTCAGGTCTCTCAGGATCAGATTGCCATCGAGCTCAAGGGAGATATTCTGGATCTCAAGCATGGCTCAACCTCCCGTATATATTCATTTCAGTTGAATATGAAACTATTTCTACTATCCATAGAAAGTGGCTACGATTGAATCTTGTCCCATAAGCTTTCAGCAGCCAGTTACCAGCAATCAGTCGAAAACTGATGGTTTAATGCCTGCCCTGTCAGATTAACATCATTTTCAGGTGGAAAATTTATTATAGGGAATCACCTGCCCTGATAAGCCATACCTCGGCAACCTGGCATCCCCGGCCGTTTACTATATGCCACGAAAGCTCAAGGTCCCCTCCATTCGTTGCTTCATTAGGGATATCGAACTCCACAGGCCGCGGAGGGTCCTGAGGACCTGCAGCATCGTGGATCAGGTATATGCCGTTGGCAATAAGCCTCATAACGGCACCGAAGCGTCCGCAGTAGGTGACACGTATGCGGTATTTCGAGCTCGGGGCGAGTCCCTCATAGCGCACCTTCAGGGGAATTCGCGCCAGCGTCTGGGCCTGGCACTGCCATGAAAGGCGGCTCATCTCCCGAAGTGAAAACTCATCCTGGGCAGACTCCATGAACCCCGGATCAGCTTCACAGCCGGCTCCCGGACCCAGGTGTGGCTCACGGTATCCGCATCCCAGGTTATCGTAGAAACCGCCAGGGCCGGCGTTTTCCCAGTTCAATATCGCATCTATACCCTTCAGCTTTCTTCCTTCGTCCGCTTCAGATCGCAGCTTCGCCATCTCTCCTTCCAACCAGACCCGGTCGTTCAGAGGGACATCCAGGAAATCTAGAACGGCACCCCTTTCAGGGCCAGCAGCCCCGTAGCGTTCGACGCTCAATTGCATACCGCAGCTTTGAAACAATGCTTCCCCGAGTTCCTCGATACGCCCCCGGAGTTTTTGCCCTGCTTCTTTCCTGTCGGACCGGGACAGGATTTCCAGGGCCTCATTGATCGCCGTATCAACCCCATTCGCATCTGCCTGTCGAAGCCTCTCAAGTGCCCTCTCTTCCAGCTCGGTTTCATATACCAGTCTGCGGCGTACGTAGGCATCGTAGTAAGCCCTGAAGAGCCCCTGCTGGAAACGCCAGTTTGACATAACCTCCGGGGAGGCATTCTTTTCCATATCCTGCCACTGGCGAAGGGTGAGATCAACACCCTTGTTCGGCAGCAACTGCCCCCGCCAGTTCTCCTCGAGGGAGATGAGGCCCTGTGCCACGCCATCCGAAAACTCATCGCCGATGAAATAACGTCCATATTCCCGAAGCATATCATACACATCGTATCCCGGGTCCCATCCGAGTGTACTCCACACCATTTTGTTGACGTCATCGTTGCACCCCTCGGAGTACGCTATAAATCCATCAGTATATGACGCGAAGAGGTTGTGGATGTGAGCGGAATCTCTGGGCCGAGGGTTTATAGGTTCCCTTCCGAGCGTCATAGCATACGCTATGTCCCATTTAGGTACCGGGTACTGACACCGGACGCAGTGGGTGATATCCGGATAGCGTCGGACACGATATCTATCGGGCACAGCTTCCCTCAGCTTTGGAAGGGTAGTATAGACCCAGGGGCCATAGACGACACCGTCCAGCCAATCGGGCTTTTGGGTCCAGAGGTAGCTGTAAAAATACATCAGCTTCTCATAATCGAAACCCTGAGGTGAGACCCAGAGGGTCGCCTCCCGGGACAAAGACGGCGTCTATCCTCTTGCAGCTCCTGAATATCTTCTCACGCTCTTCAAGGCCGAGCTTCACGATCCGAGGATCAGTGTAATCCCCGTCTATCGCCGGATACCAGAGCCAGGCATCGAGCCCGTACGAATCGAGCATCTCCGACATCTCCACGAGCATCTCCATGGCTGGGATCGTCATGTGGTAACTTGTCGGCTCATCGTCCGACTTCGGAGGTATAAGCTCGATGCTATTGGCTCCGAAGACTATAAGATCCCTCACATACTGCTCGAACTGTGAAAAGGTCCACCGGTCGTAAGAATTGGTCTTGGGCCTGTAGCCGAGCTGATGTCCCCTTATCGGATACCTGGGAGAAGATGACACCTCAAGCCTTTCCGGTATGAAGGCTTTCCCCTTCCCTATGCGGAGCTCCCTGAGAAGTCTCCCCACAGCATAAAGCGTCCCGCGCGGGCTATTGCCCAGGGCGAAGACCCTCGGAGGCTTTCCGGACTGCAGGTCATTCCAGAGCCTGTACCCCTCTTCACCGGAAGGTTTATCCGGGACAGCTTCAATATCCCGTGGACTCTCAGCTTCAGAGCCTATAAATATGGCTGACCTGTCCTGAAGCGGCTGTGATACCACCTTCAGGCTCAGGCCCGAGAGCCGCCTGAACTCATCGATGAACATATTTACAGCCCTTTCCTCAGGACCTCTCAGGTCCCCGGGAGCTACCACAGCCGCCTCAGAGATATCTATGTGGCGTTCCAGCCCCATGAGTTCATCTCCTTTGTAGACTTGAGCCATGAAACGACGGGAATTTCTTTAGATAATAACAAGTCGGTACCTTCAGGTCAACAGGAAATTTACGTCCGGCGGGGCGATAGATCCCGAGAGCCTTACAGGGAGAACGCCTGAAGATAAACCTCTACTTTGCACTTTAAGCTTGACGGATCGGGGACGTTATATTATCCTAATTTCACATTTTTTGAGGTTCAGGACCAGTTTTGGAAAATGAAAGCTATTGATACTCTTATCCTGGAGGCGCTGATGTCATACCGTGTGCCACTCAAGCATCCCAGACCGGATGTGGGAAATTTCATAGATACGATCATGGGGAGGCGTACACCGCCGAAACCGCCCATGGTAGAGTATATAGTCGATAGTACTCTTATGGGGCCGATCCTCGAAGGGATGGGTCGAAAATGGATCGATCCATCGGACGGAGGGAGGGAATCCGAAGCCGCCCATTGGGACAACTACATAGAGTTCTGGTACAGGATGGGTTATGACTTCGTACGGCTGGAGATATCTCTGCCCTTCCAGAAGGCTTCCCGGCCGGGGGAGGACCCAACCCGTGTGGATGGGCTGAGATCATGGCAGGAGACCGGGAGAGGTAGCATCGGTGACTGGGAGGACTTCGAGCGTTATCCCTGGCCGAAGGTTGAGGATGTCGCTTTCAGGCATTTCGAATACATATCGTCGCACCTCCCCGAAGGGATGGGGCTGATATCCTGTCACGCCGCAGGCATCTTCGAACATGTTTCATCCATTATGGGCTATGAGACCTTATGTCTTTCTTTGTACGATGACCCGGACCTTGTGGAGGCCGTATGTAAAGAGGTCGGTTCCCGGATGGTATCCTTCTACGAGAGGCTCCTGGAAGTGGAGCGCTTAGCTGCTATCTTCCAGGGGGACGATATGGGTTTCCGCTCAGGTACACTTGTAAGCCCCGATCAACTGAGGAAGTTTTTCCTGCCCTGGCACCGCCGCTTCGCTGAGATGGCTCATAGCCATGGATTGCCATATTTTCTCCACTCCTGTGGGAATATATACTCCGTCATGGAAGATCTGATAGAGGCAGGGGTGGATGCCAAACATTCTTTCGAGGATGCCATACTCCCTGCGTCGGAGTTCCAGAGCCACTATGGCGACAGGGTTGGGACGCTCGGCGGGGCCGACGTGGATGTGCTTGCCAGGAGAACGCCCGATGAGGTACGCCGTTACGTCAGGAAAATCATAGAGATATGCCACCCGAGAGGCCGGTTCGCCATAGGGTCCGGAAACTCTATCCCGAGCTACATACCCCTGGATAATTACCTGACCATGCTCGATGAAGCGCTATCTTGAAAGAAACAGAGCAGTTGTAGCAATGAGATGTGGGGTGGCCCGATAAAGTAAAATGCTTGGAAGTAAACCGTGAGGATCGGCTCGTCATGTCCCGACTTTACCGATCTTGCTGCCCAGAACCAATCCAGGCAGGGGGGTACAAAGGTGACTAAGCAGGACTATCTGCAGGCTATTAAGGAGACCGAAGAGAAGATCTGGCGATCCTATGAGGCTTCATATGAATCCTGGCAGGAAAGCGATCCATCCACAAGGCCACAAAATCCGCCAAAGCCCTATATATACTGGGCCCGGAGTGATGGCCTCCTATACGCTGTGACAGGGGATAAGAAATATGCCGAACGCGCCAGGAGAATTCTGCTTGAGGCAGAACAGAGCGACATCTATTACGTCACCATGGTAATAGACCAGATTCGGGACAGCGCTGTAATGAAGGATGAAGATTTGCGCGAGATCGAGAGAAGGATTGTCGAATATGCGCAATGGGCCGTCAACTACTGGACCGAATGGGGTGCTATGAACCACTGCAGCAACCACATAGTCAATGCACTCAAAGCAGCGGTGGATTACCTGCCGGATCATCCTGACGTTGAGACATCGCAGCAGAAAATTGATATCAACCTCTCAGGCAAATCGGGGAAATCGTCCATCGAGGATTCCCAGAATTATATCCCGATATGGCTAAAACCGTAGATCCA
>CAZTBA010000160.1:0-12762 GCA_964611725.1 uncultured bacterium
CCTCTGAGTCGAGCGTAAACGTTCCTGTTATATCAATCTCTATGTCGGTCCACTTGTTAACCTTCTCTATGAGGTTCGGGAGTGCCACGATGTCCGGAAGGAGCGACGCAGACCGGGAGTCTTTGGTTACATTCGGGGAATACGCCACTACAAGGTGGAAGAAGCCTTTTATATTCCTCTTATCTTTAGAGTCCTGTATAATCATTGCGTGATAGCGTCCGGTATCGAGGGCATCGATATCCATCATTTCGAGCGACATGTCTATTTTATCCTCGGCCTCCATCCTCCCCTGTATAAGTAAAGACCCAAATTGAGGCTCAACGGCAGCAGATTCCAGACGGACCGACCAGGTTACGGATGACTTCGGCCGTGCCAGGTTGTCCAGTACCCTCAGTGGCTGGGGCGCTGAAGAAAACTCCCTGCGGCTTGCCTTCACTTTCACGGCTATCATCTTGCGTTTCATAGGGCGCTGTTTCGGTTTCGGGCGCTTCCTGAGCTCAAGGGGCTTCACAAGGCGAGGCTCACGTTTTATAAACTTGGTTGTCAGCGGCTTTACGGCCTTTTTTTCTTCTCCGAAAGTCACAATCTGTGTGAGAACTGCGTGAACCGCCAGAGCAATAAACATACTTATCCAAAAGGCCTTTCTTGGTTTTCTAAGCAGACCTTTAAGGCTGAGAAGGGATGATGGAGAATCGAATCGCCCCGAAATCATATTGGAAAACCTCCGATCTCAAGCAAATCTTAAGCGATAAAATATACGCTTGCCTCCGCTTTTGTCAAGGAGATTCCCGTATCTGGTCTCCTCCACTGGGAAATCTCCAGATTCGACGAAATTGCCGAACCCTCGCCTGAACCGTCGGTCAGTACACAGTCCCATATACTTTGAGACAATTCTATCTGAAGTTTACGCAAGGGTAATATTATCGACCGAATGGTCGAAGGTCATCGAATTTACTACAAAGCACTTTAGAATATTGTAGACTTAAGTTCCAATAAACATTGTTGCTTATAATAATACAGATTTTCCAGGTCATGTTCTGACACACCTTTTGCGCTATTTAGCGCAGGCAGATAATGACATGACGGGATAAGGTCATAGATCAAGAATGGAAAGGATGCAGGATAGAAACATTTCAGGAAATATAACAATGAAACAGAAGATTATGTTGCTCATTCTACCTTTGGCCCTGGTTTTTCTGGTAAACGACCCGATACCGGCAATGGAATGTGATTCCAGGCTCGCAGCAAACATGTACGAGCTCTTTGAAAGAAAATAATTTGCTATGTGACAAAGCTCACGGCAGACCGACCCCTGTTTTTTTATGTAAAGCTCAGCCCAACGTAAATATCTGTGGAGATTTCCATTGGAGTTTGATAAACGGAGGAGACAAATATGCACATGGATTATCCCGGAGAAGTTGAGGATACAAAAAAGGAAATGATATTAAAGGAAATAATGGAGGAGATAGCTGAGATATTCAGGGACGATGGGAACCTTGATATCTTGACCAGAAAAATGAACCTTGAAAAGCTCAGGCAGCTTCATCAGGTTCTTTTCGATGAAGCAGTAAAAGCTGGCAGGGAGAAATTCGGAGATGATTTCAGCATCAATATTCTAAGAAAGAGGATAGATAATACCTACGAGCATATGCTCAAGAATTTGTGTCCGCTCTCCATTGACGTCTGTAATAGAAACAGCTGCGATAATTACGATGAAGATTGTGTAACCAGGAAGATAAGAGATCAGATAAACAGGATCGCATCAGAAGTTCTTAGTCCGAGCAGTTTTCAACACTTAGATCAACCAATTGAATTTGAGGCTGAAGAGCTTTTGAAGGTCTTTTGAGGAATTTTCAAGGAGATATAAGGGGACAAACTAAGCGTTCAGCCATCAGTTTTTTGCCGAAAACTGAATGCTGGAAGCCTAAACGGGATTCGGTCATAGTCACCTTTTATTAATGTAAGAAATAACACCATGATTAACCAAAACGAGTATAAGGCATCAAAGATCATTGAAGCCATGCGAACGAGGTTTAGTGAGGTTTAGCTATGGAGACCCTCAAAACGGCCCTTGAACTGACACAGGGGATAGACTGGCGTGACCCGAAGATATCTTTCATCCTTTCGCTACTTGCCGTATTTGGACTCTTCAGCAGATGGAAGCTGGTCATAACACTGGTCCTTCTTATAGCTTTGGGCAGAGGGCTCAAGTATTTTCTAGTGATTGAGGACATAGCAGAGAACAGCATAGGCCAGATATGCATGATCTTCTACCTCTTAGGCGGTATCTTCATATTTGTGATCGCAGTGATGCAGTTTTTCTTCAAGGAGAAGTGATGCGCAGTTCAGTCTAAACAAAGCTCAATCTCCGGCACTACCATATTCTGAGGAAAAACCGCGAAAGAATCACTTTGGCTCCGCAGGAGCCCGCAAATCGGTCGAATTCACCTCCCTAATGCATCTTATGAGCACCTATTTTGGTGAGTCGGACACAATGGTTAACCCTCTTATCTCTGACCGTAACCGTTCAAGAAGTTGTTCTGCCACAACCAACTGAGTCCGAACAGCGGCCTTGTCACCTGTAACACCGGTCCATTCGGGATACGGGCCGTGAATTCCATTTCTCATTGCCAAGTAGGAACTGATCTGCAGGAGATCCCGGGTTGCTGCCAGTTCGTCGATATTTTCTCCGTTCGCCCGGCGTATCGCCAGCCATACGTCACGCTCCCGCTGACCTGCCGGAGGTACTGCTGCAAAACGACGCCAGACATCTTCCTCGCTCAAGCAGACAGCCTGCAGGAACATCTCCCCGAGTTCCATGTCACCTTCGATACTCGCAGCGGCGAGAAACCGGGTCACTCCCCGCGAGATGCTCTGCGGGAGTCTCCGCCACCTTCCATAGATGCCTCCACTTATGTGCTGCGCGGCAACGAGAATCCCTGCCGATGCAGATTGAGAGTCGCCTTTCTTCAGGAAACTCCTCGCGGCAACGAGCCTCCCGGCAACATCCTCGATCACTATCTGAAGCCAGAGGCGAACGAAACGATCTCCGAAGAGGACACGTCCGCACCGGCTCAGAAACTGGGTAACACACCCATCGAAATCCCTGACAACCCTCGCGCCCCCACTCTTGATGGCAATTCCCAGCCAGTGGGGATGGTTCAACATCTCGAAGAAGGCATCATCGTCGGCGTTAGCTGCAGCGGCCACTTCGCGTGACAACAGGACCCAATTCCCGGCTTCGACGTCGTTGGGAATCCCAGCGGCATGCAGTTGCTTGTTGCGCTCCCTCTCCACGGACCGGACCAGGATTTCCGGGTCTTTCCTCTGCCACAGATCAGCAGCGATAAACATATCTACATCGGAAATGGGCCAGTGCTCCCCTCTTCCTACAGAACCGATAACCGCTACAGCTTTGACATACGGTAGGTTTCCGAAGTAGATACTTTCCTGGGTCTCAACCTGCGCAATCCGTTCACGCCAATTATGAAGCGCAAGCTCCGGGGTTATCCACTCTGCCAAGAGATGGGGCCATTTTATTGCCATAAAGTCGATCCTATGCTCAGCTTGTTTTTTCCGAAGACCAAAGTGCCGCGACACGAGCAACTCCCTGTGCTGCCAGAGGAAAAGGGGAATTCAAACATCAAAAGGCATTTGAGCTTTCCTCTAAATCTCCACCCCCAGCCGTCGCAATACCCCTTTGGCGAGATTCCGATGGCGTTTCCCTTGTATCCTACTTCCCTCCAACGCCTTTTCTAACGACTCCTTAGCCTCCTCCCCCATCTCACACAGGGCAGCGGCAGCCAGCTTTCTCACCTTGGAATCCTCATCCTCGAGGCATCGGATCAGCGGCTCGATGGCCATCGGATGGTTCGCGTCGGCTAAGGCGCGAACAGCACCACGGCGGACGAGGTTATCATCCCTCGACAGGGCCTCGATGAGTGCAGTAATCGCCGTTTCATCCCGGATGCGCCCCAGCTCAAGTGCAGCGAACATACCCGACCATCTGGTCGCCGTCTTCAGCCTGTCCGCGAAGATCCGGACACACCGCTCATCCCCCAAACGAAGCAGGAACTCCGCCGCATCCTCTCTCTTCTCACCATCTTCTGATAGCCGCTCAGCTAAGATATCGCGTCCCCTTGGGTCGCCATGCAGCGCGATAAAATAGGCGGCTGCGGGATTATTTTCCTGAAATGCCATCTCCGACATCGCCCCCTTGCCCTCATCACCAACAGCCTCCATCACCTCCGTGGCCGCCATCGCGTTCTCCCACGACTCCACTCTCAGGAATTCCTTAAGCCGGACAATATCATCCACTGTCGCCATCTCCTTTAACCCCCGGATGGCCTGACTCCGGACCACTTCTTCGCTATCATCCAGTGCCTGGAGAAGGGTTGGTTTCACCCTCTGCGTCCCTATATGACCCAGGCAGAGCACTGCATATCTCCGGATAGAGACCTGGTCGCTTGCCGCAGCTTCGATCAGAGGACCAATCGCTTTCTCACCGATCCTGACAAGGCCGGCAATGGCTTTTCTCCGCACTTTAGAGTAATCGTCACCCAGGGAACGTATGAGAAGATCCACGGCTCGTTCATCGGCCAATATAGCTAAAGCGGCGACGATCCCTCTCCTGAAACGCCTGCTCGGGCTTCCGGCAGCGATCAGAAGCAAATCCGTGATGTCCGGGCCTAACATTGCCAATGCCTGTGATTTCTTGGCCTCTTCCTTCTTGTTCCATCCTCCCATCGTGCTCATCAGATCCAGTGCGGCCAGCCTCGCCTGGTGCTTCTCAGACAGTCCCGTCGCCTTCCGGACAGGTTCCGACACATCGAAGGCCCCCGGCCAATCTCTCGCCATCGAGCCCATCAAACACGCAGCAATTATGAGTGCATTGTACGATTGATCCGTATGCTGAACGATGATACCGAAGACTTTCTCCCTTAGCGAATTGCTCTGACTTAAAAGATAGAAGGCTTTCGTTCCCGTAGCTGAATAGCGGTCCGGGGCTCTTATCATCTCGACCAGGTAGGAGGAGATATCCCCCTCGAACCTCAGCAGGACATCAACTGCCGCAGAACGAACGTATTCATCCTCCTGCTCTAAAAGCTTGAAGAATCCCTCCTTAGAGAGGCCCGTTCCGTTGAGGAGAAAGGCTTCAACGGCGAACCATTTAGCGTCCAGCTCGGGGCGCTCCAGGCCTCCCACCAGGTCCTGCTCTGAGATTGCACTGTTGCCGACTAAGAGGCTCCAGGCACTTTCCACAGCGCTCTTCCCTCGAAGGTCACTGATTCGTCCACAGTATTGCGATGAGATCTCCTTCCTATCCGGAAAGAAGAATATGCTGCGGGGCAGTGTAACAAGTGCATCTATGAATTCCTTCATCTTGTCCCCATTGTCCCCTGTGACGTGCCCTTTCCAGACATCGCGTATCTCGACCAGATGTACATTTGCCTGCCAGGGACGGAAGTGGGGGAGTGCTCCGCGCTCGATGGGAAGACAGACCAATCCGGTGTCCTCATTCAGACTGTAGGGCATCCTCGTAATCTTAGCGATGCGATGCGCCTGACTGCCGCTCCACGCGGTGAGACGGCGCACAAGTTCCTGAGATCCTTTGCCACGATATCCCCTTGGAAGAACCTCGGCTGGAATGACGATGTGCAGGCTACGGTGACCACTGAACTTGTGGCGGTAACAGATACCATGGCGGTCCATCTGGTCTATTATTGAATACACATCCCTGAACGACTCCCGCCATGTTGGAAGATCGGCCTCGAAGACGCAATCGTGCTTCCAGAGCCTCAAGCTCTTGTCTGACTCACGGACAGCCTCGTCTGACTGATCCAGCCACTTTCCAACGGACTGATGGAACGAGGGATAGTAGCTCGGGCGGTCATCCAGACTGACCTTCGGCAAGTTACCACGGATCTTATTCAGGATATACGAACCGAGTTTCTCCATATCCCCGGCTCGTATTTCGTTCTCGCTCCAGTTCGGCTCCCAATGAGGTTGCTTGGGAATTACCATCACCACCCGTCGTGTGCGGCAAGTGCCAAGCAGGAAACGCAGAAAATCCTCGCGAGTATAATAGTCGACCACCTCACGGAGCATCGGCTTACGACCTAAGGTCCTGATGCCCAACTTGTCCCCACTCATTTTCTCTCTCCAGTTGGCAGAAGATCTTCTATGCGGCAGGCATGGCGGAAAAGCCGATCCTTGTGGAACGACCCGTAATCCATACTTATCACCCCTTCTCTGAAACAAAAAGCGCCCAACTATCCTTCGCTCTAAAACGAAGGCTAAGCAGGCGCCTCATGGACTGGAATGGCGTTCCTGTAAGGACGAATTTTCGTCCCCAAATATTGTTCTTTCGGAGGCCAGTCGAAAGCAAATATAGAATTTCGGTTCTATATTGTCAAGAACAAAGACAAGTTTATTTGCTTGCCCTGTCCGGACAGATGGTATTCCGAACCTTTGAACTGCTATCTTTGGGTCATATTTCCCATATTACTGATCTCTCCCTATTTCATGGAACGCCCGTCGGGTGATCTCCAGCTTATTTTGATAGAAAGAATGTGGCCGGAAATCGGGAGGAGTGCCGAAGGCATAGCCAAAGAAATCACAGCTACGTTCATACCACCGCTGCCAGAGCCTGGGGTCGCACCAGCCTTTGGCAGTGTGTCCGATGATCGTTGTCATTACGCGCTGCTCTGGTTTCCTGACTCGCAGGAGCCACTCAATCACATCCGGCTTGGAGCACTCGGCAAACAAAGCATCGCTTTCCACCATCATCGGATGATTGGCCCAAAGTGCCTCGTCTGCATTCATATAGGGTATGTTAAAGAGGATTTTTGTCGCAGGGCTGGTATCTTTCACCGTGTCCCGCAGCCGACGAAACTGACGTGCCATAATCTCGCGTTTGTATTTCAGGGACTCTTCGGGTGTGATCTCTTCGGCTTTCTCCGGCATCGGTCGGCCAATGATCTCTCGGAATGGCTTTTCAACAAATGGGGCAGGCTGCACTTTGAATGCATCGGGGTCTACCTCACCATACAGGAACATGTCGAAAAGGATCCAGTCAACCGGATAATCATCAAGAAATTCCCGGACGCGTTCACAGAGCAGGTCGGTCCAGGTTGTTTCCGGGGCCAGACACCAGCCACCGGGATTATGCGGAAACGTCCATCCGCCGCGCAGGCCGCGCATAATGAGATCCCAGCTCACGCTGAAATAAGACCAGAACGGTATCTTCGCCTTCTGGGACAGGCCGAACAGGCGGGGCAGCAGATCGGCTCCCGGCCCGGGTGCGACCGGCCCCAGCTTGCTGGGATAAAACGCATAGCCGCAAAATGTATAGGCCTGACAGAACATGGCGTTATTGCCAAAATCAAGATGCCAGTCGAGATACTCCTGGGGATCGATGAATGCCCAATCCTGAGGTAAAGAGGGAAGAACACATTTCTCATCGTATCTTGTCCAGTTTAGATCGCAACAGAATAGTTTGATTGTCTCACGCATGAAGTCCTCCTAGAGGTTTGCTTGACTCGGAATGGCGGCTCTTTCTTTTCACTTCCCTGGGATTCATTGCAGATATCCCAAGCTGTGAAATGTTCTTATTTAGAAGTAGCCATGTCTCAAATAACGCACTTAAAATATAGACCTGTCAAGTTATTTTGCGGAAATCCGGGCAACCAGTCATGTTACATCCATCGCCTACCAGGATGTCCCGCATGCGTGGGGAGGTTTCTTTTGTCCCTATTCAACTATTATGAGATATTTCAGGTTTTGCATGTTTGCACTCCCGTTCGAACTTAGGCCAGAAAAACTGTTGACAAATCAGCAACAGTAGCCTATAATTCTCTGCAATAATATTTAAAACCTGAGAAAGGAGGTTTTTCTATGAGGCTTGGGCTTGTAACCTATAACCTGGCAAAAGATTGGGACATACCAACGATCATCGAGAAGTGTACATCAACCGGGTTCGAGGGGGTCGAACTGAGGACAACCCACGCACACGGCGTGGAGACGAACCTGAGCAAATCGGAGCGTGAAAGGATCAGGAAAATTTTTGAAGACTCCTCGATCGAGATTGCGGGACTTGGTTCAGCCTTCGAATATCATGCTATTGATCCTGCTGAGGTCCGCAGGAACATAGAGGGGACGAAGGAGTACGTCAAGCTCGCTCATGACGTCGGTGCCCCGGGGGTAAAGGTCCGTCCCAACGGTTTTCAGGATGAAGAGGGCATCTCGAGGGAGAAGACGATCGAGCAGATCGGGCTGTCCCTGAGGGAATGCGGTGAGTTCGCAAAGGACTATGGGATTGAGATAAGGCTTGAGGTACATGGCCGTGAGACATGCAAAGTTCCCTATATAAAGCAGATGATGGATGTCGCCGATCATGACAACGTGTTCGTCTGCTGGAACTCGAACCAGACCGATGTGGACGAAAGCGGCTCTGTAAAGAGGAATTTCGAGCTGGTAAAGGACAAGATCCGCCTCCTTCACATAACTGAGCTCTGGAGAGAAGCTTACGGTGAGTACCCTTACAGGGAACTTTTCAGCCTTCTCAAAGGGATAAGCTACAAAGGTTTCTGTTGTGCTGAGGTGGCAGGAAACCCTGAACCCGAGAGATTTATGAAGTTCTACAGGGCGCTCTTTTTGGCCTACATATCCTGAGGAGAAACGTCATCTGCTCACATTGCATTGTGCATGTGAGCTTCCGTAAACTCTAAAAGAGGGAAGGGACAAGATGAGTAAAACTATAAAATGTGCAGCTATCGGCTACGGAGCAGCCTTTAATATGGGAAAGGCTCACTCCAACTGGATCAACAATGTCAATGGGATGAAAGCCGTTGCTGTGTGCGATGTAGATCCGAAGCGCACCGCTGCAGCGGCGGAGGACTTCCCGGGCATTGAGACTTACAACGATCTATCCGATATGCTCAAGAAGAGTGAGTTCGACCTCGCCGTAGTTGTGACTCCGCACAACACCCACGCCAAGCTCGCCATACAGTGTCTCGAAGCTGGGAAACACGTCGTGGTTGAGAAACCGATGTGCATCACAGCCAAAGAGGCGACCGATATGATCGAAGCAGCCAAAAAATCGAAGGTGATGCTCTCGGTCTTCCACAACAGGCGTCACGATGGTGATTATATGACTCTCAAGGAAATAGTGGCGAAGGGTCTTATCGGCGATATCTTCCACGTCGAGATGTTTGGTGGCGGATACGGACGCCCGGGAAAGTGGTGGCGTTCGGACAAGAAGATCTCCGGAGGTGCGTTCTACGACTGGGGAGCACACTATTTGGACTGGCTTCTGAACCTCGTGCCCGGCAAGGTTGTGGGGGTGACGGGATTCTTCCACAAGCTTGTCTGGAAGGAAGTCACGAACGAGGATCATGTGGAAGCTATGATACGCTTTGAAAGCGGTGCGGTCGCAGACGTCCAGTTCTCGAGCCTTGCGATGGCGAAAAAACCTCGCTGGCAGATACTTGGCACGAAAGGGTCGGTGGTTAGCCAGGCAAGAGAGGATAGCTTCAAAGTCACAACTGTCCTGAAAGGCTACCCCGCACAGATAGATGTGCCTTACAAGAAGAGCGATTGGGAGTCCTATTACCAAAACATAGCTGACCATATCCTCAGAGGCAAGGAGCTAGAAGTCAAGCCTGAAGAGGCCAGGCGTGTAATAGCGATAATGGAGGCGGCCGAGAAATCCTCCAAGGAAAGGAAGACCGTGGAAGTCCCTCACGAGTGATAATGCAATACCGGTCGATAGGTGAGGGGTTTGGGCGTACCTCAGGGAAAAGGTACGCCCAAATCTTTTCGATACTGAAAGGCGAAAAAGGCAGATGTCGATTAGAGACACTTCGGTGCATACCGTGTCGGAAGGTCACCAGTCAGGGTTTAATAAACCGGGGGTGAAACGTTATGTTGAGAGCTTTGGCTATATCCGTAGCAACCCCATTATTTGCTGTTTCGGTTCTGTTCTGTCAGGAGGGTAAAATGGAGACAGAGTTTCCGATAGTTGATGAAGCGACCTACAACGTATTCGTTGAGTTTTATCAATATGACAGAAACCTGCCGCTCGATGCTGAGATCATAGAGGCCACAGAGGAGGAAGATTATTCGCTTCAGAAGATAACCTTCAGAAGTGTACATGATCAGATTGTCCCGGCTATCCTTGCGCTACCCAAGGAAGGGGAAAAGCCCTACCCGTGCGTCTTCATACTACATAGCCTCAGTGGCGGGAAATACCAGATGAAGGTATGGATGAAGGTGATGGCCTCCGCAGGGTATGCCTCTATGGCGCTCGATGCGCAGTACCATGGCGAGAGGACCCATGTCGGGGGTTACGTCCATCCCAAGCTTATGATGGCCAAAGGACAGTTGTACAGGATGCGGGATGCCATGATGCAAACTGCCATTGACTATCGCAGGGCGATCGATTATCTGGAATCGAGGAAGGACATCGATTCCGGAAGGATAGCTGTCCTCGGCGAGAGCATGGGCGGGCTCATATCGGTGCCTCTATCAGCGGTCGATAGCAGGATCAAAGCCTGCGTCCTGGTCCTTTCCGGCGCTATAAAGTATGAAAACGAATATATGGCAAGGGCCCTTGCTCCGGTCAATCCCATAAACTTCGTTTCGCATATATCTCCGAGGCTCTTCCTGATACAGAGCGGCAAGATCGACAAGCGGATCACCCCGGAGCAGGCGAAGGCGGTATACGAAGCTGCAGGTGATCCCAAACATATAGACTGGTACGATATAGGTCACGGTCCCGAGGCAGGTGACTACGTTGGAATAACCAAGGGGAATATTCTCAAATGGCTCAAAAAGTACCTTTAACTTGGCCATCGGTAAACATAGTACCCTTTTGCCTTGAAGTGACACTTAACCCATATAAGCCACCAGCGGTCAGTCTTCAGCTTTTTGACTGACCGCTGACTGCTCGGACGAAACAGTTTTCAATCGCGGCTGTTTTTATGGACAGGAGTATGTCATCTCACATTCGACCCAAAAGAGCATAGGAAATCACCTCAACCGCAGGATCATCTCACTTGCGTGGCCTGCGATCACGGAGCACCTCTCCATCACTTTGATGGGCTTTGTTGATACCGTGATGATAGGCCGTCTTGGGACGGATGCGATTGCAGCCGTGGGGATTTCAAGTTTTCTGGGCTGGCTCGTCAGCTCGATTTTTCTCTCACTATCCGTTGCGACCGTAGCGCTTGTATCCCGGAGAATCGGTGAGGGCAATTTAGACGCCGCTGGAGAGGCCGGGGGCCAGCTCTATCTACTCGCCATCGGTACGGGGCTGGCAATAGCCCTGATAATGTTTCCCGCGATAGGACCCTTACTTTCCTGGATAGGCACAGATCCGAAAGTGACACGGATAGGATGCGAGTATCTAAGGATAGTCATCTTATTTGCCCCCTTCAGCTTCACATCTATGGTCGGAAACAGTGTGCTTCGCGGAGCTGGGGATACTCGGACCCCGATGTTCGTGAGGGTTGGTTCCAATATCATGAACGTTTTCGGGAACTGGCTTCTGATTTTCGGGATCGGACCCTTCCCAAGATTGGAAGTGAAGGGCGCTGCAATTGCGACAGGGGTATCGATAGCTCTCGGATCTGCGGTAACTCTCTATATTTTAACAAGAACCTCGCATGCTGTTAGGGTAAGGCGGCATCACATTACGAGATTTCAGCCCGAACTCATGCTCAGGGCGCTGAGGATTGCAGCCCCGAACATGGGTGAGAGGCTTCTCACGGGATTTGGAAGCGTGGTTTTTATGAAGATCCTGACGATTTTGGGCACGGTGTCCGTCGCCGCTCACATGATTGCGGTACGCGTAGAAGCATTTTCGTTCATGGTAGGGGTGGGGTTCTCGGTTGCAGCATCGACACTTACCGGACAGAGCCTCGGGGCACGCGACCCCGACCTCGCCGAGAGGAATATACAGAGGACAGGTCTCATAGGTTTCCTGACAATGAGTATGATGGCGGTGATCTTTCTGCTTTTCGCCGAATCGATCGTGAGGATTTTCAATCCTGAGCCCAAAGTAGCCGAATTCGCAGCCCTCTGTGTCATGATATCTGCCTTCGAACAACCGGGGCTTGCGTTCTTCATGGTCTATACAGGTGGTCTAAGAGGAGCAGGCGACACCTTGAGTCCTATGCTTATAACATTTGCAGGAATATTTATATTCAGAATACCGCTCGTCTATATTTTCGGAATAACCTTAGGATGGGGGATAACGGGAGTCTGGACAGCAACCGTTTTTGACTGGACAGCACGTGCGATCACCGCATACGTGTTCCTCGAGCGTGGCAGATGGAAGAGTTTGCAGGTATAGACGAAGAAAAAGAAATTTTTGGTTACCTACTTTACTTCCCTTTCCTTCCTGTTCCACTCTCTTTCCGTCCTGTTCCACCTTCTTTCCGCTCTCTGGCACCACGACCGCCCCACTTGTGGCGGAAGCCACGTCCATCGCATATCCCATCGCCATCTCTGTCTATGAAGTAATCGAATCCATCATCTTTGGATGGTCCGGGCTTGTGACCATCGTGCATCCCATCCCCGTCTTCATCTATAAATCTCCTGTGAAAGATACTGTGTTCCTCATCTACGAACCCGAGCCTGTAGCCGTTCAGGGAATCGGGTTCGTACTTTAGGCCGGTTATATCGTTTATACCATCCCGGTTATAGTCTACAACGTTATCATTTATGCCATCTTTATCTTCATCTACGTTATTCTCATCA
>CAZTBA010000161.1:0-12757 GCA_964611725.1 uncultured bacterium
GCGCTGGTGTGAGCGATTGAAGATTAAGCAACGAGATAGATTAACCGCACGGGAATTTTGTGAACGATTGCGAGACCTTTCCGGTGACATTACGGACATCTACCGTGAAGTTCCCGCTAATCTCACGGCCGAGAGGGCAAATAAGCTTAAAGAAGGGATCAGGAAATTCTTGGAATGAATATGACGAGGATTTAGATAGCCTTCTCATCAAAGTGGAAGTTGACAGAGGTATAAATGACTGCTATAGAGATAAATTCAATCATAAAAGAAATAACAAATATCCTCGTAGAGAAATACCAGCCTGACAAAATTATCCTCTTCGGTTCCTATGCTTACGGAACTCCCACAGATGATAGCGACGTCGACCTTTTAATAATTAAAGAAACGGATAAAAAAAGGAGAGTTGACAGATTTGTTGAAGTCCAAAGTTTGATTTATAATCAGGGAATAAGAATCCCCGTCTCTCCGCTTGTTTTAACAAGAGAGGAATGGCAGGAGCGATTGAGCATAGGTGATGATTTCGTAGAGGAGATTGTAGCAAAAGGTAAGGCGTTATATGAAAGATAAGGTTGTAAAAGAATGGTTTGAAAGGGAAAAACGTGATTTCGAAGTTGCCAAACTTATCTTTGCTCATGGAAATTACTATAACGAGGCAACATTTCTGCTCCATCAAGCAGTGGAAAAATATCTTAAAGGCTATCTCATTTTTCATGGATGGAAGTTGAAGAAGATTCATGATATTTATATTCTCTATATCTGAAGCAATTGAGTTTAATAAATCCCTTGAGGAACTTCTGGTTTTTGGAAAGAAGTTGACTGCCTTTTACTACGAAGACCGTTATCCACCGGGCCCCGTTCCCGAGGTTTCGGAAAAAGAGGCAGAAGAGATGTTGAATTCAGCAGAAAGGATAATTAACAAAATAAAGACAGATACAGGTTTATAAAAAAAGCAGAAGAAGCACAAAAACAATGCTTGAATTCGATGTAGGATGCGAATATTGCGTATCCGAGCTACTGAAATTGTTCCGTAAAGACTTTCCGGAGCATATAGAACTGACAAATCAGGTTTTTCAAGAGAAATTTCGATCTCGCCGAACTTCTTTCACAGTGTATCATTCATCCACCTGATTCCCCACCGCTTATGCAGTATAAAGCTGTTGCCTTCGAACACGGAATTCCTTAATTTATAGGGCCTTCATAACAGAGTATATTCTAACGGCGAACGATATGCCAGCTACATGGGAGGAAGTTCATGTTTTCCCATAACGACCGTTTCGTTTTCGGCGCCCAGTACCTGCGCGGAGAGACGCCGGAACGGGAGGACTGGGCGAGGGATCTTGAAAGTATACGTGATCTCGGATTCAACATCGTGAGGGCTTGGGTCGTCTGGGGCACGCTCGAGCCAGCCGAAGGCGATATAGATTTCGGGTATCTGGAGGATTTCGCCCGATTGGCTGAGAGGAATGGTCTCGATGTCATCTGGCTCTTCCACATGCACGGTGCACCCGAGTGGGCCATACGCAAGTTCTCCCACACTTATTACGTTAACAGCAAAGGTCTCCCCTTCGAACCCGCCTCCAGGTCGAATACTCCGACAGGTGGATGGCCGGGACTGTGCCCGGATCATCAGGACGTGCAGGCTGTCTCTTGCCGCTTCATCGCGGAAGTAACGAGCTTCCTGGACGGATTCAAATCCACCGCATACTTCGAGCCAATGAACGAACCGCACATGTGGATAGACTTCGAGCAGAATGAGATACACTGCTACTGCAAGGCGACACGTGCCGCCTTTAGAAAGTGGCTCGAAGGACGCTACGGAAGCCTCGATGCGCTAAACAATGCCTGGGGACGCCGTCACTCCTGTTGGGAGGATGTGCGCCCGCCGCACTGGGTCAACAATGCCTACCTCGACTGGTATGACTGGAGGATTTTCACGATGGAGAACCTCGTGGCCGAGCTCGAGCGCCGCAACGAGGTTATACGCTCGAACACCTCACGGCCCGTAATAGCCCATGCGTGGGGTGGCGGTTCCCTCTGTCCGGACCTCCCGGGTATGGCGTTCGACGACTGGCGCAATGCCCGGATCTTCGACCTTTGGGGCTACTCGGCCTTTCCGGCGGGTGTGGAGGACTCGGTAGCGCTTGCGATGGGAACCGACGCCACGCTGTCCGCGGCAGGCAGTAGGACGATCTGGCAGTCCGAGCTCGGTTCGGGCGAGAACGGTGGCGGGGTAAACCGTTCACCCAGAAATCCCGTCCCTCTCCAGAAATCCCTGACCTGGGAGACGATCGCACACGGAGCCAAAGGGGTGCTGTACTGGCAGTACCGCAAGGAGCGCCACGGAAGCGAGTTGGGGGGATGCGGCCTCGTGGATTCCTCGGGAGGGTTCACCGATATGACTAAGGGAATAGCTTCCATCTGTGACATCCTGCAGCACCATGCACCGCTCTTCAACCGCGTCCGTACGGCGGATCCCCGGGTCGGAATGCTCTTCAGCCCCAGGAGCTACATCGTCCCCTGGGTCACCCAGAAACACTCACGCCTCCCGAACGATTCGATGCTCGGATATTACCGATGCCTCTGGGAACTTGGGGTTCCCACACACTTCCTTCACGAGGAGTTTGCTACGGAAAGGGACTTTGCCGGACTCAAAGCTGTGATCCTGCCATTTGCACTGGCCCCGGACACCCATTTTCTGGAGCTATTGCTGCCGTTCATTGAAGCGGGCGGCACTGTGCTCGCCGATCCCTACTTCGCTGCCCTGGACCAGCGCATGTGGCTCAACAGGCAGCTCCCGGGCGCCGGTTTTGCGGAAGTCTTTGGACTCGAGCACTTCGATATCGAGACAATATCCGGCGATCCTGTGGAAATCTCATACAAAGGTGCCAAAGGGCTTGTGCGCGGAAGCTGGTTCCGGGAAAGCTATCGGCTGATAGCGGACGACGTTGAGGTAGTCGCCAGCTACACCGATGGTACTCCTGCACTGACTCGAAGACGACACGCAAATGGGGCAGCTATTCAGACAGGACTCAACCTGGGACTGTGCATGAGCCCGGCTGCCGGGGTTGGAGATGACATAAGGCCGGATGGAGAAGAAACCTTCTCACCTCTGGCATATTCCCTGGTAAACGACATTCTTAAATCTGCCGGTGTCCGCCCCCCGGCTTCTACGGGTGTCGCGGGGGTAACCGCGAATTTGATGCGCGATCCTGAGGGGAAATCGGACCTGCTTTTTGTGATCAATCATAACAGACATCCTGTAAAAGGGGATATATTCCTGGAAGAGGGCAACTACAATTCAGCTAAATGTCTCACGGCATCCGGGAAACCCGAGGAAGCCGTGGACGACGGACGTCGCCTCGAGTTCGACTTAGAAACTTTCGGTTCGGCCGTGTTCATTCTAAGATCTGTTTGAGATCTTGGGAAGAATAGAGCTTTTGAGTGGATGTTAAGCAGCCAATTATCAGCAGTCAGGGAGTGCGAATTTTGCAAACCTGCAATCTACACTTTTGTTGAGGGGAGTATATATGTCAAAACAGAAGGACATAGAACTGCTTCGGGGGTTGGCCTACAGGGTAAAGGAGATAGCTGAAGACCCTGTCCACGAGAGGCGCCGCGAGCGCTGGTATGCACACAACCGACTGGAAAAGGGAAAGCCCCTCATTTTTTGCTCTCCGGAAGGGAGCTGGGACGAACTCGTTCCTGTAGATAAGCTCCAGATAGAGGATCGCTTCCTGAGAGGCTGGGAGAGGGATCTCAGGATAAGGATCTACTCCTACGAGCATTTTGATGACGATCAGGTGACGGACGATATCTTCAGCGTTGGATATAGTGTCAAGAATACAGGGTGGGGTGCCAGTCCCGAGATAATGCGCACCGATGAGACGAAGGGGGCATACCGCTGGGATCCACCGATAAAGGATCCTGAGGATCTGGCAAAGCTCCGATATCCGGAAGTCACTGCAGATAAAGAGGCCACGGAGCATAACCTCGAGATCGCCCATGAGATCTTCGACGGTATCCTGAACGTGCGCCTCTGCGGGCGTTACTGGTGGAGCCTTGGTATAATCGGAGAGTGGGCGATGTTGAGGGGGCTCGAACAGATGATGGTGGACATGATAGATCGTCCGGAGTTCATGCACCGTGCGATGCGTTTCATTATGGAGGGGAAGCTCCGATGGCTTCAGAGCCTCGAGGATCAAAGCCTCCTCTGCCTGAACAGTGCCAACGACTATGTAGGTTCCGGAGGCTTCGGATTCACCCATGAGCTGCCTGCAGGGGACTTCGATGGGAATCACGTGCGAACTAAGGACATGTGGGGTTTCGGGGAAGCTCAGGAGATCTCCGGTATTTCCCCGGCGATGCACGACGAGTTCGTCCTGCGCTATCAGATCCCGATACTGGAGCGCTTCGGGCTTAACTGTTATGGCTGCTGTGAACCTCTGGACAGGAAATTCGACATAGTGAAAAAGGTCCCGAACCTTCGCCGGATATCCATAAGTCCCTGGTGCGATCGGGAAATTGCGGCGGAGGAATTGCAGGATAATTATGTCTACTCCTGGAAACCGCATCCAGCCGATCTCGCTGCCGTAAAGTTCAACCCGGAGAAGGTGCGCGCATACATCCGGGAGACTTTGGAGATTTCCGATGGATGCATAGTTGAGATAGTCCTCAAAGATACCCACACCTGCAATAACGAGCCCCGGCGGTTCGACCAGTGGGTAAGCATCGCGCAGGAGGAAGCGACCCGATTTGCAGAAAGGAAGGGTTATAAGTGATACTCATGGCGGCTGAATATGGAGCTACTTCTTCTGCCCGCAAAATAGCCGCGATTGAATTTTGCCCTGTAAGCGGTCAGCAGTCAGCCAAAAAGCTGATAGCTAAGTGCTTGTTTCTTCTCAAATTTGCATAGAGCTGATTGTGATATAAAATTTAGGAGGTGATAGTTCACTTGGTTAGAAAACTCGACATAAATCCGGATTTCACACCGCAGACGCTCAGCTTCGGCCAGGTCCCGGCCTATTCCTACCGTGGGGGCCTCAAAGACGAGCTTTCTAAAGGCAGGATAGCCGAAGGGAAAGCTGTTAGTTTCCTTAGAAATATGTTCAGGATAAGGGAGTTCGAGACCGCCATAGCCGATATGAGGTCGGGTGATTTTAAGCCGAGGGAGGATTTTGAATTCGTGGGTGCCACGCATCTCTCAGTAGGACAGGAAGCTGTGGCGGTCGGATCGATGGCAGCCGTAAAGCCTGAAGACTATATAACGAGCACCCACAGGGGACATGGACACTGCATAGCCAAGGGTATGTACGCTATAGAGGACATGGGCAGGAAAAGGGTGTTCGAATTCCTTGGAGAGGGTGAGAGTGACATTTCGGACGATGATCTCAAGAGGAGAGCTGAGAGGGTTCACATTTACAGGACTATGGCAGAGTTCCTCGGAAAAGAGGACGGATATTGCAGGGGCAGGGGCGGCGGGATGCACATAGCGGACTTTGAGTTCTCCAGGAACCTCGGTGCCAATGCTATAGTCGGTGGGAGCCTCGGGATAGCAACTGGTGCCGCCATCGCCCAGATGTCCCTCAAAACCGGAAGCATAGTCCTCTGCATGGCCGGAGACGGGGCGATAAACAACGGCATCTGCCACGAATCGTTCAATATGGCATGTATGTCATCCTTTCCCGAAGGCATTCCGGTAATCTACCTTATAGAGAACAACCAGTACGGTATGACGGGACAGCAGAAGGGGGAGGTCACCGGCATAGATTACTTGGCCAGGCGCGGAGTTGCGTACTCGATGGACGGGATGCATGCTGAAGTCGTTAACGGGATGGACGTGCTCGCGGTTTTCGATGCGGTGGACAGAGCCCGGAGACTTATGAGGGATGAGAAGAATGGTCCCGTGCTTCTCGAGGTGATGACCTACCGTTACCTCGGCCACTCTCTGAGCGACAACTCCCTCTACAGGTCGAAAAGCGAGATAGAGGCCTGGCGTAAGGAGGACCCGATAGAGAGGCTCAAAGGGCAGATCGTCGAATGTGGGATCATGTCGCCCGGGGAGATAATCCGTCTCGCCGAGGAGGTCCGATCCGAGATAAGGTCGATCACTTTGGAAGCCGCAAACTCTCACGATCCCGATCCGAAAGATATGTACGAAGGTCTGTATTCGGACACGACCTCAGAGGAGATCCCGCCCGAGCTTCCTCCTTCGAAACCGGTCAGGAACCCCAAAAAACCTGTCAGGGACAGCAGAGGCAACATGCTCTACAGGAAAGCCGTCTTCGAGGCCATGCAGGAGGAGATGCTCCGCGACAGCCGCGTTGTCTTCTTCGGAGAGGATGTCGCCGAACACGGAGGGGCTTTCAAGGCCACGTACGGACTCTATGAGGTGTTTGGGCCGGATAGAGTTTGGAATACTGCAATCTCGGAGGCGGCAATAGCAGGGGTGGCCGCCGGGGCTGCAATGACCGGACTGAGGCCCGTGGCAGAGATAATGTACATAGATTTCACGCTGCTGGCTATGGACCAGATAGGGAACCAGGTTGCCAAAGCGAGGTATATGTTCGGCGGCAAGGCCAGGATACCACTGGTGATAAGGACGCAGATAGGCGGTGGCAAGGGCTATGCCGGACAGCATTCCCAGAGCCTTGAATCGATCCTGGCCCACATTCCCGGTCTCAAGATTGCAGTCCCATCAACTCCTTACGATGTTAAAGGGCTACTCAAGACATCCATAAGAGACGATAACCCTGTGATCTTTATAGAGAGTCAGCTCCTCTACGGGGAGATGGGACCCGTCCCGCTCGAGGAATACACGATCCCCTTTGGGACTGCAAAGATCCGCAGGGAGGGGAAAGACCTCACCATAGTATCGTATTCGAGGATGGTAAACATAGCCCTTGAAGCGGCTGAGCTGGTCCAAGAAAGGAGAGGTATAGAAGCGGAGATCATAGATCCGAGAACCCTATATCCTTTCGATTATGAGACCGTTGCCAGATCTGTCAGCAGGACCGGGCATCTCCTGGTGCTGTCCCAGGCCTGTGAGACCGGGAGCTTCACGAAGGAGATAGCATACCAGATCCAGAACGTTTTCTTGAGAGACCAGGGCATAAAAGTCCTCTGCATGGGTACCCCAGACGTGCCTCCGCCCATGGCGAAATCTCTCGAGAGCGCATATCTCCCAAATGCCGAAAGCGTATCAAAGGCCATGGAAAAGCTGCTTGAGGTCAAGATATAATGGTGATCATAGATTTTAGGGTTTGAAATTAGATATCTTTTGGGGAGGGAATTTGAAGAAATCCTTAGATACCGAGACAATCATCGCCTCTGCCGTCAGGACACCTATCGGGCGCCCTGACGGTGTGCTCAGGAATTTTTCAGCTACCGATCTTGCCGGCATCGCGGTGAGTGAAGCTTTGGATCGCGCCAGGATAAGTCCGGATCTTGTCGACCTGGCTGTTTTCGGCAACGTAATCTCCGCCGGACTTGGATTGGACCCGGCGAAGCTCGCCTCCGAGAAGGGGGGACTCAGGGAGGATGTACGCGCCAAGCTCGTAAATGTCGCTTGTGCTTCCGGACTCCAGGCGATCCGCGATGCGGCTGTATCGATAGCTCTGGGTGAATCCGAAATTGCGGTTGCCGGGGGATTTGAATCGGCAAGCAATGCTCCCTTGCTCCTCAGGACATATGACAGAAAGGGCAGAAAGATCGAGGGAGAGGTCGGCGGTACGAGGTTCAGGATAACCGGAGATGTGGAGAAGGAAATAAAGAAGAGGGGACTTCTCACATCGGCCAGGTACGACGGTCTCTACAATCCGATCGACAGGAGCTTTATGATAGACTACGCCCTCAGATATTTCGAAGGCGGCAATATCAGTCGTGAGGGTGTAGTGAATGGAGTCATATCAAGTTACAGGAAGGCAGGCGAGGCCAGCAGAAAGGGCCTTTTCGATGCGGAGATAGTTGAAGTGGATGGCGTGAAGAGGGATGAGCTCATGCCAGATGAGAGGCTCGAAGAGATCGCCATTTCTCCCCCGGAGGATCTCTCCTCCGGCTTCTACCATCCCCAGATTGCGGACGCCGCGGCTGTGACGGTGCTGATGAGCGGTGACAAGGCCCGGGAACTCGGCGTAGAACCACTTGCCAAAATCGTCACGTATGCCGAGCTTGGCTGCGCTGCGGCAGATTTTGTCGAAGCACCGATTAAGGTCTTCAGGGAGCTTAAAGGGTCGCTCAGGGATATAAGCAGGTTTTCCATAATAGAGGCGAATGAGTCGTTCGGGTTCCAGATCCCACTCTTCGAGAAGGAGTTCAAAGGGATGGCTTTGAATCTGCATGGAGGCTCAGTTGCCCTGGGACATCCCCTCGGGGCCTCAGGTGCAAGGCTCGTGGTAAGCCTTTTACATGAGATGGCGCTTTATTCTCACCCTGCAGGTATAGCGATCATCTGTTACGGTGGAGGTGGGGCACAGGCCATGGCGTTTGAAAAAATGATGTAGCTTCTTTATTGCGTTTCACAAAGTGAAATATCCCTCCATCTGTCATTGTAGAGACATCCCGGCGGGGCGTCTCCGAAAATCGAATTTGCTTTGTAGAATGTAAAATAGGTGTATCCCTACAATCTACGAATCTGGCTCAGGAGGTAAAGTCTATGTTAGCAGCGGTTCTTGAAGATGTGAGGAGAGTGGTGGTTAAGGAAGTTCCTACCCCTTTGCCGAAGGATGATATGGCGTTGGTAAGAGTAAAGTCCTGTGGTATATGCCTAACCGACTACAAGGCGTACAGTGGCGAACGCACGAACGTCAGCTTCCCCTCAATTTCGGGTCACGAATTTTCCGGAGTTATAGAAAAGGTCGGTGACAGGATGCGTTTTTTCAAGCCCGGGGATGAGATCGCTGCTTCTCCGGTAACAAGCTGTGGAGTGTGCCGCGATTGCCGGAACGGACTTCCTCATTACTGTAAATACGGTGCTACAATTGGTGGGGATGGAATGGACAGAACGATCGAAGGTGCTTTCGCCGAATATGTGCTCGTTCCGGAAAGCTCATTGTATCACAAGCCTTCAAATGTTCCCTTCGAGGCAGCAGCCTTAACCGAACCCCTGGCTTGCTCATACAAAGGTCTCATCGAATACTCCCAGATGAAGATCGGCGAAGACGTGGTGATCATCGGGGCCGGGACGATGGGGCTTCTGGTCACTATGATCGCCCAAAGGTCCGGCGCAGGAACAATTATCCTTGTAGATATCGATAACTGGCGACTGGAATTTTCAAAGAAATGCGGTGCTACCCATACCATTAATTCTCGTGATATAGATGCTTTAAAAGCAGTCTATGAAATCGTGCCGGAAGGCCCCGATCTCGTCTTCGAAACGGCCGGCCCGCTCGAAGCTGCTGAACTTGCCTTCAAGCTCTGTCGCAGGGGTACGAGGGTAAACGAATTTGGCGTTACCACCGAAGGCACGATCCCGGTCTCTCCACGTGATCTCCATTTTAAAGAAACCAGGGTGAACCCTTCCTTTTCGGTAACAACCAAAGTAATGCTGAAATCGTTAAAACTCATGGAAAGAGGATTGATTGATCCTACCAGGATAATAACACATACTTTCGGCCTCAGAGACATCAATGAGGCGATGGCAACGATGGAAAAATCGGAGAGGGTTAAGGTGATAGTGAAGCCATAGGCGGTCAGCTATCAGCAATCAGTCAGAAACTGGAGATTGGGGATTTTTTCAATCTACAATTCATATTGCGGCTAGTGGCTGAGCTTAAATGAAACCGCAAGGCGGGAAAACAGGAGATCATCATGGGTATGAAAATAGGTATAGTCGGTGTTGGGTCATTTGCGCAGAGCTTCATCCCTCTTTTCAAGGCCCATCCGCTTGTGGAAAAAGTTGTACTCTGCGATCTCGACGCGCAAAAGCTGAAGCTTAATTCCGAGAAGCATGACATTCCCGATACCTGTCCCTCGCTCGACGACCTGTGCGATACCAACGTCGATGCCGTTGCGATAATCACTCAAAACTGGCTGCATGCGCCCCAGGCGATACAGGCATTGAAAGCTGGCAAACATGTATACTCTGCCGTCCCGACGGGTATAACTGTAGAAGAGATTGCCGACCTCGTAAAGACAGTCGAAGAAACAGGCAAGATATACATGCTCGGCGAAACCAGCTACTATTATCCGGCAGTCCTTTACTGTCGAGAACAGTACGCCAAAGGGGCTTTTGGCCACTTCGTGTACGGGGAAGCCGAGTACTACCACGACTGGGACCACGGGCTCTACGATGTAGCCAAGTGGCGGGGAGGGGACCGCTGGCTGGAAACGGCCGGGATACCACCCATGTATTACCCCACCCACTCAACAAGCCAGATCATCTCGATTACTGGCGCCCACATGACCCACGTGTCATGCTATGGATTTGTGGACCGGGCGGACGATGGCATCTACAAGGCTGACGCAAACACGTGGGGAAATATTTTCAGCAACGAGATTGCCTTATTCAGGATGTCGGACGGGAGTGTCTGTCGAATCAATGAGTTCCGAAGGGTGGGACATCCAGGCGCAGTGCGGATGACGCTTTTCGGTACGGAGGGAAGCTTCGAGCAAAACTCGGCATCCGCTGTCTGGGTCACCAAGGACGTAAACAAAAAAGTGTACTTGGATGAGCTGCTTGCGTGCAAGGGAATGCCCGTAAAGCCGACCGGAGACAGAGCCGAAGGTATGGATCTCGTTACATCCGAAGACGGCACCCACCTCGGCGTTTCCCGACTTCACCCCGTTGAGCGGTTGCCCAAGGAGTTTATCGGGCTGCCGAACGGACACTGTGGATCTCACCAGTTCCTCGTGGACGATTTCGTTAGGGCTTGTGTCGAAGGTAAGATACCCCCTAACAATGTATGGGATGCCGCCCGTTACGCCATCCCAGGCGTTGTAGCACACGAGTCCGCTGTGAAAGGTGGAGTCCTGATGGAAATACCGGATTTCGGGGATGCACCTTTATAACCGCGGATAGTGAGAATATCTTTCAAACGAACTGAATACTTCCTGGAGCACTCTACGGGGAAATACAGGTTTTTGTGATGTAGAGACGCCCCGGCGGAGCGTCTCTACACCGTAAGGGCAGTGCGAGGAATATCTTATACCATTTTCCTAATCAGATGGTGTATAAAATAAGAAGAAATTTCCGGTCTATCAGCCCGAAAATCTTCCTTATTTCATAAGGGTCATTTTCTTGGAATCGGAGAAACTGCCACCCCTCATCCTGTACATATAAACCCCGCTGGACACCTTCAGTCCTCTCTCATCCCTGCCATCCCAATCAACCTTATAGCGGCCAGCACCCAGTTCCTCATTGACCAGGGTTCTTACAAGCTGACCGTGGGCATTGTAAACCTCTATCACAACCTCACCGGTCTCAGGCAGCTCGAAGTCTATGAAGACATAAGGGTTGAATGGGTTAGGATAGCTATGGCCAAGCCTGTAGCTATTCGGAAGGACGTTGGCCTCAACCATCTCAACGCCTGTGGTAGCCATAATCCCGGCCTTCATCACATCGTAAGGCAGATGGGCAATCACTGCACCGAGGGTCGCATCGCTGCTGTAATAGTAAAGCCCGTCATAGTCGGTGTCCTCATCCACCACCCTCACATCAAAGGCACCAGAGCTATTGTCATCTTCAACGGAGGTGAACTTGAGGATACCTTTGCCATCCGGACCCAGGATGAAGCCTATTTCCGGCTGCCCGAATGCGTTGTAATAGCTGTTGCCGTAACCGTCAATATCAATATCGTACGAATTGCTTTTTAACTCAGCCGGCTCCCTATCTCCATATCCATCACCGTTGTAGTTGATCCAGATGATGTTACCTTCGAGGTCAACCTTGCCGCAGAAGGTGCCGTCGTGAGGACCTTCATTTACACCACCGTTGCCTGCCCCGAGGGATACCATATATATCCCTGTCTCATCTACCATGCAGCCCAGCGGCCCGTGGCTCGAGAGACTACCTTCCTCATCTACAGCACCATAAACATCGACTACGTCGATCCTCTCAATCAACTCGCCGGTCGCAAGGTCCAGAACATCGACATAACAATCGCAGGGATCATGCGAATAGGTAAAATAGGCCCTATACAGCTTATCCCCTAAACGGTCCATCCTAAGCGATATATCAACTCCACCTTCGATCGCTGCTGTGTAAAGCCCTTCATCGCCCCAGTCGGTGATAACCTCGGACGTGCCGTTCTCGTTTAACTTCATCTTCCAGGTTCCTGCCCATATCGTAGTGACATAGATAACATCCGGCTCATATGGATCATAGGTGACTAGCGCAGCCGCCGCCGGTGGATCGGGTACGGTCCAGTCCTCATAGGCATCAGGGTTGGCATACCAGTCTATACCGACCTGCCACTTGCGAATTGCCGCACCAGCACCACCCCAAAAAGCCGGAGGATCCTCGGTAAGTCCATGCTCATCCCAACCATATACGCCTACCCCGCCTGCAGCAGCAATCGTAGGCTGACTGCCCTCATCCACTGCAAAGAGGAAATAGCTGCACTCGCCTGGAGGGACCGGATTTCCATCCGCATCCTTACCATCCCAGGTTATCACACCCGATCCCTCTTGATATTGAGCGCCCCCTGAAACGTAGACCGCATCATATCCAAACCATGGAGCCTCCGGGTCGAAGCCAGATTGCTCCGCCAGGGGTATGTCACACACTGCATCCCCATGATATACGGCCAAATAGACTGTAGCG
>CAZTBA010000162.1:0-12745 GCA_964611725.1 uncultured bacterium
GTGAGATCTGGCATGACGTTGACGGGCTCTCCGGTGTCAAAGACATAATCTTCTCACCGGATTATCCGTGGTTTGCCTTCGCTGCTACAGATAAAGGTGTCTATCGGACACTTAATGGCGGAGAGAGCTGGAGCCAAAGTTTTGAAGAGCCGGTAGAAAGTCTGCAATTCGATCCCAAGAACACCCATATTCTCTACGCAATCAGCCCTGAAGGTATCTACAGGAGCGTAGACTTTGGTGAGAGGGCTATGGGAACGGAATGGGTTTCGATAGCGGGAAGCCTGCCATCCGGTTCCGACAGGGCCTTTGCCGTCGATCCCCAGGGTGAAAGAGCGAAGTTGTATCTGTTTACGGATCAGGGAGTTTACACCAAATACGAGGGTGATCAGAACTGGACATCTCCGCCACGTGTAGTTCGAACACGCGGGTTTGGTGGTGTCAGTACGGTAGGAGGTCAACCGGTATGGATACGTGTCGATGAGACGACGCAGAACAGGCTGTTCCGTGCTGTCCTATCCTCCGGCCGGAGATATTCGGGTGTTTCCATAAGTGTGAGTAATGACGGCGGAAAGACATGGTCGTCCATTGTAAGCACAGGAAGGGGAAGAACGGAACAGATAACGAGCGAAGAGATGAGGAGGTTGTACGAGCTCCGTCGGAAGCTTGCCATACAGGATCTGCGAGTGGATCGGAAGGACCCAAATACCTGGTATGGCCTTCTTGAAAGCGGAGTTGCTGTCACGCACGATGCCGGACAGAACTGGACCATAGGCAACAAAGGTTTGGATATCCCACGTGTGGGTGCTATCTGGATTCCCCGCCATTCCATAGAGATATATGCCGGGACACCAGCGGGTATGTATGTCAGCCGCGATCGCGGCAAATCCTGGGACGATACCTCTTTGATCCTGCAGGGAGCGGGTGCGACCCGCACAGAGATCGGCGGGGCCGGATACTTGACAGCATATTGGCTGGGGCGTTATCAAGGGTTCATCAGCGAAGAGGAAGCGAACCGTCGCTGGTGGGAGTAATGGAGTTTTGGCGGATAGTTCTTCGTCAGCCACTAAAGTGTATGTTTACATCATGGTTTGCATGGCTTCATGGCTACGACGGGCGCAGGCAGATGACATTGTGACTACCGAAAAATATACAGGAGGATTACCCGTGCGAAACAGCCGCTTTGTCCACCAGGATTTGAAGGCTCATTCATGGTTGATCTATATTGTTATAGCCGCAGTGCTATTGATGCTTACGCCACCGGCTTCAAGCAACCAGGGTAGCAGCTTTATGATGAGGGCTTCAAGTATCGCTATTGTTTTGGACCCGGCTGCCAGTGATGTGGAGATGCGGGTTGCGGATGTCCTTCAGGAAAGGCTCAAATGGTACAGTCAGGTTTCCGTTGAAGTCCTCAAAAAATCGGCTTCGGCAGTCGATCTCCAGATTTTTCTCGGTAGGACCGGCCATAGCGGGCAACTGGATAAGCTTTGCAGCGACCACGGCGTCAAACTACCGGGACGCACCGGGCTCGCCCCGGAAGGCTATGCAGTGAAGACTGTGGACATCGGTGGAACACCTGCCATCCTGGCGGTTGGAGTAGACAACCGGGGCGTCCTCTATGCCGCTGGCGAAATCCTGCGGCGGATAACGTACGAACCGGGTGAGATCGCCTTTGGTGGGATCGATGTCCGCACGGCGCCGGCCTTTCGCTTCCGCGGGTGCAGTAACTCCCAGGGAGGCAGCATGATGAGTATCACCAACGTCCGGCCCTGGACCGACGAGGAAAAGGATCGGGTCTACATGGACTTTGCCCTCGCCGGGGCCAACGTATTTTACGCCGGGTGGGAAGGCGGTCGGAGCTATGACTATGCGAAGGCATTTGACATAATGACAGAGAGCGGCCTACGGCCCAATGAGATGCGCGAGGAATTTCCTGAGGAATGGCTTGCCGGTGAACTGGATTCCTGGGAGGGAAAGCACTGGGTCTGCCCGACCATCCCGGAGGCCCGCAAGGCACTGCTCGAAATGTGGGCCGAAAAGTTCGAGACCCGGGTACACCATGACGTTACGCGCATGTATGCCGGCGACCCCGGGGGATGCCGTGATGAGCGGTGTATGCCGTGGGGAAAGACATTCGTCTATCTGTGCGAAGAGATCGCGGATATCTTGCTCAAGACCGATCCGAGCACCATTATCCTGATTGCCAACCAGGATGTTACCAACGCTGGCGATCAGGCCATCTTTGACTATCTCAACGAGAAGCCGCGTACATGGCTTTATGGTATGTGCTACGGTCCGGGCAGCAATGCCATGTCGTGGTACTTCCGCGACGAGCTACGGGAAGATCTCTTCATATACCCGGGCAAGGGCCCGGTCAACCGCTATCTGGCCGAGACGCTGAATCAAATACCCAAGGATAAAAAGATCGTTCATTATTCAGATACTACCCACTGGATCAGTGCACAGTATGCAGTGGCAGACCCGGAACCGCACATCGTCAAATCATACGGTCGCCGTATATTTCACGCACGCCCCAGAGCGATGTACCGAATCTTCCAGGCCATTATGCCATTCTCCGAAGGCGACATCGCCTACACCGAAGGCTATCATTCCGAATTCCACCAGTACATGTGGATGCGGCTGTTGTGGGACCCAAACCGGGAGCTCGAAGATGTGGTACACGAGTACTGCAGGCTCTGCTTCGGTGAGGAGGCCGCTGGCTTGATGTCCGAGGCACTGTTCCAGCTCGAGGAAAACCTTGAGGCACCGCTGGCAACCAACGACGGGATCGATCGGTACTATGGACTGATCAAAGAAGCCGGCAGGCGCATACCGCCTCATTTGATGGAAAAGAACCACCGCTGGCTGATGCATATGCAAAAGGCTGCTCTGGACAAGTATATCCAACTGAAGCTTCAGATCGAGCTTTTCAAGGAGCAGCGAATCAGACAGGCACTGCAATCTGGTCTGAAATCCGGAAATTTGGATGCAGCCATTGACAAAGCGTTAGCTGTTCTGGCCGAGCCGGCCGAGACACCCAGGATGGCCAGATACCGCGAGGAGGCACGTCAGCTCGGCGAAGAATCCGATCAACTCTTCGGTATACGCGTCAAGAGCTATTTCAAGCTGGACGAACCCCTGAGGGATCTGCCAGGTGCGTTGAGCCTCCTGAAAGAGGCAGATAAAATCAGATCGAAGAAGGAGAAGAAGCGACTCGTAACATCGGCGATCGAGACGACCGAAAAGGAAACCGATGTTGGCAGAATCTGGTGGTGAGTAGTGAGACATGGAGGTTCACCGTTCTTAGACAGTGTTTTATGAAGGTTTGCCTAAATGTACGTACAGGTCTTTTAGTTACGATCTCATGTAAAGACTTAGTTCGGACTTTCATCAGTCAGCCAAACTGAAACCGTTAGTCTGACGGAGGTGAATTATGGAGACGGTCTCTGGGAAAGGCGCCTATCTTTTAGCGACAGTGTTCGCATTGGCCTTGCTTTCCTGCCTGTTCCTTATCCCGCACGCCGAAGCGAGCTTTTCAGCATCACGCATCGCTATAGTACTGGGAGAGAAATCCGAAAACATTGAAACCCTGGTGGCAGACGCACTTAAAAAGCGTATAGAAAAACGAAGTAATGTCTCCGTAGCAATCGTTAAGGAAAAGGACTTCAAGGTAAGTGGCAATTTGGACCTCACCATCTTTCTGGGGAGGTCAGGATACCACGATATGATCTCAAAGTTATGTGAGGCAAATAATATCCTTCTTCCCAACGATAAGGACCCGGGTCCTGAGGGTTTCCTGGTAAAGACGCTCAAACTTAAGGGGAAACCTGTGGTTGTAGCGGTCGGAGTGGACAAGAGGGGCACACTCTATTCTGCAGGTGAGATTCTCAGGAAGCTTACTTACAACCCGGATTCCGTCGAGATTGGTGAGGTAGAAGTGCAGACGGCTCCGGCCTATCGTTTCCGAGGTGCCTCAAATAACCAGGGGGGCACCATGAGGAGTATAACCGGAGCCCGTGGTTGGATCAAGGAAGAGAACGAGGATTACACGCTCGACCTGGCACTGGCCGGAACAAACACCTTCTATGCATATGGCGGAGATTATTATGACTTTGTCAAATCCCTTGACCTTATGACTACAGGTTATGGCTACAGACCCAACCAGCTTCCAAAGGATTATCCTCCTGAGTGGCAGAGCCCGACACAGCGACAGGGATGGGTCTGCCCGTCTGTTCCCGAGGCACGTCAGGCACTCCGCGAGTTCTGGGAGGAGAAGGCCAAAGAAATTCCTGATACCGATGTACTCAGGATATTGGCCGGTGATCCGGGAGGATGCCGCTGTGAGAAATGTATGCCATGGGGCAAGATGTTCATAGAATTATCGGAAGAGATAGCCGCGATCTGGCTCAAATATCATCCGAATACAATCGGCATCCACATAGCCAATCAGCATCTGAGTAATGCCGGAGACCAGGCCATATTTGACTACCTCAACCAGAAACCCAGAAAATGGGTTTCGGCTATATGTTACGGCCCCGGGAGCAACGCCATGTCACCGTATTTCAGGGATGAGCTCCGCGAGGACCTCTTCATATATCCCGGAAATGGACAGGTAAACCGCTACCTCTGTGAAATACTGAACCAGATACCTAAATATCAGCATATAGTCCATTTCTCAGATGTGACCCACTGGATAAGCTCCCAGTATCAGGTCGAAGACCCCGAGCCACACTTAGTATCGGTGTATGGACGCAGGACATTCCATACCAGGCCTGATGCATACTACAGGGTCTTCCAGGCAATAATGCCCTTCTCTGAGGGGGATATCCTCTATTCCGAAGGGCATCACGATGAGTTCCACCAGTATATGTGGAACCGGCTGCTCTGGAACCCGAATCAGAGCCTCGAGGATGTGGTCATGGAGTATACAAGGTTCCAGTTTGGGCCCGAGGCTGCCGAGACAATGATGGAAGCCATGCTCCAGCTCGAGAAGAACCTCGAAGCACCTTTAGCCACAAATGGAGGTATAGACCGCTACTATCTGCTTGTCAAAGAAGCCGGATGGAAGATCCCACCCCATCTTATGGAGGACAACTGGCGCTGGAGGCTCCACATGCAGAAGGCAGCCCTCGACAAATACCTCCAGCTAAAGCTCCTCAGGGAAGAGGAAAGGTATGGGGAAACTATTGCGCTCCTATCCAAGGGGCTACGCTCCAAAGATATGGATCAGGCTATATCCTCAGCTTCAGCTCTGATCGAGGATATGGAGACTGCTGATATGAAGTCACTGAGAGAGGAAGCAGGACGCCTTGGTGATGAAAGCGAGGAGATATTCGGTGTCAGGAATGTAGGATATTTCAATCTGGATAAGGATTTCTCGGGGATCGAGTGGCTTTCAAGGGAGCTGGAGCGCGCATCCTCATCAGATAACGTGGCTGAGAAGAGGGCTATCCTTGATCTGGTTGTAAACTATGAGAACCCGGGCGAGGGTGGCTTCTACGATGATGCAGGCAACAGGGACCGACAGCCCCACCTCAAAAAGGGAAGATCCTACAGCCGTGCCTCTCGGTGGATGGATCCCTCAAACAGACCTTCGCAGAACACCATAGCCTACAGCTTCGACGATGGCAAAGGCGTCACCTTCGAATATGATGGTCTTGATCCCAAGGCCTCCTACAAGATTCGTCTGACCCTTGTGTCGCCTCGAAGGCGTGGTGCTGAGCAGGTTCCGAGGACACAGCATGTCCTTGCTGATGGGCAATATCTGGCGAAGGATGTCGAGGTTCCCTTATATACGGCAGAGCAGTTCGAATTTGATGTTCCGAAGAAGCTGACTAAGGATGGGAAACTGGAGGTTTGGTTTGAAAAGGGTTCTGATGGGATGGCGACCACTGTTTCAGAGATCTGGCTTATAAAGAATTGATCAAGTGCAAACACTGTTAACCTTTAAGTATCTTTGAAATGCTTTTGTGGCTTTTCGATATCTGTTTACTTTAGCTTAACTCCTGTCTCTTCCCCAGGCAAGGGTTAACGCCCCCCTCTCCGCGGGCGGAGAGGGGACGGGGGTGAGGTTCCAAGAACGAGTAACAGAAGCTTCGTAAAATTACTTAACAATTATTTGGGAGTAATCGCTGCCAAAACTATTCAATTTCAAAGAATATTTGGAAAATTTCAGAAAAGAGCTTGACAATACTTCTTAACCTTATTTACTTGTTTTTAGCTATGTGATCTGGGATATATTAGGGTCGAATTTGCAGCGTGAGTCTATAGGGGAGGGGAGGGTTTCTCATGCCAGAGTTCACCGAAGGCAACTCAGGATTCAATAGCTTTTTCCAGAAGATCCATAATTTTGTAGCCTGTGGGTATGTATAGCAATGGTATACCGAGCAATCCCACAGGCTTTTTATTTTTCAGGTCTTGGAAGCAAAAGTAAGGTTTGAATTCCAACTGATAAGGGGGTGATATAGCCGTTTCAGAAAGCTCAGTTTTTCCAGTTCTTCGCTAGTTCGGTGAAAGTGAGGAAAGGAGGGTATAAATGGTGAAAGAACATTTAAGACTGATGGCCATCGCTTTCCTTGTGGGGTTGATTGTTCCCGCTCTTGCATTTGGTGGGACAACCGGGAAGATCTCGGGTGTCGTGAAAGATGTAGACACAGGTGATATGATTCCCGGTGTTAGCATCATAGTCGAGGGTATGAACCTTGGTGCGGTAAGTGATGTTGATGGATACTATTTCATCCTCAACATACCGCCCGGCGAGTATTCCGTCAGTGCGGCTATGATGGGCTATGTGAAGTCCACAATGGAAAATGTGCTAGTGAATGCAGACAGGACGACAGAGGTTAGCTTTTCATTGAAGGCCACTGTCCTGGAGGTGTCCGAGGCTCTGATTGTGATGGCAGAGAGACCCCTTGTTGAGCCTGATCTTGCCGCGAGCCAGACAATAGTCACCCCCGAGGAGACGGAGGCCCTTCCGGCAAACCAGGTCTTAGAAGCACTTTTCTACGAGCCTGGAGTAGATCTGGCCAACCTGAGTGAACTCCGTATCCGCGGTGATACTCCCGATGAGATCTCGTTTCAGGTCGATGGCCTTGAGAGGACTGACCCTTTAAACAACAGGGCTTACACTGTATTAAACTCGGCGATGATCCAGGAGATACAGATAATAACCGGTGGTTTCAATGCCGAGTATGGTAACCTCCGTGCCGGGCTCATCAACGTCATCGAGAAGGAGACCGCTCGTAAATTATCCTACACGCTCGACTTCCGCTACGTGCCTGCCCAACAGAAACATTTCGGACCGAACGCGTATGGCGATGACCAGTACGACCATCTTCTCTATGGCCGTGATAATGCATCATACGATGGGATGGGCATATTCTGGAACGATGCCGGTGAGTCCAAGTATAACCCCTATGATCAGGTCTGGGACAAGCCGCTCGAGTTCCGCACATCCACCGATAGGCCGGTCTGGGTCGGCTGGAATAACAGGGCGGCGCAGATAGGGACGTGGAGGACCAAAAGCGATTGGACCGCAAAGGAGCTTCAGGAAGTATGGTTGTGGCGCCACAGAGGGTGGGATTATGCAGAAGATCCGGACATCTACCTCGATTCCGGCGTCGGCATTCCCCTGTCCTTCCTGAAGTCGATTGGACTCAGGAATGCGGGCATATATGCTGGATACAAGTATAATAAGGTATATCTTCCCGTAGCTGCCGTAGTACCGGCGGCCACTGATAGGTCTTTTGAGATCAAGTTCACGGCCAACCCAACTTCATCCATAAAACTGACCCTGAGTGGAATGTACGGCGACTTCGAGGGCACATCCCAGGGGAATCAATGGAGTTCAGGGGTCAGTGGCATAGGTATATATGGTGGAAATGTTGATGCCTGGCGTACCCTTGCAGATACTGACATGCTGGCGTACTACTCGGGTAACAGTGAATGGGGAGGAAACAAGTATAACATATATCATCACACTGTTTTCGATCAGACCTTTAAAGGTGGCGGTCTGAAGCTTACCCATACACTGAGTCCATCCAGCTTCTACGAGCTGCGGTATAGCTGGTTCAGGCAGGATCAGGAGGCCAAGCGAGGCAAGAGGAGAATGCAGTATGATCCCAATGTAGCTGCCAATCCTGCACTGGCTGCCGTGCAGCCCTGGCTTGTCGATGAAGACAACATAGTGAAGCGCATAGGAGGTGTGGGGTTCGACGAGACGCCTGATGGTTGGCAGGCTTCCAGGCTCGGTGAGCTCGACCTTACGGGAACCTACGAGCTCGGCGGAGGCGGAATGGTGCATGATGACTCATACGCGGAAACCCACCGCCTGAACCTCGATTTCACGAGTCAGCTTAGCCCCCGCCACATGATAAAGACTGGTCTGGATCTCAACTTTGCCGACCTTTTCCGCAATTATGCACGTATGAACGTGGACGTGTGGCTCAACAACCACTTCAACCACTATGATGTGAGCCCACGCCAGTACTCGTTCTACGTTCAGGACAAGATAGAATACAGCGGCATGATAGCCAACTTAGGGTTGAGAGTCGAGCACTATAAGTCCGGCGGAAAGATCTTCGACCCGGATGATCCATATAGCGTCATATGGAGCCGTGGTGGCTCGTCGTATAGTGCCCTTCAGGCGACATTCCCGGATATAGACTTCCCGGAGTATCCGCCACCTGAGCTCGCGGACATGCCTCTCTATCTGCCTCCAGAGCTTCCACCGGATCTCTTCCCGGCAAGCATCCCGTCGGATCTCTCGGATCTGGGAGATGAGACGCTTTATCTCACCCTGAGCGAGATCAGCTACTGGCTTGCACTGGATCCATCGGATACCAGTGCTGTCAGGTCGATACTGACGACTTTGAGGAATAATCAGTATATGCGCTCACACGGGAGCGAGATTGCGGAAGAGTATCTGAGCCTCATCCCTTCGAGGGATGGCGAGTCCTACACCGTCTGGAGCCCCAGGATCGGGATTTCGCACCCCATAGGGGAAGCTACCAAGTTCTTCTTCAGCTACGGCAAGTTCTTCAATGCGCCGATGACACAGACCCGCTACGGTGTCAGCGGCGAGACCTGGGACTTCGGCGACTCCGGCTGCGAGGTCCGCCTTTTAGGAAATCCTGACATGAAGCCTCCCGTAACTACGGCCTACGAGGTCGGTTTCGAGCGTAGCATCAGGGATCAATACCTCGTGAGGGTCAGGGGCTATGTCAAGGACGAGAGCGAGCAGGTCGCCCAGGTCACATACACGGCCGAGGGAGGCTCTCCTTTCGCGGACGCCAGTTACGGCCGCACACAATACATAACGTATGACAATAGCGAGACCGCGAACTACGAGGATATAAGGGGTCTCGAGGCCAAAGTGACGAAGCTGAGGGGAAGGTGGGTCACCGGTTGGGTCACATTTGACTACCGTATCCAGAGCAGTGGAAACATAGGGTACCTCCAGATATTCTCGAATCCACTGGAGCAAGACCGTGTCTTTGCTGCGTATGAGAGCCAGCCGGAACCTGCACCCTCCTTCTTTGCTGGTATAACTCTCCATACCCCACCCGATTTTGGCCAGTTCCTCGGAGGGTTCCACCTGACATTTCTCCAGAGATGGCAGAGGGGTACCAAATACATCTGGAACCCCGATCAACTTCCGATCAGTGAGATAGAGGACAAGAAAGAGAACATACTCCACTGGGCGGATACCTTTAACACCGATCTCAGGCTCACCAAAGGCTTTAACCTTGGTGGCCAGAATATAGGCCTCTATGTAGATATCAAGAACCTTTTCGACACGAAGGTCCTTAATACCAGTGCTATAACAGACTGGACGCGCTATATAGAGAAAGTTGTGATAGCCAAAGATATGAAGATCGGGGCAAAGGATACCTTCAAGTATCTGGAGAAGGGTTGGATAGATGACGAGGGCAACTGGAATCCAGCCCTTGCATTGAAGAGTGACTGGTTCCGGTACCGCAATAGCCCCAGGAGCTTCCTGCTTGGGATAAGGATATCGTACTGACCTCACTCTGAAGGATGTGGCGTGGGCAACTTAAGTCCACGCCACATAGCCTGTGAGAAGGAGGATATAAATGAAAGGAATTCTTAGAAAGCTGGGTACATGTTCGATTGTGGCTATGCTGCTTGCCCCGCTTGTCGTGGAAGTGGCCCACTCCCAGCAGGAAACGGAGTGGCTTACGGACTGGCCACAGGAAGCCGCCTACATCAAGGTAGGGCGTGTCTGGACTGCATCGGCGCCGGACGGAGGCAGGCGCTGGGAGCGGGAGATCGCCTGGCCAGGCGGCCGACAAAGTCAAATGTCTGGCACCGAAAAGTGGGGTTCGAGCTTCCGTTCGAAAAGACACCATTTTTCGGCCAATAACTTCACCGATGCGAACGGAGATTTCCACGACTTTTATTATGGCTATGTCTGGAGCGGAAGCACTTTTCTCCTGTTCCATCATGCACAGAGGTTCCCTCCTCCGAGGATACTTGTGGGCGGAGCTGATATAATACCCGACTGGGGCCAGGAGAATTTCGAGCTCTCAAACGGCCGTGTCGATCCGAACCTCCTTGCGGAAAGGGCCATCTACACCAAATGGCGCTACACAAGGATAGGCGTTGATATCGACCGCTGGGAGTACGGCTATTCCACACCGCCGGACTGGGACTATGTACTTGCAGATCATATATTTACAAACACGGGGGTTCTCGAGAAAGGGATAGGGCCAAATAACGGGGAAGGCCCGCAGCCGAACTGGCATGACCTTGAGGGCTTCTGGTTCGCCTACGCGACGCTCCGGCCCCAGATCTCGAGGTATGCGCACTCAAGGGGCATTGCGGTTTACGATGATATCGCGAAGTTCATCGAGCCCTGGGGGCCCGGAAACGGCGTTGTCTACCTGGTCTATGATGACGATCAGCCTGGCGGTTTTACAGATGTAGGCGATCCCGGGACAACTGTCTTTGACGATGCCTATGTCCTTGCATCGGCATCTTATGTGTCACAGGGGCCGATCCACGTAGACATGGCTTATAACGATCCGACGCGCGATCCGAACCAGGCGAACTGTACCTTCCTGATAAATGACAGGGATTATGGTGCATACCTGCCCGACTTCAGCGCCATCTTCACCGATACCGGCTACGACTGTCCGCTTGAGACCGCGAATCGCGATATCGATGCCAGCGTCGGAATTCCGAGCGGCATCGTCGGTATAGGTCCTAAAGATATCCCCAAAGGGGAAGATATAAACGTCGTCTGGGGCTGGGCGGCCTCCGGTATCTCATGGGAGGAACAGTACCGCCTCGGAAAAGAGATAATGGAGCGCCGCAACAGCGGTGGCGATATGACTTCTGAAGAGGTAGCTTTAGTGCAAACAGGGAGGGACTCCTTAGAAAAGGTCCTCAACCGTGCCTTCTGGAACGTCGAAGGGGTCTACCCCGATGGCAGCAACCCGAAGCCCGCGGGTAAAGAACCCTATGATGTCCCTGATCCCCCTCCTCCACCGCAGTACTTCTCGATCAGGCCCGATGGCCCCACTGTTGTCTTGGAATGGACAAGGGAGCCCGAGAGCGCCCCTGATTTCGACAGCGGTACTAACGATTTCGCCGGTTACAGGATCTACCGCACCTCCGGCATAATCGATAGTCTCTACCATGCGATAGTGGAGGGCCCCGCTGCGAGCTTTACTTCGGTCACCATAACAACACCCGAAGGTGATACGAAGGAAGGGCTTAAGTATGTAGACGATAAAGTGGCGGTTGGAATAAGCTATTACTACTATATAGTAGCTTACGATGATGGCAGCCAGAACTGGGCCGATCCGGGAGTATCGCTCGAGAGCGGTAAGTTCTACACATGGCAGGGATGGGGTGAGACGCCTGTAGTACCTCTGGCAGGGCCAGGGACGGACATTGACGGGATAGTTGTGGTCCCCAACCCCTACAGTTCGGCAGCACATACCTATCCCGGAGAGCCGGATAAGATAATATTCAAGCATCTGCCGGGGCAGGCTGTCATAAGTATATATACGAGCGCGGGCGACCTCGTCAAAATCATCAACCACACCAACGGTTCCGGGGATGAAGCCTGGAACCTGAGGACCGATTTCAACCAGTACCTCAAGAGTGACGTGTATATATTCACAGTGGATAGCAAAAGCGAGAACCTGCCCGGTTCCTTTGTCGGCAAGTTTGTCGTCATAAGGTAAAAGGCTCCTGAAAGAAGAAGGAGGCTCTTAAGATGAAAAAGATAGCAATTAGTCTTTTAATCCTTGTACTCCTGGGATCTATACTTACCACACCAGCTTCGGCAAGGATGAAGAAGCTGGGACAGGTCGGTATGACCTGGCTCACTATAGATCCCAGTGCGCGCGCAATGGGCATGGGGGGAGCCTTTAACAGTGTGAAGGGCGACCCGGGTGTCCTGTTTTACAACCCGGCGGGGCTGGCACAGGTAACAGGCGGGGCTTTCCTCGTCAACTATACCAGTTGGCTCGCCGAAATGACCGTAACCGATGTGGCTGTTGCATACGAGGTAGAGCAATACGGAGTCTTCGGCCTAAGTCTCCGCCTTATGGATTACGGTGACATAATCGGAACGGTCATAGATGAACAGGCTAGCCTCGGCTATCAGAAAACCGGTAACGTAGATACCGGGGCCTTGTGTGTGGGCTTTACTTATGCGAGGGAACTCACAAACAGGTTCTCACTCGGGGTCAACGCCAAATATGCAAGCCAGAGC
>CAZTBA010000163.1:0-654 GCA_964611725.1 uncultured bacterium
GAAATCAACACTGAGACTGTTGCTATGTCAAAATCATTTTGGCCTTCCACTTAGTTTCCAAACGGAGGCTATAGTTTCACCTCGTTCCCACGCTCCTGCGTGGGAACGAGGTGAATTCTGGGAGACATGTGGGACTAATGGATCAGCTTTGGATCAAAGCAAAGACAAAGGGGAGTATCAAGAGCCGATAGAAGCAGACAGATAGTAATAATGTACCGTCTAAACTTTTTCTCCACAATACTGACCTATCCATCGATGCAGAAGATGGGTGGGCGTATATAGCAGATCGCTCGTCAGATCACCATATTTCTCAGCCAAAGCTTTGGGGTTTAGCACAAAACGTGCGTGTTGGCCCGGGTTTTTATCCTGGATATAGACCTCGATAATCTGGGCTGCGCTGTCCCTACGCAAATTGCCCAGGCAATACCAGGATTGAAAGTCTCCGAACTGTGGGAATACGTTGAACGAAGAGTCAATCTGAAGCCACGCTGTCTTATATTCCTCCAATGCTACTTCACCTTCGAGGAACAACCGGGTGCATTCGGCTTCTGTCCTTTCACCGTAGCCTGCTATATTTCGATCGCGCAGAACCTCCGGAAGATGCTCCAGATCTCTCACCGAAGGCCGCAAAGGCTCCAGGTGCCAGCCTCGCCC
>CAZTBA010000163.1:664-12726 GCA_964611725.1 uncultured bacterium
ACCGGGTCCACGTCCGCCAGAATCAGTTGCCAGGGACGACCCAACTGAGAGGATTCCTCAGCCAGACGGAGATCGGACGCTACATGCAACAGCTCCTCGATATCCGGAACAATTGATTTGGTGAAGATCATCAACCACTGCACTGCCATCCTCATCTCCACAAGTCTTCTCATAGCTTCAATGCATTCAGCGAAGGCACCACGACGGCCCATGAAACTATCGTGACTTTTCTCAGCTCCAAAGAGGGTTATCTGGCAAAAGCTTCCGCCTTTCTCCTTGACCCATGACAGGTAGGTGTCATCCCGGATTATGCGCCATAAGCTGAGCAGTCCTCCGTGCTTCTGTTTGACATCACTCAGCTCTTGCTGGAGGTCCCACAGTGACCGATAGTCATCTCTGAAGTTGGGTTCCGTGCACCAAAGCGCCACTTCGATTTCATCAAAAACGGAACGACCATCACTTTCGAGTTCCCTGAACTGCTCAACAATCCAATGCATCTCCCTATGAGGCATCCGTCGGCTGGGTTTCCCACTGAGACTACAGTGAGGACATCGATTTGGACAACCGCCAGTCTCGATCATCAATCCAAGTTCGTTTGATTTTAGAGGTGGCATTTAATCTATTGCTGGCATAACCATTAGATGACTGTTGATAGAGCGATAGGAGTACCTATAGAAAAGATGTTTGTGCAGTCTTAGGTGGATAGAACACGCCAACTATTATGAATGGATTTGGAGCAACATTATGATGCCTCTTGGTCGTTCCCAAAAACAAATGCAAATCTTTCTTTTCCCTAAACAGGTTAAAGTATTTCTGGCGCACAAGCAGGTTCGCAGCTGTTTCATCACCATCAGTTCGCTTAAGACAATTCCAAAACAGTGCGCCAAGTTCCCAATCCTCAATCATTAGCTTTCGTGGTTTTGTATCGCCTTCAGATAGAAAGGTGTATGAGTACCTATATGGTAGCTTTCTAATGAGGGACCGTGTTCCCGTTTGTCCTTTGGCATCTATCTCAAAAATATTTCCCTGTTTTGACTGGGCAATCCAGGTTTCTTTCCAATTTCTTTCAGTTGCTTCGATTACAAAGTCAACTATTTCAATTGGTTTAAGCGTTGCGAGAGATTTTTTGCTGTCACTCTTGGCAAGTTTAATCAGTTCATCCATAGAATAAAAAACTTCTTGAAGTATATAAGTCTTTCTTACTGCCCAGTTATTCGTTGTATCTAACTTTCCGACTACTTTAATATCCTCATCAATTCCTCGGCAAGGACGATAGGTTTCGGGCCGGAAATCCTTTTTATTACGAACTAGATCAACTTCAATCCAACTATATTTTGAATACCTTCTGTCATTGGATAGAAACCTGAACGCTATCGGATAAATCCGTACCCACTTTTCTCCGTTCAAAAGCCCAGCAGTACAGACTAGTTCCCTATACTTATTCGATGGCAGCGGATACGCTTTAACTGTAATTAGCACACGAGCCCTGGGTAATTCCAGTGGCAGATACATAACACGTTTCCTATCCTTATAGATGAACAACCTTTGTCGCAAGAGAGGAGGTTTCTTCTAAATACTCAGTGACCTTATGCCGATGACAGAAATGGTAATCCGCCTCGAAACATGTAAAAGCGACACGCTTGTATTTGGAAGCCAAGATTTTCGCTTCTGCAATTGCTTCTGTTTGATTAGGCAAGATCTCAAGCTGATAGTATCTAAACAATTGCTGGTAGGCTTTAGGATCATCCAAGTTTTGTCTTTGGTTGGAAGGAATACCTAAATCAGGTAGATGGAAATACTTAAGGCCTGCTTTCTCAACATAATATTGGAGCTTAGTTTTTGAGAATCCGTATTTCATGGAATAGGGATTTTTCCTAACGTCTACTAATGCGCTAACATTATTTGAAATCAATCTATTCAAGTATGCATCGATCGTCAGCCCCTGATAGCCAATAGTGAAGAGACATGATGTTTGATTTGTGTTCCACCAAAGGCGCACTTGACTCATTTCTTCTTGGCTTAGCATTTCTGAAAGTATTGTACTCCGGCAAGTATATTGGGGATAGTCCAAATAAACTTTGCGAATCAATGCCTTACCTTTCACGTTCTTCAGTTTCAATGACATGGATTTCAAGATTGCTTGGTCTTTTGGTTTAAGCTCATTGAAAAACGACTGCCCGGTGTACAATTCGAAATCATCACTATTGCGTAACAGACCGTAATCTATCAGCTGTTCCTTATCTTGGTAAGCTAGAAAACTAAATCCTCCGAATCTATAAGGGAAGAAATCGTAGTGATTTTGCTTCGTGTAACGGCAAAAAAGAAATAATAACTTCTGACAATCAATCCGTGTTAATTTACCACCGAACATTTCAATGAGAGCTAATAGCACTTTTCTTCGATAGTACATTTTACCATTTCTTTCATTTTGACAGTTATATTTGAAATTTAAGCTGTTTTACACTCAAGTCAATGATACCCGTGTTCGATTTGGCCTCATCCGATGTCCTAGGCTTTGTCCTGCAACAAGGGCATGATAATTGCGGTCACGATGTTTCAGCATTATTATGTATTTATAATAGATTAGCCGAATAAAGCAAGAAAAAAATTAAAGAAGTCTTTTCTGTATTGGGATACTATGTCAAGATCCCACTCCCATAAGTGACCCTATAGACCAGATTCCATCATTCATTCGAGAAGACTTTTAGGTTGTGTTGAAAGATTACTTAGATTTCTACTCCCCGGTAGGATTATTTCCACTAGCTCTTGATTTCCTGGGTTACCTTCCGTTCAACCTCCTCGGGATAAACCAACTTATGAGACCTGGCGTATGTTTTTGCCGTTTTGCCAAACAGGTCGCATAAATTTAGTAGCGACTGTTTGATACTTCCCTGTTCATAGGTGGGACAGATCTTTTTCAGCTTGTTTAAGTCTTCAGGGTCAATCATTCTTTCCAAATGCCTTACAGGTCCCCAAATCATTGTCTGGGGATCTTGTTCCAATCGGAATAGCAAGACTAACTGTCCTTTCATGATGGACTCTATTACAAGCCTGGCATTGGCTAATTCTCCTCTTTTAATTCTTCCTGAACAGTACAGTGCATGATACCAGAACTCATAACAGATTCGATGGAATTCCTCTGAGATATTTAGAGGAATTTCTCTGCCTACCACTTGCTGTGCGACGCGTGAAAGTTCTTTCGTGCGGTCCAAAAGCACCTTAGCTCCCAGATAGTAAGGATTTAATGTCCATTCTGTAATTTTCTTTATTTCTGATTCTTTACAAAGATCGAGCTCAAGACATAGAAGATCCTCAAACATCACACAATAAGCCCCGTAAGAAATCGTGTAATCTAACAACACCTCGCCAAGTTTGCGTACCCACTTAGCTTTATCCATGTCGAATCTTTCGAAATCATTGTCCCGAACAAAGAGGTGAAATTCCACATCAGACCATTGATCGGCAGAATATTCCTGTCTCGCCAAAGAACCGTAAAGAACCAATCCTGACACCCTTACATCCTGACGGCAAAGATATTCCACTTTTCTGATCATGTCTTTGTGTGAAGATAAGTCCCTCATATTCCTCCACCTTAATAGTTTTCACTACAATTACGGTGGTATAACAGCCCTTACTGTTCGATCTTTAGATGTCTTCTGCCCACCAACCAGCTTCAGATATGGCCTTTAGGACGTCGGCTGGCTGCCTTGGCTGAGCCGCCCTTCCGCCTGGTCCTGCTTGGCCCATACGCCTCCCTGGAGAAATAGATCACTTGGCTTTGGGATGACCCATTTGTCCCTTGAGCCATCCCCAAGTTATTGAGGGTGCTACTATTGTGAAATCCCAAGCATAATCACTTCTCCATAGATCACCTATGTCTGGGTAATAATCATGTGCCTCTCCTTGCGTCGTGGCAAGTGTATAGGCGAAAGGTAAATAGTCCTCATCACCATCCGTATAGCGCTCAGGAGCTATGTAATCCCATCGGACACCGATCTCAAAGCGCCTGCCAATGGCTGCCTCTACTTCCGGGATCGAAAGACCAGTATGCTCCACTTCCCATATGCTCCCATTCCATACCTCAAAAGACAGCTTAAGGATCTTTTCCTCCTTCCAACTGATCGTGACACGTTTGTCAGGATGAAACGGAATTATAAAATCCTTCATTTGTATGTAATATGGTGTATCCTTCCATGCTGTGTTTGGGTCTCCTGCCTTTGCCACCGTATCAAAAAAGATTTCTAACGTTCTTTCCTCTGATCCGGCAAATGTAGAACTTTCAAAAAAAAGTAGAACAACAAAGCCCTCCTGTGCTTCCAAGTCTGATTGCTCACTTGATCTGAAATAATCTCTATCATAACGGACTCCTCTAATGTCGATGTCATCTACCTGTGTAGGAACTACGTCATTCTGAGTGTCAAATCTTGTGCCACTCCATTCTCCCAAATATGTAGCCCCATCACCATCGATCACATACACATTTTTGGCCCAGCATGCATTACTAACAATAAGAAGAGCCAGGACGATTAGGGTGAGGACGATGGTTAAAGCACGTACCATAATGCACCTCCCGGATATATGAGGAAGAAGAAAATATTGGCTGTATCCCCTTAATAGTTTTCACTACAACTACGGTGGTATAACAGCCCTTACTGTTCGGTCTTTAGATGTCTTCTGTCCACCAACCAGCTTCAGGTATGGCCTTTAGGATGTCGGCTGGCTGCCTCGGCTGAGCCGCCCTTCCGCCTGGTCCTGCTTGGCCCATACGCCTTGTCCTTGGCAATTTCGCGCCACTCCTCGAGTCGCTCCTTAAGTCCGGGCGTGTTCTGATCACCGTAGGTGAGCCCATCGAGGAAATCCGCTATCTCGGACATTTTTCCGCCAATTATCACCGTAGCTCCAGGTTGTGCGGGATTGCCTTCCATCTGCCAGTGAAACCGATGAATGAGGGTATCGATCAGGATGATCTTCTCACGATAGGTTTTCGCCCTTGGATAGTCCCTGGCGAACTCCTGACATGGCACCAGCATTCCAGCGCACCCGAGGTGCTTGTTGTGGAATGTCTTTCGGTATTCGGGCCAAGGCAGTTCCCATCCACAGCTACTGCATTTCAATACCTCTATTTCGTGCTTCCTGCGACGGCGTCTATATCGCTCTATGATCGAGCTACACTTAGGACATTTGACATTTCCCCTCTGGGCTTCCGATACCGTAAGGCAACTCTCCACCCGTAATAGGAGACCTATTCCCACATCGTCCACAAGGACCTCATCTCGGATACCCTTCGCGTCATTCTGGTAGAGTTGCCAGATCTTGCGACGTGAAACCCGGGGTGCCCAGCTTGGCTTCATGTTCGTATCGTTCATTTCGAGCTCCAAGGGAAAGGAGTGTTTTTACCTACATACGAACTGTTCTCTCGATGTCAACTATCACAGTAGGCGTGTTGCCACTTCCTCTTCAATCTTGTCGATGGCCCTGGAGATATTGCTGACGTAGCCCATCGCGGCTGCATAGGTTGGTTGGAGCCCTTCCCATCCTCCGTCCAGATATTGATTCATCATCCACAGATAGATCGAGAGCTCGTAGAGGCTCCTGTTAAGTTCATCTGGTCGAGAGCCATACCCTTCATAAAACGCATCCGGCGTGGGGCCAATGGGTTTCATTCGGAATAGGTCCAGCCGGACCAGGTCCCAAGCAGGATCACCTGTCCAGGCGAATTCCCAGTCGAGCCACCCGGTGCAGTACCAGGCATCTGCCCTTCTATCAACAAGCACATTCCAGGGATGCGAGTCGTTGTGTAGCAGGCGTACCGACGCACGATCCAATACCGGAATGGCGAGTTCAAGTACCTCCGATAGGCGCTGCAGATCCAGGGATATGTCCGGCATACGGCTGAGGAGTCTGTCCGCATGATGGCAGATGTTGCGCATCTGTTCCGCGCCCCAGGAACCCTCGAAGGGTTCGACTTTCCGACCCACGATTACCCCTGCCAGGCCACCGGAAAACTCAATGGAATGGGCCTTTTTCAGTGCTTCGCCTGCAGAGACCCATGCAGACTGACATTCATCTCCCGAAAGCCTCTCTGCTACGTCTCCCAACAGTTCTCCGCTCAGGTGTTCCATCAGCAGTGCCGATTCGTTTTTCTCCTCGATTGCTGCAATTATCCGGGGTACGGGAACACCGTGCTCCGCCAGCAAGGTGTGGAGGAACTTCTCCTTCGCGACCCTGTCCATATCCGGTGCCTCGTAAGGCCAGCGGTATTGTCTCAAGACCAAATTCGTGCCATCTTCAAGGGTGACAAGTGAGTTATCGTTCGTATAACTGCCACCCAAACGGCGAATCTCATGCACTTCCAGCGAAAGATGTGCCTGTCGCAACAATCTTCGCAATATTTCTTGCATCCCAGTAGTGTCGCCCCCTCATCCTGCAGATGTCACATAAGGTGTTATGCACCAGATGAAATTGCCTTTTGGGGTTTTTTGTCCGGTCAAATTGGAGGAAAAAGGACACTTTTGTTTAATGTGATGTCCAGGTTCTCGAAGCGGGTGTCAAATGGCAGGGTAGCTCCTATATTCTTATTTGAACATTACGATACTAATGAATATGAAAAGAATGAAAAATCCCTTTTAACGGCCATCCGGATCGAACAGGTCTTCCTCAGTCAGCCCTATCCTGTCAAACATCTCGCTGAACATAAGTATCCTCTCCATCCCTCCATAGGAAGTCTGCCCGGGGTGATGTCCATCGCTCCCTATGGCGAACTTAGCACCGACTTCCTTCCCGATTGCCACGACCTCACGAAAGAAGTCCTCAGCGGACATCACATGGGCCGGGTTGAGTTCGAAAGCACAACCTTTGAGGGCCGCTTTCGACATTATCCGCGTTATTTCGGAGCGGTCGTAGAGCTCAAGCTGCCGGTATATGTCTATCCCTCCGGCATACTTGTTGAGAAAAGGGTGTGCGATTATATCGACCCCCAGATCTATTGCGCTCTCGACCACCGTGAGATGGTGGGAAGCGAAGCCAGGCTCGGTCCTGTCATTCGGTTTCTCAACACAGCTTAAGTGGTAATGATTAGTTGCAGCTATTATGTAGTCGAAGCGTTCCATCTCATCGGGACTCATGGCAGGTTCCCCGAGGGAAAGGAACGAGACTTCGGAGCCTATTATCACCCGCACACTGGTCTCTATACCTTTCAGGATCTCGAAATTTGAGGCTATCAGCTCAACTCTTTCAGGATCGGGTAGATCCACGTGATCGGATATACCTATGAGCTCGAGCCCTGCCGATTCGGCCTCCCTTACTATAGTCTCTATCGTATTATCATCTCCGGCACAGTTGGAGAGCTTGGAGTGTATATGCATGTTCTGAAGTATCCTCATTCGCCATCCTTTCTAATCTGCATACCAAGGAGTTTTTCGAGTGCGGATTTTGCCTCCGGATAGTCTGTTCTCAGATCCATCGCCTTTTCGTAGGAGGATTCCGCATTTTTGAAGTCATGCATTGCCACATAGGCGTTCCCGAGGTTATAAAGGGTCTCGGAGTCGGTGGGCCTCAGGCGCAGCGCCTTTGTGTATAGATCTATAGCTCTCGCAGGGTTTCCCCTCTTATGGTATATATCGCCCATGTTAACGTAAATCTGAGGCATCCTCGGATCTATCGCAGCTGCCTTCTCGTACATGTCCATCGCCAGGTCTGTCTTTCCCATATCCTGGTAAACGACACCGAGGTTAATCATGATTTTCGGATCGTCAGGACTGATCTCAAGGGCTTTTTTGTACTCCTCCATGGCCCTCTGGTGATCTTTGACGTTCCAGAAGGCAAGGCCGAGGTTATAGTGAAGGCCCGGGTCGCCCTTACTGATCTCTAAGGCAGCCAGATATTCTTTCAGTGCCGGTCCGTATTCTCCCTTATCTATATACACCGAGCCGAGGTCGTTCCGGGCGTCGAAATGCTTAGGATCGGCCTCAAGTGCTGCTTTGAAGGAAGACATCGCCTCATCAAGTTTTCCCCTCATGTGATATATGACGCCGAGCCTGTAGTGCGAATCAGCATCCTTCGGATTTAATTCTATGGCCTTCTTTAGCTCTTCCATGGCCTGATCGGATTTCCCCAGTTCATCGTAGGCGATAGCTATATTGTAGTGCGCCGGTGCAAACCTGGGATCTATCCTGAGCGCTTCCCTGTACTCCCTCATGGCAAGGTTCCAGAATCCCTTTTTACCATAGGCTGTTCCGAGCCCGCATCGAGCTTCCCTGAGTCCTGGGTTAAGCTCTACAGCCTTTTTCAGGGCGGATATCGCGGCGTCGAGCTCGCCTTTGGAATCGAGGATCAATCCGATGTTGTAGTATGCCTCGGCTATGTCGGGGTTCAACCTGAGGGCTTCGGAGTATTCGGTCGAAGCTTCCGCGAGCTTTCCCTGTCTGTGATATATGGTCCCAAGTCTGTAATGGAGGAACGGGCTCTCCGGTTTAAGCTCCATTGCGCGCCGGAAATGGGAAACCGCACCTTCCAAATTCCCATAACCTTCCTGGATTGTTCCCAGGTGATAATGGGCCGGCGCCATAGAGGGGTCGGCCTTGATGGCCGCTGTGTGCTCCGAAATCGCCATCTCGGTAAGGCCCTTTTCTTCGTATACAACACCAAGGTTATAGTGGATAAGGGCCGCACCGGGGCTTAAGTCCAGTGCTTTCCTGTAGAAGTCTATGGAATCATTGAGCTTTCCCTTCTTATAGAAGGCTATACCGAGGTTGTAGAATGATGAGGCAAGCTCAGGATTGATCTCGGTCGCCTTATTCTCAAGCTCAATCACCTTTTCCCAGTCTCCCTTCTTGCCATAGGCGACTGCGAGGCTATGCAGGAGGAACGGATCGTCAGGGTCTTCCAGAAGCGCCTCCTCGTATGACAATATGGCAGCGTCAATACCAGCCTGTCCGAGCGATTCGAGGAGGAAATCGCGAGCTGTAGTGTCCCTGGGATCAAGCCGGAGCACTTCCCGGTACTCCTCAGCGGCAGCTTCACTGCTCCCCTTCATCCCATAAGCAAGGCCGAGGTTATGATATGCTGCGGAAAGCTTCGGGTCAAGCTCCAGTGACTTCCTGTATTCAGGTATCGCCCTTTCAATGTCCCCATTCTTCTGGTAAGCTACCCCGAGGTTGTAGTGGATGACGGGGTCGTCGGGTGAAAGCTCGAGTGCTTTGACGTAGGCTGCTATTGCCAGGTCGAGTTTACCTTCTTCATCGTATACCACTCCGAGGTTGTTGTAGGTGTTAGCATCGCTCGGATTCAACTCCGATGCCTTCCTGTAGGATTCCTCGGCCGAGCCTAAGTCGCCGAGGCTGTGGTAGGCCAGCCCGAGATTGTAGTGCGCCGCAGGATTTTTCGGATCAATCTCCAGTACCCTTCTGTATTCTGGTATTGCTTCCTCGAACTCCCCGGATAAGGCAAGTTCGTTTCCCTTCAGAAAGTGCTCTTCAGGGGCTTCCACAGGTTTTTCTTTGGGTCTTATGTAGGTGCACCCCCAGAGAACCAGAACGATCGATATAAGTAGAAAAGATGTCCTTTTCATGGGCGCCCTCCTCCGAAACAGTGCGAGAAACCTCTGTCCCGCCTATATAATACCAATTTCCTAATTAGCGAGTGCACAAGCTGTATCAACAATATAGTGATAAGCCCTGAAAGCGGCAATCCATGAATCCCTTAATTCGGAAACTGATATAAGTTAAGGTTGACACCTCAAGATGTCAATATGTTTCCATCCGATTGGCTGCTCTCAATCTTAGTACAAAGCTTACGGGTGAAGGGTAAGAGGCGGGAAGTTTGAAGTGGGAGTTGGCATTACTTAGACCTGCTATCTCGGATTCAAATGCTGAAACCGGCGAGGAATCGAGTGAGTCGATCGGGATTGATGGGTATGGGGTGGGCTTTGAAACCCACCCCATTTTGTCACTATTCCTTCACCGACAGAACGGGTGCTTCCATCAGTCCGCAGATAACTCTCACATAGTCATCCGTCCACCGATCTCCCGATGTCACAAACTCTTGCGGCCCGGTCCATTTCGGATACTTTTCAGCACAGTGAAGTGGTCCGAGGAGGTTACGTCGGCTACTCATTACCTCTATCTCCAGGAGGTTCTTGCCGGGTTTCAGCGTATCCGTGATGTCGATCTCGTACGGTGGCCATGCGATGGCACCGACCGCTTGGCCGTTCAGTCGCACCCTGACCAGAACCCCCTCCCAGGCGGGCAATTCCAGAAACAGCCTTTGACTGTTGCCGACGGAGGGTTCTATCTCCGTTACATATGTTATCGCGCTGGAGTAACAGGCAAATCCCTGTACAGTCCAGTCACCCATGGCCAATGTCCTGGGTAGCTCCGTTATAACGGGCCGGTTCTCATCCCAGCGGAAACCGAACTCTCCCGTTAAATACAAAGACTCCAGACCTTGTGTCGGACCGTAATCGGTCCTTAAGATCAACTCATTCTCGCCTTCCTTCAGGAACCAGGGCGCCACACGTATCCTCTGGAACGAGTTGTCTATCCACCATCCTTCGTCCTCATCGACTTTCAGGTTATGACCGTTAAGGGTGATCTCGTATCTCTCCGGCTCCTCGATAACGAGGTGGCATGGTCCGTCCGGCATCTCCTCAACGTGGAAGCGATACCGCAGTGCCAACGGAACCGCCTTCGCCTCGGGGGGCGTTTTCTGGGCCCAGGGCTGGACCATGCTTCCACCCCGGTGGCGTAAACCCGCAGCGTCACGCACGACACGGTCCAATCTCAAAACCTCTAACGGCCCTGCCCATTCGCCGCCATCGATGGAGTATTCCGCCACATCCAGCGGGAAGGCATTCGGCTCATCCCTCAGTATAGGCCACCTGCCACGCTCTATCGCTGCTCTGCGCACTTCGGTGTACTTCTTCCGGGGTTTCAGGCTCGAATCAGCATTCGGATCGACCACGAACAGTCGGCTGCCATAAGCCGGAAGATCCGTATGTATCATGACACCTTCAGGGATCGTCTCCGAATCGGCAAGGAATATCTCCCCTGTCTGTGCGTCCCATTCCTGTACCTGTCCTTTTCCGGGTATTTTGACGGTTAGAGGCCCGGACGGTTTATCCTGACGCGTGTGGCAGATGAAGACGAAATAACGTCCGGTTTCGGGATCGTGTCGGAGCATGTAGAAGGATGGGTTGAATTCCTTTCCATCCTGAGTAGCGAATGAAGCTCGCACTATGCTGTCTGTAGCGGAGAGAGCTTTCACCAGTGCACCGCGTTCCAGAGGGATCCGAACGGCCTTTGCAGCCAGCTCCTTTGCGCCATCGGCGGATTCGGCATCGACGAAATCGGGAACCGGCTCGATGAATATTAGGCTGCCGCCAGCATCCATGAAGTTGGCAAGGAGCTTCCGGGTGCTCTCGCGCATGGTCAACATCGGTGGAACCACCACAACGCGATATTTCGCCTTTTCCACTCTCAAAGAGCTGCCTTCTATTGCACCGCGCCGCGACAATATGTCCTCGTCCACATAATCGAAGTCAAAGTGCTCCTCCAGCAGCAGATCCTGGACGGTCATGAATTGGCTGTTGAGATTATCAAGCGGCTCCTTCACATCGGCATAGAACAGGCCCCACGCACTCTCGATCGGATGTATCACAGCCACATCGCGGATGACCTTCCCCTGGGTCATGAGCAGGTTCGCTCTCGCGAAATAGTCCTCCACGACAGGGTAATCCCGCCACCAGGGGGACTGGAAGGAGATCGAGGCCGGGTAATCCCGTTTGGCCTCACCCAACATGGTGTACCATGACAGGTGCTGACAGCGCAGGTTCACACCCAGGGCCACCTGCCAGTCACCCATAGCTTTGTGCTCAGCGAAGTTGAACTGCCATCCGGTACATCCGTAAATTTCGCATAGCATCCACTTCCGGTCGAATTGATGCTGGATTGAGCTGCACTGTTTGGCCGTGGCGATTTCCGGCGGTACCCCTCCCTCTCTGCTCAGAATCTGTCCGCACAGAGTGTCTATCCCGGGGGCCTGCATGAACTCGTAGAACCTCATGC
>CAZTBA010000164.1:0-12689 GCA_964611725.1 uncultured bacterium
GTATGGTCCTGTTCACGGATAGGGACGCGGCGTACGTTGGGGTAAAGGGTCGCCAGGGCCGCACCAGCGTCACAGACAGGGTGTATCACGGAGCCACTCAGGAGTTCGGACTGGTTTCCGATAACGATGATCTGGATAACTGGCCGGATGACTGGCCGCAGGACGAGGGCAAGTTCCAGCCAAGAAACCCCGGGGTCTATTCGGGAGTAAAGGGGTATTCGGGTGTTTTCCCCGGTTTGGATGAGGACGGCGATGGTGCTCCTGATACGGACCGGGACAGGAATGGTGTGCCGGACTGGATACAGCCTTTTATGCTTTATGAGAGCGATGCGCCAGATTTCGTATATGGTATAGATTTCAACAATAATGGTGTTCCGGACCACCGCGAGAACGATGCGGAGGCCGATTACCCCTACAGGCGGGATTCGAGGGGTTATAATCTGTTCACCAAATTTTCCAGACTGCTACCACTAATTGATTTCGTTTCCCTCGGGTATTACGACATACGTGAGAAGGTTGGAAATGGGAGGGCTAAAGGTCCATACGCCCGGTTGGAGGTGAGCTACCGTCCGGCAGGCTGGCTGAAAATGAGTTTCAAGGACGATATGAAGTATGTGCGAGATACTATACGTGACAACGTATATATATTTGATATAAGCAGCGATACTACCAATATCGGATCGGTATTGTTCTCTCCACCGATAGATTCCCTTAATATGAGGCGAAGCTTTGCTAACACGGGATTTCTCAGCTTCCGTCTGAACCCTATATCCGCACTTAATCTCCGGATGGATACGATACATTTCACCAATCAGCAATATAAAACGACAGTTATCGGTGGGGAAGATCAACCTAAGGATCTGTTTACGGAAGTCACCCTTGTGGGAAGGGCAGATTATACATATCACTGGAGTGACCTCGAGCTGTGGGCCGGAGTCAAGTACGTGCTCAAGGAAGGGGATCGTCGGAGCCTGTCCGGGCGTGTATCCTCCCTCCGGTTCTATGCTCCTACCGTCCGTTTTGGTTACTATTTCACACCCAATGTGGTGTTCCATATTGGCGCGTCTGGATTTAAAGGCTTCCCGATGCGATACAAGGACAGGATATATTCCGACCGAAGTTACCTTCAGCGGAACATTATCGCTATGATAAGTGCTTACAACGAGGATTACTACGGTTACAATGTTTCCATAAACGTGGGAGTCCAGCATCAGTTTATGGACTTCGATGAGGGGGGTAGGGAACGTGATTATGACACTTTCGGATTTTTCTTAGACACGTTCTTTGGGTTATAGGAGGGCCGGAATGTCTTTCTGGAAGATCCGGTATTTCGCAGTTATTATCCTTTCGGTAATTCTTTTCCGGAGCCATGGGGTCTTGGCAACTCCACCGGAGGACGAAGACTTCTTCCTGCGACAGTCGCAGGAGCGCCTGAGCTTCGCTGAAGATCGCTATATGCTTTACCCCAATTTCAGTGCTGAAAGGGCCGTCTACGACCGCCTTGGAAACTTCATAACGTATGGGCCTTCCAATGCATCTGTTATTATACGATGGGATGAGATACGCGACAAATATGCTGAAGATAAGCTGGAGGCAGGTTATGATATCTCCATGATGCCGTCAACTAGTGGACTATTGGACGTCATCAACTGGGCTTTTAGAGACCTGGGTGTGATGATAAGTAGCTATAGCAACGGAGGGCGATCTGCATCGTTTATGGTCGGACGTCGGGTCCTCACCACTTTCTCACCGCTGACCTTCTACCAGACAGGTTTTTCGGGATTCAGAGCCGATTTTTCCACAGCACATCACGAATGGACATTACTGTTATCGCGAGGTGGGTTGTATGGACAATCCCTTTTCAGCCCTTTTGAGGGTTCGGAATTTTTTGGTGGGAGGGTGGTCCTCTCTCCGGTGCTACTTTACGGCCTTAACTGGCGAGCTAGCTACGGCCCAGTTACTGTAGGAGCCACTTTCGTACGGCAGTTACAATCAACTGCGAAGGGGGATCGTAGCACCCTTTTCCGTGGGGATGTTCCATATCCGGAATTGAAACCTCCGAAGGTCATAATAGCAAGGGTTGTTGATGATTCCCCGTACGACCTCCCTGGTGCTGCAGTATACGATGCAAATATTTTCGTAAGATCTAGGCCTCAAATAGAGGGTGAACCCTTTGTCTGGTACACCAGCTCACTCGAAGATGCCGGGGATGGAATGGTTTACGATGGCTCCCTGTCTCCAACTATAACGGGCAGAATTGTGAATGAACACTGGGAGACCCAGGGTGGAGGAGAGGCTGTGGACATCACTTTTAATGTACCTCCGGACATCGATCCCGATCTGATCGAAATTGCTGTCTCCGTATCGGGGGATTACAGTATCGGGATCCGCCAGATCTACGATTTCGCGAGCCCGAGGACCGGTAATCTTGAGGAACGGATGTGGCCTACCTCCCCCAATCCCTCCCGTCAGAACGTGGATTTCAAAGATAACCCCTATGAGGAAGAACCATTCTTCACCGTAATCCGGGCTGAGGGAAATCCCTTGCCCAATGGTGTCCCCAAGACCATACGTTTTCGTCATACAATACCCACTGCACAGAGCTTTTATGGGTTGAACTTCAACATCCAAAGCGAGGGATTTTCTGCAAAGGGAGAGTGGGCCTGGAACCCGAAGGATTTTATGTTCCCGGTCAGTGGTGGAAACCGCCAGCATAAATTCTCGCGTGCCGGGTTCTTCCAGACACAGAGGAGCCTGGGTTCCGTGGGTAGTCTGGGTGTGGAGGTTTTCCGGTTGGATCCCACCTACGGGGGATGGTATGACAGTCGCAGGGGGGGGCTGGTACTGTTCACGGATGTTGGGGGAGATGCGGGTGTAGGGGAGGAAGTGGCTGATTGGGCCTCAACCCAGGAATTCCCCTTATACGATGATAATGACGACCACGACCCATGGCCTGATGACCTGAGTTTAGAACGGACATATGTGCCTAAAGGGGCATTTGAGTTTCCGGAGAGGCCCGGGGCCCGGCCCGAGTCGGGGGTCTACCCGGGGTGGGATATGGACGGTGACCGGGTGATCGATTACGACAGGAACCTGAACGGGGTAGGGGACTGGCTGGAGCCGTTCCTGAACTATGACATCGATCCTCCGGAATTCGTATACGGTATGGATTTCAATAACAACAGTATTCCCGATTTTCGAGAGGATGACTTCGAGGCTGATTACCCGTATCCCAGGGATCAGCGGGGTGTGCACTTCTTCTTCGATCTGGACCGCCATCCGGCCTGGATAGATCGCCTTTCGTTGGGGTGGTACAGTACGCGGCAGATCGCTGGGGGCGGGACGAGCAGGGCTTCCTACATCCGCCTGAAAACGCATAAGACATTTAAGGGATTTACGATTAATTTCTCCTGGGATGGGAAGAGGGTAAAAGATGATATCCCTGACAACGTATACCGATATGTTATCACTACCGACTCATATCTTATCAGGCGGATAGCCACCAACGCGTTCCCACCTCCGCCTGACCCTATGCTGATGAAAAATAGCTGGGTTAGCACCGCATTTCTATCGACTCGCTACCGGCCATTGCGATCACTTGTCATGGAAAACAATTTCAAGTCAGAGGTAAATTGGCGGAGACAGTTTAGTGACCGGATTGGCAATGAGGTCCAGATAACGAAGACCCTTCCCCAATTCTTTATGGTGAACAAGATCGGCTATTCCCCTAAATTGCACTGGCCTCTGAACGTAACCTTCAGGCTTAAGCACCTTTTGGTAAGACAAAAGTCGGGGAGCTATGTTCCGAGGGATAGCCTGCAGGTTGGCCCCGATATGTCCTGGTCACTGGTCACCCCGACAATCGTTATCTCATACCCTCTCACCCAGAAGACAAAGATCGAACTTGGCCAACACGGGCTTTTCATACCAGCACTACAGACACGGTATGTGGATAGAATAGATCATAGTAAGGCATACAGAGATAACCTTACGGTCTTGCAGCTTACAATGTCAGGAGTACATCAAGGATATCGGATCATAGCCAACTTAGGGGCCCGTTGGCGGAGGACGACTTATAAGAAGTCATCCGGGAAGCCGGACGAGCGCTTCAGCGCATTCTTTATGGATATGGTCATGGGACTGGAATAAATCTGGGGTAAGATATGTTCCGATTTAGAGTTACAAGAGCAATATTTGGAGTCTTGGTTATTTTTGCTATAGGGTTGGCCTCCTCTGCCGTCCCGGTATACGGACAGATATTAGGCCGTACGGAGCCTGAACGGGAGTTTCTGGCTCTTGAAAACCCTTTAGATTACAGGACTTATCTCCTGAAGGAATACACTCCATATCCCATCCTCGATTATACCCTCCCCAGATACGACCGTATGGGCAATTTCCTCACGTCCGGACACCTCGTCTACTCCTTAGATGAAAGCCGACCCGGGCTTAGCAAGGTCGGGGGTATAGCAATAGATGTGTATTCAGGCCGAACTCCCCTCAACTTCATTGCCGTACGCGATGTGTACAGGGGCACAGGTTTCGCCCTCATAGTCGCTCCATCCAACCCCACCTTGGAGGCCCGCCAGCTTGAGGAAGGGATCCGTACCCGCTTTTCGCCCCTGACCCTGAGCATGACCCGTTTTGCCGGGATAAGGTTTGATATAAGCGGTTCCAGAAACAAGGGGAGCTTCCTTTATAGCCTTGGTTCAGGCAACCGCTTCCGCTTTTCCTACTTCAAACCAGGTAGAAAAGAGGTGTCTCCCGTAATACTCTGGGGAGGGCACTGGGAGACTCTGGTCGGGAGTGTGCTGCGGCTCGGCACAAGCCTGGTCAACCAGCATATCTCAGATGCTACCACGAGAAGCGGGAGTATCCTCCACGGAGAGCTTCCATACGATATGGAGCCACCTTCGGAGATACAGGTCCGCGTTATGGACGATTCCCCGGAGGATCTGGCCTCTGTAGCGGCTGTGTACGATATCTCCATCATAGTAAGGGGACAGGACTCCGAGGGGGAGGTTCGATGGTTCACCAACTCCCCGGAACTGGCGACAAACGGAATTGAGCTTTCCCCATCGCTCAGCCCGAAGGTTACGGGGCGGTTTACCGGGGATCACCGTGAGGCACAGGGCCCGGATGAGAGGGTGGAATACATCTTTACGATGCCTTCCGATTTCCGTTCTGAGAAAGCTGAGATAGTGGCGACGCTGGCTGGGGACTACCGGGTTGGGATACGACACCAGTACACGTATATCCCTGCGACGGGCTCGCCTCAGACCAGGTACTGGCCGATTCCACCGATGTACAAGCACTATGAGCAGGCCTTCCTATCCGGACTCGAGTCACCCAGGTATCCCACGGATTTCAAGTTTCCTGAGAAGGACCCGGTCTACACCGTCCTTCGGGCCGAGGGCAACCCCCACACACTTGGTGAGCCGGAGACAGTGCGCTTCGATTACGGTATTCCTACGGGACAGACCTTAGCCGGGACCGACTTCTCTCTGACTTACGGGACACTTTTGCTGAACGGCGAGGTGGCGGTCAACCTTCAGGACTTCATCTTCCCCTTTAAGGAAGGGCACCGCAAAGACGAAAAATATGTTGCTTATTACCTGAGTGGCAAAGGGGAAGTGCCCGGCATACCCAGGGTGATCAGGCCAGAGGTCGGCGGCGAAATATTCCGTATGCCCCCCCAGTACAGCGGCGGATACGATGCCCGCCGGGGAGGATCTATATTCTCTGTAGATGTCGCACCCGGGGTGCCTGACGGGGCCACCCAGGAGTTTAACCTCTATGACGATAACGATGACGGAGATCAATGGCCCGATGATCACCCCAACGACTCAGCCCTGTCGAGCATCAACGATGCAGGTGTCTTCCCTGGGCTGGATGAGAATGACGATAACGTCATCGATACGGATCAGAATAGCAATGGGACACCGGATTGGGCGGAGCCTTTCCTCTTTTACAACAGCGATCCCTTGGAATTCATGCACGACGTGGACTTCAATAACAATGGGCTCCCTGATCTTGTGGAAAACGACGATGAGCCAGATTACCCCTATCGCCGGGATCAGCGCGGCTGGCATGCATTCGTGAGTTTCCCTCGCCTGATTCCAGGGGTGAAGCGGTTTGCATTCGGACTGTACGAGGCCCGTCAAATAGCCGGTGGTAACAGAAGCCGGGTGAGCTACTTCAGGATAGATGGGGATTATCGAATCCGATCTTTAGTGGAACTCGGCGTTCGGTGTGAAGTTAAAAGGGTACGCGATGATATACCCGATCCCAGTTATATATGGCAGGTGTCTGAAGACCCCTGGGTTAACATGCTCGTTACACAGAGCACGGAGAAGATATCAATTTTCAGGCTATTGGATATGCGGCCACCTCCTCCAGACCAGCTTCTGATGAGGAATAGCACGGTGACAACTTTGTTTACAAAGCTCGATCTGACTCCCCTCAGGGGACTCGAAATACTTACCCGTAACAGGTTTATCCTAAACCGACAACATCCGGCGACCTTTTCTGACGGAACCGGCCAGGGTAGCCATGTGCTCGATCGGGTGACCCTTTCCAATCGTATCGGATATACCTATAATTTTACCAGAGGTCTGTTCGTGAAGACAAAGGTCAAACACCTTTTCCGCAGGGACAGGGGCTATGCGGACACTACCCGTGTCCATTTCTCTGACTTTACCCCCATTGTGGAAGTCGGTTTCAAACTTACGGCAAGGACCTCGCTCCTGTTCGGGCAGGAAGGGTTCCCGTTTTGGCCATTTTATCACCGTGATCTCGAGCATTCGGAAGAAAACTACAAGCGGCGGACAAGCATATTCCTTATACGGATCGATTCACTGTACTGGGGATGGGTGGTTACCTCAGAAATGGGCATACAATATCAGACCATAGAACCGCGGAACCGGCGGAGGATCAGCCAGCGAACCGCCTTTGTGGAGACGTATGTAGGATTCTGAAAATTGCGGATTCAGGATTGCGGATTGTAGATTTTCCCAATCTGCAGTGCCCCTTTGGGAGGGATAGATATGGGGTTGTTTCAATGGGTTCTTGTAATAGTAACAGTCCTGGGCGTAGCTTTAAGCCGGCTGAGCCCTACGGTCCCTGAGATACGGGAGAAATTTGAGCTGGCCCAGAAGTACTATGCAGCGAAGGATTACGATACGGGAAATGAACTCTTTCGGGATCTCATAGATACGCCGAACAGCGCTGTCCTGAACGTTGATACCATACATGTGTCCATAGATGAGCTACGGCTTCCGATCCGGGTAGCGGCCACCTATCAGGTCGGCAACAGTTACCGTAATATGGGGCTTGAGTTGCTGGAACGCTCCAGGGGGGCTCTGTCGGCGGGGGATTCCACTGTAGCCAGACAGCGCAGGGATGAGGCATTCAGCGCTCTGAAGAATTCGAAGCACCATTTCTCACGGCTCGTCCAGGAGAAGCTTGCCCCTCGTGACATCCGTGTGATGTCCCAGTACCAGATCATACGCGCCGATTATGCTATGGAAGATTACAGGTCTGTTATCGAGGATGTGAACCTTCTTCTGCAAAGTTTTCCGGGATCGGAGTACGAGGACGCAGCGCTGTACGATATGGCCTGGTCCTACTATAATCTGAGTGAATATCCCGAGTCGATAGAAGGCTTCAAACGGGTTCTGGAGGTCTCCAAGGATGTGGTCCGCAGGGACAGGGCGATCTTTCAGATCGCGGAATGTTACAGTCACCTCGAAAATTATGATCTGGCTGTCGAATGGTACCGGCGGCTGGTGAATAAATACGACTTCGCAAGGTTCTCTGAGAAGGAACTCGAGGCGATGAAGGCGCTGAAGATCAGGGGAGTGGTTAAGGAGACGACCAGGGAACTTGTGGGCAAGTCCCAGATCCGTATAGGCGACGTGCTGGCCCAACAGGGGAATATAGATGGGGCCATAGAGGCATATTCGCTGGTCCCTAAACGCTACCCTCAGGAGCAGCTTCTCGTTGAGCAATCCTATGCCCGTGGAGCAAGGTTGATATTGGAGAAACGCGGGTTGGATGCGGGGATACGTGCTTACCAACAGGCTATAGAGAACGTGGATAGGAAGGAGTTCAGGGCCACGATCCAGATCCAGCTTGCCCGCGAACTCTTCGATGCGGGACGGTATCGCGAGGCCATAGATGCATACGACGTCTACATGAAGGCCTATGGAGATGTGGCCCGCATTGTAGGTTTCGACATCGATAAGGTTATCTTCAAGATTGCGGAGTCTTACAGAAACCTGGGCACAGCTCTGCTGAAAGATGATCCCGAAAAGGCCAGAAGTGCTTTGGAGAAGTCTCTGGCCGACTACGATACCCTGCTTGCCCGATACGACAAGACCCCGCTGCGTCCTGACGCCCGCTTTGGTATGGCCATCAGCAATCAGGCACTGGGGCGTAATGACAGGGCCCTTGAGCTTTTCCTCGGGCTAACGAGGGACTACCCGGATCATCCCGCTGCATCAAGTGCCCTCCTCCAGGCTGGGAGGGTGCTCTACACATCCGGGGATTACGAGGTATCTGCCTCCAAATACTGGCAGCTTATAGAACAATACCCTGATTCCGAGTGGATCGACCTGGCCTATGCGGAGCTTGGGATAGTCTACAAAGCCATGGGTAAGATGGAGGAGGCTGTGGCTGCACTGCGCCAGGTGCGTGGCTCCGCTCCGGACTGGGTGAGGGTCCGGGCGGAGATCGGTGAGATACTGACCTCAATGGGGAAGTACAATGAGGCCTTGGAAGGTCTGGATGAGGCTATTGCCGCGGGGGAGGGGGACCCTGAGCTGGTCGCAGAGCTCCGATATATCAAGGGGAAAATAGCCTATTCCAAGAAGAATTACCCGCAATCCCTGCCGGATCTGACGGCAGCCCTGGAAAGCTCGTCCAACGAACAGCTCAAAGTTAGCGCCCAGTTTATGAGGGGCCTGGCATACTATGATATGGGGAAAGGCGACGATGCGACAGGGGACAGCAGCGAGGCTATCCGATACTACGAGCGTTCCACGGAAGATCTAAAGGCAGTGCTCAGCTCAAATCCCACTCCAAAGATACGGGATATCGCTTATAGGACTCTGGGTACGGCGATGATCAAGCTCGGCCGTTCGGAGGAGACTATAAATACTTACTCTGCACTAATAAAAAGGGTGGATGACCCTGAGGAACGCGCGGGATTTCAGCTCCTCCTCATGGAGCTCTATTACGACCGGAGGCAGTTTGAGGAGGCCATAAGTGCCGCAAAAGGCCTCATCGCCTCGAATTTCAAGGACACGGACGAAACCGGCTATTTCCGTAAGGAGAGGGCATATTCGGTCCTCAGCGGGGCCCTGATGGATCTGAGACGATATGAAGAGGCAGCGGTAGCGGCAAAGAAGGGGTTGGAGCGGTACCCGAACTCCGGCGAAAGCTCTGCCATGGCTTTTAGCATCGGGCTGGCCTACTACGGACTGGAAAACTACGAAATGGCGGCCAAGAGCTTTGAGGAATATATAGAACGTTTTCCAAAGGATCGTAACATCATTTTCGGTTACTACTACGCCGGGCAATCACATCAGATCCTCGGGGAATATGAGAAAGCTGCCGAGGCCTTCCGCTGGGTCGTGCGGGAGTTCCCGAAATCCTCGCAGGCCCCGGAGTCACTCTTCCTGGAGGGCGAGAACCTGTACAATGCCCTCAGATTCCAGGCCTCTGTTAGGGTTTTCAATGAGCTGCTGGGGAGTTATTCGGACAGCGATTTTGCCGACGATGCCCTGTATTCCTTAGCGTGGACCTATTTCGACCTGAACGAGATGGACAGGGGTCTGGAGGCAATGGAAACGCTTGCCAAGCAGTTCCCCGGAAGCCCTCATGCCCCGCGTGCACAGTATACGATCGGGGACTATTACTATAGTATAAAAAAATATGCACAGGCCCAGGAAGCATACCGTAATGTTATCCGTAATTACCCCGAAAGCGAGGAGGCCGTTAAGGCTGCCCAGTTGGTCCCGGAGCTGAACGAAGAGATGGCCAGCCAGCTCTACGACGAGGCATTTCCGGAGTTTGAACGCAGAAACTATACACTGGCAGTCGAGAAATTTCAGGAGGTCGTCGACAAGTTCCCGAACACCTATACGGCTCTGGCATCTCTGGCGAACATGGCGGTGGCATGGGAGCATCTGGGCGACAGAAAACGGGCCGAGCAGATTTACAACGAGGTCATTACTAAGGGAAGCGGGGACGAAGCCAAAGCGGAAGTCGTCAACTTTGCAAAGCTTCGGCTTGAACGCCTCTGAAGTAAGCTTTCAGCCATCAGCATTCAGCTGTCAGCTTTTGCCGACTGCTGATAGCTGACCGCTGAATGCTCATAGAATAGGATCCAAGCGTGGATATCTTCTCTGATATGGGAAATGATTTCATATTCAAGCGAGATAATTATAAGGAGAGGTGATGAGGCGATTTCATCGAGGAAGGATATCGTGGCGAAGGATTATCTGGATAGGGCCAGTGTTCTTGAGCCTTCTGGGACTGGCCTGCCTGACACCTATCCGTTCGGTGTATTATGTGGAGATGTATCCAGAGGTCTCCTCAGAAGGTTATCGTATCGATCTGATTGACAGCACGGTAGTTTATACCCGGGAGGGGCTACAGGTGAGGACACGGTTTCTTACCGATGATGAGCTTGCTGAGGAGATACCCGGCGATCGGAACCCCTATGTCTATCCTGGCCCCTTCGATCCGAAGCTCGGCTACCGTCCCGTGCAATTTACCGTGTTCCAGGTTACCGTCGTAAACCCCACTTTCCCTAAGGTACAGCTTGATCCGGGGCAAGTCATCCTGAAAACGGACCGTGGCGAGACCCTCTATCCTTACGCTATAACCAGGTCGGAGTCTAAAGGACATCCCCGGAATTTCGAAACCTACTTTAGGTCCAAGGGGGTTCAGACAGGGAACGAGCAGAGCCTTTACCTTGAAAGAGTAGGTATTGTCCGCGAGACAGTCTACCACAGGGACTCACCTGTTTTCAAGGGAAACACTTACACCGGTAAGATCATCTTCGAACCTTTACCACCCGAATCTTCTGGGGTGACCTTAGTTATACCCGATTTTATACTCCGATTCGGGGTTCATGACGAGCCGGAGGAGTTTCTGTCAATGGAGTTTCCCTTTGGCGTAAACCAGGGGATTCGCAAACAATAAGGAGAGGAGGTGATTGCGTTCCGCAAAGAATGGATCTCTGTAGTTCGTTCAACCGTAGTTTTTCCTTTATGGAAGGAGGTAGCAGGTTATGAGAAAGGCATTTGTACTTAGTTTAGGTTTGGTACTGCTCTGCAGCGCCAGCGCTTTCGGGCAGGCAATGGTGGATGGAACGGCGTATCTGGAGATGCTGGGACTTCCCAGCGAGGGTGGCTGGGCCATCCCCTATATCGCCGCTTCCCCCACCCTGGATGGCGTCATCAACGAAGCGGAGTGGAGCCCATCCCTCTACTACTACTTCGGCCCTTCAACCCTGGAGGATTGGGCTGCAATACAGGGCTGGAGCATAAACGAGCCTGGCAACAGGGGAACCGATGGGATGCGCGACCAGCTCAGGCAGGCGGAAGGTGAGGATCCGAACGAAGTCTACACGGATGCCGATTTCTTCTACGATGTCTGGTTCGCATGGGATGAGAACAACCTCTACTTCGCCGTTGAGGCCACGGATAACGTATACGACGTTATCGGCGGCGGCGATGCGGAGTACTGGACCCGGGACGGGTACTTCTTAGAGTTTGATCTGGAGAACAAGCGGAGTGGCGGCACTAGTGGCAATGGCCCTGGGATCATAGCCGTCGATTTCGCCGCTGTACCCAAGGATGAGCAGCCTGGCTCCATCGTGTGGTGGAATACCGGCATGGGTGATGCCGCGGCAAACCGTGTCTACGGCGTGGAGCCCGAGACATTTATGGGTATAGACACCGGGGTGGCCGTAACTGCTAAGGGTTGGAACATCGAGGGCCTTATACCCTGGAATTTCCTGTATCAGCAGATGACCAAGCCTGCCATCGTTAATGGACTTGAGTTCCCTATGGGCTGGATCTGCCCCGATCCGGACGGTCAGGAGGGCTTCGGTGGCCAGTTCTGGTTCGGCCGTGGTGGTGCGAGCGACGATCTGAGCACCTGGTCAGTCTACAGGCTGGTAGGTGGCCCGACAGCCGTCGAGTCCGCCACCTGGGGAGCCATCAAGTCGCTGTTCTTCTAATATCTTAACCCTTGTAGGGGCAGGCCCTGTACCTGCCCCTACATCCCCTTTCCTCTTGAGCGGGAAAAACAGGGGTGATGTTTATGAACGCAGGTTTTGGCATACTTATACCGCGAAAGCGATGGTTATACTGGGGATTGGTCATCTCCCTGTTCGCACATGTGGCGGTATTCACCTCCTATATCTCTCTGGGAAGACGTGTCCAGGAAGTGGTCCACAGGATAACCTTCGAGCCGGCACCACCTCCCAGCGTCTTCATGAAGCCTCCGACTGCTACAACCAAGACGCTGGAGTTCCGTAAGGTCCCCATGCCCAAGGGATGGCTGCTCCAGAAGAGGACTGGAGCGGTGAAGACGAGGGTCGCTGAAGTTCAGACGCTTGCGGCTATCCGCACCGATGCCCTGTTGGATCAGTTGAATGTCACTGAGGTGATCCCACC
>CAZTBA010000165.1:0-12610 GCA_964611725.1 uncultured bacterium
GCATATGCGTCTCTGTCTGCCCCTATGGAGCCAGGGTTCTCGACCTTGAGGAGAAGGTGGTCAAGGTCACTGAAGTCCTCTGCCAGGGATGCGGTGCCTGTTCCGCGAGCTGTCCCTCAGGTGCTGCCCAGCAGAATAACTTTACCGATGAACAGATGTTCGAGATGATCCGAGTAAGCGTGGAGGTATGAGATGTTCGAGCCAAAAATCGTGTGTTTCCTCTGCAAATGGTGCTCGTATTCAGGAGCGGATCTTGCGGGAGTTTCCAGGATGAAGTATCTTCCCAATGGTATCATAATAAGGGTGATGTGCTCCTCCCGGGTCGATCCGCAGTACGTTCTAAAGGCCTTCGTGGATGGTGCTGATGGTGTCCTTATCTGTGGGTGCAGACCTGGGGAATGCCATTACCTTACAGGGAACTACAAGACGCTTAGCAGAGTTACCCTTTTAAAAAGACTTCTCAAGGATTTCGGAATACATGAGGAGCGGCTTGGCCTCAGGTGGGTCTGCGCTTCATGTGCACCTGAATTCGTCAACGCGATAAACGGTTTCACCGAGGAAATCAGAAAGCTTGGCCCAATCGAGCTCGGCAGACCTGAAGAGGAAACTGCCTTAGCGTAGCGTGTCTTCCGGGGAGGGAGGTATGAGATGCCTATCGAGATGATAAAAATATACATAATGGGCAAACAGTATTACGTCCCGAAAGGGCTCACCATAATGAAGGCCCTGGAGTTTGCCGGCTATAAGTTCATAAGGGGATGTGGTTGTCGTGGGGGAATGTGCGGGGCATGTGGGACCGTCTATAGGTTCCCTGATAGCTATAAGCTGAACGTCGGGCTCGCCTGCCAGACGGTAATAGAGCCCGATATGCATCTAACCCAGATTCCATTCTTCCCGGCTAACAAGGCCAACTATAAAATAGAGGAACTTGAACCGACGGCTGAAACCATCCTCTCGCTCTATCCCGAGATAGCACGCTGCGTATCCTGTAACACCTGCACCAAAGCCTGTCCTCAGGATCTCGAGGTTATGCAGTATGTCCAGGCGGCCCTGAGGGGCGACATAGAAGAGGCGGCGCGACTCTCATTCGAATGTATAATGTGCGGGCTCTGTGCCGCAAGATGCCCTGCAGAGATAGTCCAGTACAACGTGGGCATACTCTGTCGCAGACTTTACGCAAAGCATTTGGCCCCCAAGGCGGAACATGTCGCGATCCGCGTGAAGGAAATCGAGGAGGGTAAGTTCGATCCCGCGATGGAAAAGCTGGTTAGTATAGGGGTCGACGGCTGGAAGAAGCTCTACGAGAAGCGTGAGATCGAGCCGGCATAAGCGATAGGATAAGGAGACAGGCATGGGAAAGACCATTTCCGAAAAGATAATAGGGGAGCATGTGGGAAGAGAGGTAAAGGCCGGAAATTTCGTCGTGGCGCAAGTTGACCTCGCCTTCGTCCAGGACGGGACAGGTCCGCTTGCCGTGCGCGAGATAAGGAAACTCGGTTTTAAGGAACTTGCGAACCCTTCCAGGTCCATACTCTTTCTGGATCATGCCTCCCCGAGCCCGAAGAAGGAACTCTCGAACGATCATATGACCTTGAGGAAATTTGCGGAGGAAACAGGAGCGATAATTTCGGAGGTCGGACAGGGCGTCTGTCATCAGATAGTTGCTGAGAGGTTCGCGCGTCCAGGCGACATAATAATAGGAGCTGATTCGCACACCTGTACAGCCGGAGCGCTGTGCGCCTTCTCAACCGGTATGGGATCGACCGACGTTGCCGTCGGAATGGCCCTCGGGAAAACCTGGCTCAGGGTCCCTGCCACGTTCAAGGTAGAGGTGAATGGGGAGTTTCCCGCAGGGGTTTACTCGAAAGACCTTATATTGCATTTAATAGGTGAAATAGGAGCCGATGGGGCGACCTACAAGGCGCTCGAGTTCTGTGGCAATACGATAGAAAATATGCCGATGAGCGAAAGGCTCACCCTCTCCAATATGGCGGTGGAAGCCGGGGCCAAGGCAGGCCCTATAGCTTCCGATGGAGTCACAAGGGATTTCCTGAAACAGGTGGGCCGTGAGGGAGATTACAGGGAGATATCGGCTGATCCTGATGCCGAATATGAGCGAGTTATAGAGATAGATGCCTCGGAACTCGTGCCTATGGTCTCTTTCCCGCACACCGTCGATAACTTCAGAACCGTTGATGAAGCCAGAGGGGTGAGGATCGACCAGGTCTATATAGGTACCTGTACAAACGGGCGGCTCGAGGATCTCCGCATAGCTGCGGATATAATTAGAGGGGAAAAGGTACACCCAGGCACGAGGCTCATAGTGGTCCCGGCATCGAAGGAAATATACCTTGAAGCCATCGAGGAGGGCCTCATAGACACATTCGTGAGGGCCGGGGCAACGGTCTGTCCTCCGGGGTGCGGACCCTGTGTCGGAGTCCATCAGGGAGTTCTCGGCGATGGCGAGGCCTGTCTCTCAACACAGAACAGGAATTTCAAAGGCAGGCTCGGCAATCCTGAAGGCATGATATACTTGAGTTCACCGGCTACGGCTGCCGCTACGGCTTTGGCCGGGGAGATAGCTGATCCGAGGGAGGTGCTCTGAGATGGGAAAAACGGGGAAAGCATGGAAGTTCGGAGATAATATAAGTACTGATCTTATAGCTCCCGGAAGGTATTTTCATCTGAGGTCGAACCTCCCGGAGCTTGCGAAACATGTCCTCGAGGACGCCGATCCCGAGTTCGCAGCTAGGGTGAAAGAGGGAGACTTCGTCGTTGGCGGGAAGAATTTCGGGCTTGGGTCCAGCAGGGAACATGCGGCCATAATAATAAAAATGGCCGGGGTAAACGCAGTCCTTGCCAAATCCTTCGCACGGATATTCTACAGAAATGCAATAAACGTTGGAATGCCCGCAGTCGAATGTGATACCGATTTAATAGATCAAGGGGATGAAATAGAGGTTGAACTTTCCTCGGGAAAGGTCTATAATAGGACCAAAGGGAGTGAGATCGGCTTTCATCCGCTCCCGGACGTTATGACGACCATACTGAAGGATGGTGGGCTTGCGGCACACATTTCCAAACATGGCGATTTCGAGCTCTGAAGGTCTGGAGGATATGATGAGGGAGATCGAGGCGGCCGAGATCACTGAGATTGTGGCACAGCTATGTATGAATTCGAATTTCGAGCTCGGTGAGGATATGATAAGGGCGCTTGATAAGGCCCTTTCAGAAGAGGAGTCTCCGTCCGGAATCGAGGTTCTAAAAGCCCTCCTCGAGAATGCCAGGATCGCATCTGAGGAAAAGATACCTATATGTCAGGACACGGGTTTTGCGGTGGTATTTGTCGAGCTTGGATGGGATGTGAGGATCGTCGGGGGAGACCTGCACGGCGCTATAAACGAAGGTGTAAAAAAGGGTTACAGCGAAGGATATCTGAGAAAATCCATAGTGAGAGATCCTCTGAGGAGGGAGAACACAGGCGATAACACACCGGCGGTTATATATGCCGACCTCGTCCCCGGGGATAGGCTAAAGATCACCGTAGTTCCAAAGGGGGGAGGCAGTGAGAATATGAGCGGTGTAAAGATGCTCGCCCCTGCCGCCGGAGCCGAGGGGGTGAAGGACTTTGTTGTGGAAAGGGTGAACCTCTCCGGAGCGAATCCCTGCCCTCCTGTAATAGTCGGTGTCGGTATCGGGGGGACGTTCGACAAATGTGCTCAGCTTGCAAAAAGGGCACTCCTGCGCCCCGTAGGAACCCCTAACCCCGATCCGTTCTACGCTGATATGGAGTCCGAACTCCTGAGGAGGGTAAACGATCTCGGTATAGGCCCCCAGGGCCTTGGAGGAAGGATCACAGCCCTGGCAGTGCATATAGAGACTTATCCCTGTCACATAGCAAGCCTCCCGGTGGCGGTGAACATGCAGTGTCATGCAAGCAGGCATAAGAGCTGGGTGATATAAGATCCGGAGGGAACTTCTATGGAGAAGAGAATCTTTTTGGCCGCTACGAAACAAAACGATGGTAAGACGGTGATGGCGGTGGGTTTCATCTCTGCCTTTATGGAGAGGTTCCCGGGTAGGGTCGGCTTTATAAAGCCTGTGGGACAGAGGTACGTGGAGGTGGACGGCAATAAGATCGACGAGGATTCCCTCCTTATCCATGGAATATGGGACATGGGAGTCGATATACAGCATATGAGCCCCATAGCTGTAGAGAGGGGGTTTACGGCGGAGTACATAAATTCCGAAAGTTCACCGCAACGTCTCGTAAGCAGGATGATGGAATCTTACAGTGCTGTCTCGAAGGGAAAGGATATAGTGGTAATCGAGGGAACGGGACATGCTGGTGTAGGGTCGGCCTTCGATCTTTCGAACGCCAATGTGGCAAAACTCCTGGGTGCAAAGGTTGTGCTTGTCACTGTCGGTGGAATAGGAAGGCCAATAGATGAGATAGCTTTAAACAGGACGCTTTTCGAAAACGAAGGTGTTGAGCTCATAGGTGTTATACTGAACAAAGTGCTCGTCGATAAATATGATAAGGTCAAGGAAATCACGGAAAAGGGGCTTAAGCGCTTTGGGATGGAACTTCTGGGTGTCATACCCTATAAGGAGGTGCTCTCAAGTCCTACTATCGGCGAGATACTCGCCGAGACAAAGGGTGAGCTTTTAAACGGGGAAGAATCGCTCGATAAGAGGGTAGAGAAAATAGCAGTGGGGGCTATGACCCCGCACCAGGCCCTTACTTACTTTAACAACAGAACTCTCGTGATAACTCCAGGGGACAGGGAGGATCTCATATTTGCGGCTGTAAGTAAGGCCGGGGTGAGGAGTAAATCACATTGCGTTGCCGGGCTTATACTTACAGGCAAGATTCTTCCACATAAAGCGGTTATGAGAATCATATCCAAGACCAGTATACCGGTTATCTATATGCCTGAGGATACCTACTCTGTTGCCTCGAAGCTCCACGATATAATAGTTAAGGTTCACCCTTCTGAAAAAGACAAGATAAGAATAGCGAGGAAACTTGTCAGCAGGTATGTGAAAATCGACAGAATCCTCGAAAAGCTCGGATAACATCCCTCCTAAAACTGCTGCCTGATATCACAGGAATCAGAGGATACTCCTACTTGATGAGAAATTCTGATAGTTCGAAACTCTTCGTATACGGGACACTTCTCAGCCCATATTACTTCCAGATCATAGCTGGAAAAGACTTGCCACGGCGTCCAGCCCATCTGCACGGCTTCAGGAAAGTCAGCTCACCCCAGGCCTTCCCCTATGTAGTGCCCGATGAAGGTGGAGTCGTCTACGGAATACTCATAGAAGATATAGATCCAGAGACGATGAAAGTTCTTGACAGATACGAGGATGAGGGAAAGCTCTATGCAAGATGTGAAGTGAATGTGCACGTATATGAAGGCGAGGTCAGGGCGTTCACATATATAGGCAATCCTAACGCCATCTCGAAGTATCTTGAGGAAGGGAGGGATGTGGCAGCACGGGTGGAAGAACATATAACGTCAGAGCTCGAGGAACTGATAAAATCCGAGATAACCGACCTGAAAGATGTCCAGATGGTCGAACTGGAAAAACGCGCCCGCAGGGAGCTCCTCGGCGGTATGATAGAAGAGCTTCTCAGAGACCATTTCAAGGATCCGTCGAGGCCAAGGTTCCTGGCCAAATATCAGATAGAAAGGTCAGAACTCCCAAGCTTATCCTGGATCAACGAGGACCCGGATGCGTTTCATTATGCAGATTCCTACTTGAAGCTTATACTGAAACAGACGATCTTCAACGAAATTGAGGAGGAAGTAGGACGAGAGTTTAAGGGCATCACGAAGGTGGCAGACCCTTTTTATGAACACGCTATCTCAAACCTTGTCAGCCTGCTTTTTATAAACGAACGCATCGAAGCCATAGAGAAACTTGAGAGCTCCCTTGGGGTTTCCGGTTACAGGCCCGACTTCGAATACATAGATTACGTTGTCGCTGCCATATGCATAGCTGATGAGATCTATGATAGGCAATCTGTCATAGATGTCCTCTACTGGGTCAACGAGAACCGCCAGCCCGGAGCGACATCACTTGGGGCTGAGATGGAGGTCAGCATGCTCGGATATAAGGTTATAAATGCAAGTCCAGGGGATGATTCGCTCTATGATGGATTCTGGTATTTTCATGACTTCGACCTCGAGCGGCGTTTCTGGAAGGTAGGTGGATATGTCGATGATCACAGATACTTGACCGGGGAAAGGATACGCAGACGGGGATTCCTGGAGTTTGCCTTTGGCAGATATAAGATAGCCGGGGATGTGTCTAAGCCTACCACACAGGACCCCTGGGTCCTTTCAGAGCTCATAAACCAGATGATAAAATTCATCGACATAAAGCCTCACAGCCTTCATATAAACCTCGAAATCGATAGGGAAAGGCCCCTTACCAGGCTCAAGAATCCCGATTTCCTCCTCTGCCTCCTCCTCATAGGGGGTGATATCGGGTTAGATGATGAGGGCTTTCTAAGGGAAAAACGGATATTTCAGGGCGAGATAACAAATCCCTATACCGGAATGGATTTCTCCCGTTTCAACGAGCACAAGCAGTTCGACAACGATCCCCATCCTAAAAGAGTGGTTGAGTTTACATTCCCGCGGCTATTCCAGGAACGTTCGTACGAAGAGTTGGTGATGGCGCTTAAGGGCTTCCAGTGGGCCTCGAACCCGAGCCCGCTCGAACTCGGAGCCGATTCCCCATATGCTAACTATCACAGGGAAATAGTGGTAATGCTGTCGAAATGGAGCAAGTCACCGGAGCCGATATCGGAGGAGATCATCAGGAAATTTCTGCATGAGGTCGAGATCGGACTTTTCAAGGAAAAACATGATAAGGGGGGGCATAACGATTCCTACATAGCTTACTGTATCGAAAAGATCGAGGCTCGACTGCGGGAAAGGAACGAATTTGTCAGGACACACTCACGTCCGGATACGGATGAACCTGGCCATGCTTCACCTTAGGAGCAAGCCTTTTCGGGAGAAACTTCGGGCTTCTGTCTCCAGAACGAAGATGTAAGTTCCGCTTCCAACTTCAAATCCCGAGCCATCTTTCCCATCCCAGGTGGCCCTGTGGAATCCGGATGGAAACCTCCCGTCCGCGATTACCCTTATCTTTTTCCCAATGGCATTGTATATAGTCAGACTGAGGCTACCACCGGCGTCCTCGGGTGATATGTCAAAGTATATGGTTGTAGAAGAATTGAACGGGTTTGGGAAATTTCCCTTGAGTGTGCTTGAAAGCGGCAGGGAATTCCCTGGCTCGTTTTCCTTAATATCCGTCTGTGGGCTTTCAGCCGACAGGATGTAGCTATATGGCTCCGAGTGACCTGGATCATCCCTGCCGGATCTGGCTATTACAAGTGCTGTGAGGGCCCTTCCCTCAATCTGGAAATCCCCGGTGCTACCATCCTCGAGATCAAACTCTCCTACGTAGTTTTCTCCGCCTCCGATCGAAAGGAGGTGGTAATTCCCGTTCACACCCTCGAAGCCGATCTGGAAAGCATCCTGAAAGATTATCTCCAAATAGCTCGCTGCCCACGGCTCGAGATTCTCTGAGAACAAAGTAGGGATGCTATACAATCGGAAACGTATGAACCCTTCGGAAATCTCGGGCACATCCTGCCGGGGATATCCATATATCCCCTCGCCGTCCAGGTAATTTGCCACCGTCCAGCCGGAGAATATATCCTCGAAAACTACGCCGATGCCTGCACTGGCAAGTGCTGAATCTATCCCTTCGATGCCATGCCTTTCATCGGAGATGATCTTTGCTATCGTATTTTTTCCACCATAATGGTCGGAAATATAGGTTATGAACATCATCGTCTGGTCATAGTCCGCCATTTCATCCGCCCAGTCGATCAGGCTGTTATTGGGATCTTTCAGAAAGAAGTCTCCGAAGAAAGTTTCATATCCACACATGATCTCGGCGTATCCCGAACACCCTTCATTCACCCAGACCTCCTCATACGGGTCGTAGGCCAAATGGATAAGGTGCTGAAGCTCGTGGGCGAGCGTCGCGGGCGCGCTATCGCGGTATAGTGTGAGAAGCGGATAGCAATCTATGTAGATTATCTCCTTCGCGTTGCTCCAATCAGGCGGCGAACCCGGGGGGAATAAGATATCTTCCGGATCGACATAGCCTGCATAGAAACCTTCTCCGGGACTGGAGTAGCCATCGCGGATATCAAAAACAAGTATATATATACGAGGATCACCGTCCACATCCGAGGGTTCCCCGAAGGTTTCGACATCCAGATCATATACCCCTTTATAGGTGTCGGCCGGAGTGGAAAACTCGAAGGCATCTGCAAGGTAATTCACATCATCCTGGTTGACAGTTCCGTCATCCCACTTCTCCCGCTCCACGAAGATATAAGATTTCTCCCCGACGTAAAGGCACGTCGCCTCTATTTCATAAGAACTGAAGTCTATAAAACTTCGGACCCAGAAGCTCTCGATCGTGCCTATCTCAATTTGCTTTGGGGAGACCGGCTTCATGGCCCTGCCAAGTTGTGGGAAATCGGGCTGCTCGAATTGCGGAAAACCACACTTTACGCCGGGAGGAAGGGCATCGGAGGATCCAGGAAATGCCAGGGAGAAAGTGAGCGAAACGAAGATCGCCAGGCTGAGACTTGAGATGTGAAACCTGAAACGGCGGAAGTTTTTCATTTTCTTTATCAGGAGAGATGTCTAAAGGATCTCGAATTTCTCAGAACTCCGATCCGAGAGAGAAATAGTACCTCGGCTTATGGTCTGAAACCGCAAGGTTTGTTCTCCAGGCCGCGTCTAACTTGAGGATTGCGATCCCCAGATTCGCTCTCAAGCCGAAACCGTAACCTGCCTTGAGGCCCTTAAGGCGCGGTAAGCCGTTCAATCCCGATTCGACAGGCCTGAAGGTGCTGTCCTCGGTCCATGCCCCACCCACATCCATAAAAAGGGCGCCCCCGATGTTGTGCATGGCTATGGGAAGCGGCCAGCCGAGGGAGATGTGCTGGATGAAAGGATACCTGAACTCTGTGTTCAAAAGCATATATCTGGTTCCGACCAGCTCGTAGTAATTGGTTCCCCTCAGAGGAGCCGGAAATCTTGCGAAGTAGAAGCTCTCTATGTCCCAGGTATCAGTCCTTGAAAACTTCGAGTTTATCCAGTTTTCCGTGCCTCCGAGGAAGAAACGCTGTGGATTCTGTCCGAAGCTTGCGCCCCCTGAGAATCTCAGGGCGACGTTGTATTTCTTGCCTATTCTGATGTACTTTCTCGCATCTGCCGACACCGTCGTGAAGTAGAGCTGGTTGAAATTCATATCGGGGCTGTATTCGAGAGATAATACGGATCTCGATCCGTTCACAGGGCCGGTAAAACCCCAAATTATGGTGTCGTTGACGAGGTTTATCCCCGGTATAAGTGTCCTGAGCTTTTTCCGGCTCCAGCCGCGTTCGAAGGAGAATTGTTCCCTACTAATGTCCAAGAAGGTAACGTCGAAATCTACCCTGGTGAACTTGGAGAAGGGATAGGATAGAAAGACTCCCCCGCCATATATCCTGTCCGAGAACCAGACCTGTGACCTATCAGTGATCACATAGTAATAGTCCTTTGTATGGAGGGCTGTGAACCCGTAGTCGATCCTCTTGGGGAGGTAGTAGTAGAGCATCTGGAAATCACTGTCCTCAAGGGAGTAGAAAAGGTCGGTCAGAAGGAATATCCTGTGATTTCCCATCACATCGCTTATGGCCACAAGCGCTCCTCCCCCAAGCCCGGAATACGTATTATATTGGGCGGACGCACTTATTATGTCAGGGGAAAATTTCAGCTTGTATCCGTGGACTTTGAGGCTATCAACTTCGAAATCTATGTCTTCTTCCGTACTTTCCTCTTCGGTAACACTGTCTCCGAACTCGCCCAGGGCTATGCTGCTCTCCGCGGGGACCTCCTCTTCCCCGGAAAGCTTCGTGAAGAATTCGGTCAACTCAAGCTCGTGATCCTTCAGCTTCGAAAGGGGATTTTTTATGACGAAAATGTCCCATCCCCAGTTTTGGAAAGATGTAAATGCTATACGGTCACCCTTCGGAGACCATGATGGGTTGAAGCATCCGGTCAGTATATCCGTAAGGGGTCTGGAATTACCATTCGCGAGATCGGCTACGTAGATATTATATATACCATTCCTGTCGGACGAAAAAACTATTTTCTTACTGTCGGGGGACCAGGAGGGCGATATATCGTTGTAAGGGGAAGAGACCACAGAGTCTATGTTTCCGGATTCAAGCTCAATTATGAATATATCATAATCCTCTATATGATAACCTGTTTCCGAGGGAGACCTTCTATTTCTGTTGGAAGCGAATGCTATCATCTGTCCGTCAGGTGACCACTGCGGATCGGTGTTATCGAAAGTATCGTCTGTGAGTTTTGAGAGTCTCCCACCTGTAAGCTCGATCAGGTAGAGGTCAGATGCTCCAGCTTTGAGGCCGACAAAAGCGATCCGCGTTCCATCCGGGGACCAGCTCGGGGAAAAGGCAGCATCGAGCCCGAAAGTGAGTTTCTGGCGGACCTCCCCGCTCACGGCATCAACGATATAGAGCGCATCTTCAGGGCCGCTTTTCGCAGTGAAAGCTATCCGTGATCCATCGGGAGACCAGGAGATTCCTCCTTTGAGCCAGTGCATCTCCTCGTAGTCACCGCTCTTTTCGCCCTTTACCAGCCTTCTCAGGATCCTTCCATCTATGGCCGACATAACATAGATATCGTTGTAGTCACTCCTGTCGGAGAGGAAGGTTATCTTATCCCCGTGCGGGGAATAGGCCGGCTTGACATTCAAATAGTAGTTTCCCTTCCTGTGATCCGTCAGCCTCTTTGCTATATCATCCGGCTCCTCCCTTTTGGCAAGCTCAGGCCAGTATTCCTTTCTGAGCGATTTCTGCCATCTTTCACCTATTTCCTCTACGTTCACCCCGAGAGCGGATAGGAAGCTTCTGTTTACGCCCCTTTCAAACTTGGTCTTTATTATAAGCTCACCTATCTTCTGACCGCCGTAGTTCTCAGCGATATATCTGAAGAGCGACTGCCCTCCCTTGTAGACCATGTATCCGCCATATATCTCACTCAGCGGAGGGAGGTATCCGGATACCACAGCATCCCTCATGATCATATCCGATTCAGTATCCCATCCCAGGGACTCGTATTCTGCGATTCCCTCCATAAACCACAGCGGGATCTGATAGAGGTATTGGGTGGAGATCATCGACCCGACGCCTCCCCCATGGAACATGTTGAACATCATTGCATGGGTCAGCTCGTGCCGCAGGACATGTCGGAATTTCCCGTGCGGACCTTCGAAAGGAACGACCACCCTGTTTTTATATAGCTCTGTGAAACCTCCGACGCTCTCCTCTATGGTCTCGAGGATGACGTTCGTCTGTTCAAAGTCGTTATGGGAATTATGGAGGATTATGGGAATGCGATTTGCCCTTTCGGCTGAATAGCGAAGGTCATGCTTCAGATCCAAATAAGCCTCTTCCGCGATCTCGGCCGCCATCCTTGCTATCTCCTCTCCCGGGTCGTAAAAATATATGTCGAAATGCTTGGTCCTCAGATACCTCCACTCGAAGTCCTTGTTCGATACTTTGTTTTTGCCGAAAACCTGGGAGGTAGCAGAATTGGCCTGGAAGAAGAGAAACACGAAAAGAAGGGCAAACATCTTCAGGATTTTCACCTTAAGATCACCTCCTAAATCTCTGTTTCAGTTTCCTAACTCCTAAGCATCAAAATAAGGTTTGTAACTACACAGCCTATATTCCAGACAAGAGAATAGCATCTACTGTGGATGGTTGAAATGTCTTGGATAGATATTCCAATACGTTCTTTTCCTGTTTTCTGACAGTAGAGATAAAGCCACGGATGCGGCAAAAGCAATCGGCTCCATGGTGAGAACGGAAACATCCTGATATTTTCTGTTTGACTTTGACCATACGGATGTCTCGTTCCACAAGATTATTATCAAAAGGGACGTTGAAATCTTCCATAAATCGGAGAGTTTCTCTTTGGTATTTGATGAGCCGGTCCAGCAAGTTTTTATCTTTGCTCTGTTTCTTTTTGCCACGTTTAGGCCTATCTCTTATACCTGGAGGATAGATCTTGAGGGCTTCAGTGAGGATGTTTTGGTAGCGTTGATGATAGGTCTCAATCAGACTGGATTGGAGGGCTTGTTTGCCAGCATCTTTTGCCTGGTCAACTTGCCCCTTGATCTCCAAAAGCAGATCTTTGATCTCTTTTGCCCAGGAAGCTCCCTCTTGTTCATAGGCCCTGGTCAATTCCCTTAGATGATGAACATTACAAAATGCATGGGCACACCGCCCATAAGAATTGTAAGCTTCCCAGTGATCATGGACAGCAACCCCCTCGTAATCCGGAAGAATACCAGCTGCCTCCATGCCTGCACTGCCTCGCTTACAATGCACAAAATAGTAACTGAAAGATTCAGTGGAAGCAGCATGTAACCAAAATCTCTTGCTGCTATGGTAAATACCTGTCTCATCAAAATGAACCGTAGGTGC